>JANTGO010000001.1 GCA_024763015.1 Flavobacteriaceae bacterium
TGGCTGTTGTTTTGGGCATATCGATATACCGACGATGTGCTACTATTTTATTTGCCCTTTAGCGTAATTGTCTTTGCTGATGCCTTTGCGGCTTTGGTCGGCAGTAAATTGCCGATAAAAAAGTTTAAGTTTACGTCAAATGCAAAATCTATTGGTGGTTCTTTTACTTTTTTTATAATAGCTTTCTTGCTTTCATTTTATCTTTTGAAATATTATTCGCACCTCCATAATATTCTGATTTATAGTTTATTGCATTCTATTATTTTGACATTAGTTGAAGCTTTTTCCACTAAAGGATTGGATAATCTTACGCTTCCTGTTGCATCGGTTATTTTTTTGCTATTGTTAAATTAGAAACATAAATGAGGACAATTTGTATTACGGGGCTCGATGGAAGTGGAAAATCTACACAAGCCGAATTGTTAGCAACAAAACTCCCTAACAGTCGAATTGTATCGGTTTGGGACATTATTACGAGGGAAGAATTTAAAGCCTGGACGATTTATAAAAAAGATTTGAATGTCGAAAAATATGTTGTGAATTTACACTCGACGAGTCGAAGTCTATTTATATTTCACGCTTTTAATGAAGCTTATCAAAGAGCTATAAACACAGAAGCCGATTTCTTAATTTTTGATTCGCATTGGTACAAATATTGGGCGATAGAGCAGGCAATGGGTGCTCCGGCTTCACTAGCTGAATTTTTTAAAAACCAATACCAGCCAAGCGATTTGATTTTTTATTTACAGCTTTCTTTGCAAAGTCAAATAGACCGAAAAACAAAGATTTCTGTATATGAAAGTGGACAAAACGGGTCAAAAAAGATTGATAATTTTGTTAAAATTCAATCAAAAGCCAAATCTATCTTAGAAGTTCTATTGCCAAGAGATACGATTTATCTTCAAGCTGAAAACACGGTTGAAAAATTGTCGGATGAAATATTAAAAACGGTGGTCCGAAAATTTGATTTATGAAACCACCATGTATGATTCACTTTACACACAAAGATATGATTATGGTGGTTCCATGTGTTACCAATAAAAAAATAAAATTATAAACACATGAAAGCTGTAAAAGAATTATTAGGCTTATATTTGAGAGATTTATCAAAGCTGTATGAACCGGTAGAAATCAGGGCTATTTTTTATACTTTAACCGAATTTTATGCTGATTTAGATCGAATTGATGTGAGTTTGAATCCTGAGATTTCAATGGAAGAATCGGAGATGTTGTCGGCTTTGGAGAAATTACAGGAAGCAGTGCCTTTGCAACATATTACAGGTCAAAAGGAGTTTTATGGTAGAAAATTTTTGGTCAATAAAGATGTATTGATTCCCAGACCTGAAACCGCTGAACTGGTCGAATGGATTTTACAAGATTTTGAAACACAAAAAGAATTAAAAATTTTAGACATAGGGACGGGGAGTGGTATCATTGCCATCAGTTTGGCAAAAACTTTGCCCAATGCTGAAGTAACGGCAGTCGATATTTCGGAAACGGCTTTGCTGACAGCACAAAAAAATGCAGATTTACATAAAGTTACTATTTCTTTTCGTAGGGTAGATATTTTGTCTGCTACTGATTTTAAAGAGAAATTTGATGTTATAGTATCCAACCCGCCTTATATTCGAAATAGTGAAAAAGGCTTGATGCAAGACAATGTTTTGAATTATGAACCCCATAAGGCATTGTTCGTTTCGGACGAAAATCCGTTGATTTTTTATAATAAAATTTTAGATTTTGCTAGAAAAAATACATCCAAAAATGCCTTGGTTTATTTTGAAATAAATGAATATCTAAAAGATGAAATGACCGAGCTATTAATGAGAAAAAAGTTTGATAAATACGAGTTTAGAAAGGATATTTTTGACAAATGGCGTATGCTGAAAGTCTGGGTGTCCTGATTGTAAGTATATATTGTAGTTAATTGTTTATTAGTTGTTTGTGGTAGATTTTAACACCAATCGCAGCTCGTCATAAGAATATTTATCTTTAGCAATTTTTTTCAGTTCGGTTAGGTTTTCAAAGCTATTATTCTCGATTATTTGTTTGATGGCATCATATTTTTTAGCTTCTATCAAATCCGTAATTTTAATTTCGCCCGTAGGCAAAAAATGCGATAAGTGATTGATGATGGTTCCTTTGGTTAATTCCCTTTTCGCAGCTATTTCTTCCGGTGTTTTTCCGGATCGAAACATTTCTAACGAAATTTGTTTTGTTTGTCCTTTTGTTGTTTTTTTCTTTATTTTTTCAGCTTGATCCTCTCGCATTTCTATTTTATTCTCCAGGCAATAGGCTTGTATGATTTCAATTATATCGTCACCATATTTTTGGAGGCGTACCTTACCGATACCGTTTATTTTTTTTAATTGCTGCCGGGTTACCGGTAATTTATCGCAAAGTTCATATAAGGTTTCTTGTGTAAATACTTGAAAATGCGGAATATCTTCTTCAAAAGCAAAAGATGCACGCAAATCTCGAAGTGCTTCAAAAAGGTCAGAATGTTTCAGTAAATTACTAATGTCTTTTTTCTTCTTTTTTTTGGGTTGCTGTTGCAAAATGGCATCGGCTCTTAAAGAAAGATATTTTTTTATTTGGAATCCATTATTCAAGTTTTTGAGCAAAAATAGTTTTTGGGATAATAATTCATCGATTTTTTGTACGTTTTTGCTAAAATCTTTATCGAGTTGCTTGTTTTCAGTCGAAAAGTTAAAATCGGCAAAAGGTTTTTCTATTTTTTCTTGCGTCTGTTCCAAAAAATAAGCAATCGCTTTTTTTATTCGCACTTGAATAGCTTTATCTTGTTCTAAATCGACAACATCTTTGCTCATGATTTTTACTTGCTTGATAAAATTTTCTTTTACCCGCAAAAGTGGAATAATGGCTTCTTGTTTCATTATTTTTAAAGGATCGGTAATGTTTCCTTTAAAACTATTGGCATTGCTATAATAAATATCCATCAATCTGTTTGCCGGATAAATAAATGGAAAATAATCTAGCAGTTCGTCGATAAGATTTATGATGAATAATTTTTGCGATTTTTTCAGTTCTTTTTCATCGGGTTGGAGGGCAGCTACCGCTTCATTAAATGAAGAAACGCGTGCATCGTTGATAATACTTTGTGCTTTGATAGGACTTTTGAGTACCAGACCTTCCAGATTTTTGCAACGGCTTAGGGCGACGTAAGTTTGCCCGTGAGCAAAAGACAATTCCGCATCGATAATGGCTTTTTCAAATGTTAGCCCTTGGCTTTTATGTATGGTAATTGCCCAAGCCAATCGTAAGGGAATTTGTGCGTAACTGCCTTTGATTTTTTCTTCAATGGCATTGGTTTCGGTATTTAAATCATAGCTGACATTGTTCCAAGTTTCTTGTTTTACTTCAATCTCAAAGTCATCACTGGGTGATTGCACACTAATATGATCTTTTGAGATAGAAGTGATTTTGCCGATTTTACCGTTAAAATATTGTTTTTCAAAACTGCTGTCATTTTTTATAAACATGACTTGCGCACCTTTTTTGAGTGTCAATACTTCATCATTCGGAAAAGCATTGTCGGGAAAATGCCCATCGATAGATGCCTTAAATTTGTAGCTTTTTGTTTTTAGTTTAGCGAGTTTTTCCTGATTTATTTTATTCGCTTTGTAATTGTGTGTGGTTAATAAGATGTATCCTTCATCGTCCTTTGGGTCAAAATCTTTTTGATAGCGTTGGTTGAGCAAATTTGCCGATTCCTCTGACATTTTATTATCTCTGATTTCATTTAAAATTTTGATAAAAACTTCATCTTCTTGCCGGTAAATATGTTTAAGTTCGATGTTTACAGCTTGTGCTTGCTGAAAAGCTTTGCTACTAAAAAAGAAAGGTGTTTGATAATATTTTTTTAAGAGTTTCCATTCGTTTTCTTTTACAACGGGTGCCAATTGTTGCAAGTCGCCAATCATCAATACTTGGGTGCCGCCAAAGACTTTGTTGCGGTCTTTGTATTTACGAAGTATTTGGTCAATGCCATCGAGCAAATCGGCACGAACCATACTAATTTCATCTATAATCAATAAATCGAGGGAACGAATGATGTCAATCTTTTTACGATTGAATTTTCGCTTAAAATCACGTTTGATATTTTGAGTTTCTTGTTCCGGTAAAATAGGTCCGAAAGGCATTTGAAAGAAGGAGTGTATCGTAACGCCTTTGGCATTGATGGCTGCTACACCGGTGGGTGCTACAATTACTATTCGTTTTAAACTTTCTTGTTTGATTTGATGTAAAAAGGTAGTTTTTCCGGTACCTGCTTTTCCGGTTAAAAATATGTTTCTGTCGGTGTGGTTCACAAAATTGGTGGCAAGTATAAGTTCGTTGTTGGTCATCGATATAAATTTATGGGCTTTAAACTATGGCTAAAGTAAGAAAAATAATTTAATTGGATAAAATAGCTTAAATTTGTTTTAAATTAACCCTCAAAATATATTATTATGCCTCTAATCATCCTTTTAGTTATTGTTTTAGTCATTTTTTTGATAGGATTATCCATTTATAATGGACTAATTCGCAAAAAGAATAATGTAAAAAATACCATGAGTACCATTGACGTGATGCTCAAAAAACGACACGATTTGATTCCAAATTTGGTTCAATCGGTCAAGAAATATATGGAGCATGAGCGTGGAACGCTTACAGATATTGTAAAGTTGCGTTCGCAAATCATAGAAGACAAGGATTTGTCTGATGCGGACAGAATGAAATTGGAGAGCCAATTAAGCAGCCGGTTAAGTGGATTGAAAATTAATGTTGAAAATTATCCCGATTTAAAAGCCAATGAAAATTTTATTCAATTGCAAGAAAGTTTAAATGAAGTAGAAGCGCAATTGTCAGCAGCAAGACGTACTTATAATGCCAGTGTTTTGGAATACAACAATGCTTTGGAGGTGTTTCCGTCAAGTATTTTTGCAAAAAATATGAATTTAAAACCGGCTTCATTTATCGAAATACCCAAAGAGGAACGCGAAACACCTAGTGTAAAAGACTTGTTTAACGAATGATTTCCCCCAAAATAAGCAAAAACATTCAAGAGCGATTAAAGCAAATGAATGACGAAGTAATCCAATCCAAAAAAAATATTAGGAATATGTGGATTGGCATTGCTATTTTTTCAATTATTTTATTGCCAATTTGCTACCTAAACCAAGCGATGATTTTCTTTATAATAGTGGTGGTTATAGCCGGTTTTATTGGCGGCGGTGTACAAAACAGTATCATTGGTAACAAGAAAAATACTTTTAAAACACAAATCGTTTCGAGTTTGGTCAATCAAGATGAAGAATTGGGTATTAGCTATGAGCCACAAGCGCATATCACTTGGCAAGAGTTTAGGTATTCCGGTATTTTTAACAGCCAAATTGACCGATTTAAAGGAGAAGATTTGTTTACAGGCACAAGAGGAAAGACAAAATTCAAGTTTTCTGAAATTTTGGCCGAAGAAAAACACGAAAGAACTGATTCAAAAGGACATACAAGCACCTATTATGAAACCATTTTTGAAGGAATTTTTTTTGTGGCTGAGTTTAACAAGAAATTAAAAGGTTTTACCAGAGTGGTTGAGGGTAGCGATGGTTTTTTTGAAAAACTATTTAACGGAAAGCATAAAGCGGTATTAGAAAATCCCCGTTTTGAAAAAATTTATAATACATACAGCGATGACCAAGTAGAGGCGCGCTATATTTTGACACCGGATATGATGGAAAGAATACTAAAACTTAAAGATTTATTCAATACCAAAATCTACTACAGTTTTAGAGATCAGTTTATTTTTATAGCCATTCATTCCCATCAAGACAGGTTTGAACTTAATACAGGCTTACCGGTGGACGAACAACAAGTTGACCGAATTTTTAAAGAAATAGAAAGCGTGTTGCAAGTCATAGATATCTTGGCATTAAACACGCGTATCTGGGGTTAATATTTTGTAAAAAAAGTTCTGTTAAACCAGTCTGCTGATTTCAACATCTGACATATTTTTTACATCATTTTCAAATTCTTTAAGACTTTCTAATAGCATTTCAGATACCTGTAGCAGTTGTCCCATCATTTTGTCTAACTTGTCAGCTTTTTGTTTACCGGCAGATTTACTGGATACAAACAAACCGGATTTTGCAGGTTGTTTTCTAGCTTTATATAATTGCATATATTGATTGTGCAACATGCTATGAGGTTGTTCAATAGCTTGATAACTGTCGAGGTCAGAAAATATGGTTGCATCACCATAGTACCATTTACCAAATCCACATTCGGTTTCTACCATAGGTACCGCATTTTTATCAACGGGAATGCCTAAATGCAAAGCTTTTGCATACGATACCCATCTTTTATGTCCCATTTTTGCTTGCCTAATTTGATTTATTACTTCTTGTTTTGTCATTGTCTAAAAATTTCTGCAAAATTATATTTTTTTTATTCAAACAAGCCAATTTGTTATAAATGTTACTTATGAGATAAATAGAATTTAATTATGTTTGAATAAATCTTCCAATATTTCATTCCGTTTGATTTTGCCGGAAGTTGTTTTTTTAAATTGAGGTAGATAAAAAATACTTTGTGGTATTTCGTAAGGAGCTAAATATTTTTTAAAATTTAGATTCTCTTTTTTGTGTGCTGATTCGATAATCATGACAATTTTTTCCCCTAATTTTTCGTCAGGAAGGCCTGCAATAAAGAAGTTTTCAGGAATAAAAGCGGTTAGTTTAGCTTCGATTTGTTCAGGCATAAATTTCAATCCGCCGCTGTTGATGATGTTGTCATAACGCCCCAACCATTTGAAGTGTTTTTCATCTAATATTTCTACAATATCATTGGTGATAATGGTTTCATCGGACAGTTCCGGCGCTTCTACCACCAAGCAATTCCTTTGGTCTTGTCTTATGCTGATATTGTTCAATAATTGATAAGCATCAACCGATAGAGGATTATGGTAAAAATCTTTTTTTGCTGCTTTATTTAAAGCTTTTACAGCAATATGTGTAATGGTTTCAGTCATGCCATAGGTAGCAAATATTTTATTTTTTTGATGATTTATTTTATTTTGCAAGGCAGTCGTTACAACCCCACCACCGATGATTAATTTGTCGATTTTATGAAGCAAATCACTGTTTTGATAGGCTTGTAGAGGTACCATTGCACCAAAATCGTAGTGGTGGGATTTTAGTTGCTTTGAAATACTTATATTTTCGGGTGAGATAACATCGAGATGCCATCCGCCGATTAAGGCACGTATCCACATCATTTTACCGGCAATAAAATCTGAGGATAGGTTCAGCAAGGCAGTTGTTTTAGGTGTTAATCGAAAAAAATCAATAGTATTTTTAGCACTGTTGACCAAATATTTCTTTTTTAATCTTATCGCTTTCGGGTTTCCGGTAGAGCCGGATGTTTTGGCTATAATAAATGTTTGATTATCAAATAATTGTTGTATAAAATTGTGGTCTTTTGGAAAAGATTTTTTTACAAAAGCCATCATTTCTTGTGCATGATCAAAATGCTGCCCATTAAGTTGGAAATCGGGATGTATATTGATGTAGGATTGCATGGCTTTATTTTTGTTCAAAAATACGCAAAATTTGATTAGATTTTTGATTATTAAATGTTAGAAAAAAATCCCGTTAATGAATTAGCGGGATTAAAAACTAAGAATTTTATTGATTTATTCTGCAATAGCTTGTTTGTAAAAATCTAATTCCGAAATATCAAATCGGTAGATATAATCGTTATTCTTTTGATTTTCAGCAGCAGCCAATTCGACAAACAGTTTGGCGGATTTTTCATAAACTTTGTTTCGTTGGCTGTCCAAAATCAATAAATAACTTGTTAAGATATTACCTGCCATTTCGACCAATCTTCTGGCGTGAAAATCCAGATAATCTTGATTTTCAGCAGCTTCTACTTTTTCGACTGCTTTAGTATATTGTGTGGTTAGTTCTTGAAGTGTTTCTTTTAGTTTTTGATTTTCTTCACTCACTTCCGCTTCATAAACACGAATTTGGTCTATATAAACACCCGTTGTTACCCCTCGGATAGCGGCTACAACTTGTAGTTGACTGGTACCTTCGTAGATGGAAGTAATTCTGGCATCTCTGTAAATACGTTCGATAGGGAAATCTTTCATAAAACCGGTTCCACCGTGTATTTGCAAGGAATCATAGGCAATGCTATTAGAAGCTTCACTTCCCATCAGTTTAATGAGCGGTGTAAAAACATTGGCCAATTTGCCGTAATGTTTCATCTCCATACGCTCTTCTTTTTCGAGCTTTCTAGACTTCATGGTTTCTTCGTAAGCTTTGGTCAAATCTACAAATCGGGTTGTTTCGTAGAGCAAAGCACGTAACCCGTCTATTTTCACTTTCATATTGGTAATCATCTCATAGACAGCAGGAAACTGAATGATGGGCTGTCCAAATTGGGTTCTTTCTCTGGCATATTTAACGGCTTCTCTATAAGCAGCTTCTGCAATTCCTACGGATTGTGCACCCACGCCCAATCGTGCAGAATTCATCAAAGACATCACATATTTTATCAAGCCAAATTTTTCACTTCCGACTAACTCGGCAGGGGCATTGTTAAATACCAATTCGGTTGTAGGTGAACCAACGATGCCCAGTTTGTGTTCGAGGTGTCTAACTTTTACGGCTTTGTTTTTTCTGTCGTAAATAAACATAGACAAGCCACGTGCATCAGAAGTACCATCGACAGAGCGGGCAAGAACCAATGAAATATCAGCATCTCCGTTAGTGATAAATCTTTTGACACCGTTGAGGCGCCATAGTTTATTTTCTTCGTCCCAACTTGCTTTGAGCGAAACGGCTTGTAAATCGGATCCGGCATCGGGTTCTGTCAGCACCATTGCAGCGGTGTCGCCTTGTTCGTTGAAACGAGGTAAATAGGTCTCTTTTTGTTCTTCCGAGCCAAATTCGTAGATGGTTTCGGCGCAATCTTGTAAGCCCCAAATATTGGCAAATCCGGCATCGGCACGTGCAATCATTTCGCCTGCCATTACGTATGGCATAATCGGGAAATTAAGTCCGGCATATTTTCTGGGAAGCGTCATGCCGATCATTCCGGCTTTGTATAGCGCTTGATAATTTTCGGTAGTACCTTTGGCATACACCACTTCGTTATTCACGATTTTTGGTCCTTCGGTATCTACGGATTCGGCATTCTCAGCAATTGTTATGGCGCAGATTTCGCCAACAATTTCTAATACTTTATTGTAGGAATCGAGTGCATCTTCATGATTGATAGGTGCATAATCAAATTCTTTGGCTTCATTGAAATTCTTTTCTTTTAGTGCTACTACTTTTTTCATCAAAGGATGCGATAAGTGGAAACTAAAATCAGGTGTATCGTTATAAAAATTACTCATTTTCGATAGTTTAAAGTTTATTTGGTGTTTTTCTTGTAGGTTTTAATCATTTTTGGAATGACTTCATTTAAATCTCCTGTGATGATATAATCGGCAATTTGATTAATCGGCGCATTTTTATCGGTATTGATAGCGATAATCATGGCGGCATTTTGCATGCCTGCCGTGTGTTGAACCGCTCCGGAAATACCTGCCGCTATGTAGAGTTTTGGTCTGACAGTAACCCCGGTTTGACCAATTTGTCTCTCGTGTTCTATAAAACCGGCATCGACGGCGGCACGTGATCCGCCTACTTCGCCTCCGAGTACTTCTGCTAGATCAAAAAGTTGCTTAAAGTTTTCTTTTGAACCAACGCCATAACCTCCGGCAACAATGATGGGGGCATCTTTTAGATTGACGTTAGATTTTTCTATTTTTCTTTCTAATATTTTTACGACAAAATGGCTGTCATTCAGAAGTTTGCTAACGTCAATTTTTTCAATTTGACTTTTATTCTCGGAGTCAAATATTTCATTTTTCATCACGCCTTCACGAACTGTTGCCATTTGTGGAAATCTGTCCCAGTTGATAATATTGGCCATAATACTTCCTCCAAAAGCAGGACGAATGGCATAAAGCAGGTTTTTATATTCCTTTTTTTCTTTTGCCACATAATGGTCACCAATGTCTAAGATGGTGGTGTCAGCGGTAAGTCCGCAACCCAATGCAGAGGCAATACGTGGCGCCAAATCGCGTCCAGTAGCTGTGGCACCAAATAACACGATTTGCGGTTCTTGTTGCTTGATAATATGTATGGCTAATTCAGCATGAGGCAAAGTGGTGTAGGGTTCGAGTCGTTTGTCATCAGCTATATAGATTTTGTCAACGCCGTAAGGTGATATTTGTGTTTGAATGTTGTCAAGTTTGTTTGAAAAAACCATTGCTTCCAGTTGAACGCCCAATTTTTCTGCCAGTTTTTTTCCGGCAGAGAGGAGTTCTTGGCTAATTTCCGCAACCTTTTGGTTTTCAGCTTCACAATAAACTAATACGTTTTTCATGTGTTTGTAATTTTAAATTATTTGTTGGAAACCTATGAAAATCAATAAATTATACACTAGGTATTTATCGAGCTATTTTCATATGTTTATGATTGTTTGTTTTTATGAAATGGATTATC
Organism: Flavobacteriaceae bacterium; assembly: GCA_024763015.1. GTDB lineage: Bacteria > Bacteroidota > Bacteroidia > Flavobacteriales > Flavobacteriaceae > WGBX01. Next base: position 10,566 of record JANTGO010000001.1, read on the forward strand.
CGATAGTATGATGGTCTATCAGTTCTTTAATCATGTTTTCTATATCAGCTTCGCTATCGCTCAAAACTTTTGATTCGTTAGCTGTAAATACAACGTTTTCAATGCTTTTAACCTTTGTGGGTGATCCGGCTAAACCGATTTTTTCTTTTTCGGCTTCAATATCTTCAACATTCCATTCTTCAATTTTGAGGTAGGGACGCTCCTTATGCAGTTCTTGTAGCCAATCTTCTGCTTTGGTCATTTCGGTTTTACTTCTTGCATATTTGTATTTCATAACGCGTTTGGCAACAGGCATTCTGCATTCAGGCGCCGAACCGTGTACCGTTATAAGACAGGGCATAAGTGCCTCTACGATTTCGATACCTTTGTCGAGTTTTCGTTTCACGACAATTTTATCATCTGTAATTTCCGATATTTCGATTGCGTAGGTTACTTGATTGATGTGTAATTTTTCGGCGGTTTGGGGTCCCACTTGTGCCGTATCACCATCAATAGCTTGTCTGCCTCCTAGGATTAGGTCGTAATCTTTTATTTTTTTTATGGCTTGTGCAATTGTATAACTGGTTGCCAGAGTATCGGCGCCACCAAATCGACGGTCGGATATCATAATGGCTTTATCAGCACCTAGGTAAAGAGAATCTCTCATAATATCGGCAGCTTTTGGCGGTCCCATCGTGAGTACGGTAACACTGGTTCCCGGAACGCGATCTTTGATATGGAGTGCCATTTCTAAAGCGCTTAAATCATCGGGGTTAAAAATAGTAGGAATTTTAGCTCTGTTAACCGTGCCATCAGGTTTCATAGCGTCTGACCCAAGGTTTCTGGTATCCGGAACTTGTTTGGCTAAAACAATAATTTTTAATGGATTCATAATTTTCTGTTTTTTTGGCTCATAAATATATGTGTACAAATGTATGATTGTTTCGTTTAAATATTCTCTGAACAAGAATCTAATAATGAATTCCAAATATAGTAATAACATCCAAAAAAAATCTGATATGTTTCAGTTTTTATGCGATTATTATGGTGTATAAAAAAAATCCTACCAAATTATTGATAGGACTCTTTAAAATTAAGATTGATAATTCTATTTCTTTTTCTTTGTCTTTTTTTCTTCGCTTGCTTCTTGTTTGTTAAACATACTCATAATTTCATCACTGATACCCATATTAGAAAATCCCCCATCGTGAAATAAGTTTTGAAGCGTTACTTTTTTGGTTAGGTCGGAGAATAAAGAAATGGTATAATCTGCACATTCCAAAGCCGTTGCGTTTCCTAGTGGCGACATCTTGTCAGCATAAGCCAAGAAACCATCAAAGCCTTTTACGCCACTTCCAGCAGTGGTAGGTGTGGGCGATTGTGAAATGGTGTTGACGCGTACCTTAAAATCCCTTCCAAAGAAGTAGCCAAAACTACGAGCAATTGACTCCAAATAAGCTTTGTTGTCAGCCATGTCGTTGTAGTCAGGAAATACTCTTTGGGCTGCGATGTAAGATAGCGCCACAATGCTACCCCATTCATTCATTGCTTGTTTGTTATACAATACGTTCATAACGCGGTGAAAAGAGAGGGCTGACACATCCCAACCCACTTTGGTAAAATGATAATCTTGGTCGGTATAATGATATCCGCGACGTACGTTTACAGACATCCCGATGGAGTGTAAAACAAAATCAATTTTACCACCCAATATTTTAACGGATTCTTCGACAAGATGTTCCAAATCTTTCATAGAGGTAGCATCTGCCGGAATGATTTGTGAACCGGTTTCTTCAGCCAACTCGTTTATTTTTCCCATTCTTAAAGCGACAGGTGCATTGGTTAGAACAAATTGCGCTCCTTCTTCATGAGCTCTTTGTGCTACTTTCCAAGCGATTGAATTGGGGTCTAAAGCGCCAAAAATAATTCCTTTTTTTCCTTTGAGTAAGTTGTAAGACATAAAAATTTGGTTTGATTATAAAATAAATTCGGGGCAAAGATACATTTTTTTTTAAACTTGACATTTGTCAGTTTTTGCTCTTATTTAAATCAAAAAAAAGCGCTCCGATATCGAGGCGCTTTCTATAAAGGGGTTATGTGATTTGATTAAATATCATCAAAATCAATATTAGTGAAGTCGTTATTGTCTGTTTCGGTTTTTTCCTCTTTTTCTTCTACGTTTTCTTCAGTATTTTCCGGAGTGATAGGGGTAAAATCTTTTTGATGTCTTTCAGAAATAACTTCCTCTCCTTTTTCTTCAATGATAAAATCCGTTACATCGTTTAGAAGCTCTTTAAACTTTTCAAAATCTTCTTTGTAGAGATAGATTTTATGTTTTTTATAGTTAAAAGTTCCGTCTTCATTCATGTTCTTCTTACTTTCTGTAATAGTAAGATAGTAATCGCCTGCCTTAGTTTCTCTTACGTCAAAGAAATAGGTTCTCCTACCTGCTCTAAAAATTTTAGAGTAAATCTCTTCTGGTTTGGTGTATTCTTTTTCACTCATTTTCCAACTATCTTTTTTAGATTTATACGCTACAAAGCTAACAAAAAAATTATTCAAATAAAAAAAATATTTTTTTGCTTTATTTGACAAAATATGAATTAAATTTGCAAATCATTAGAATGAATTGACATTTATGATTAATAGAAGGAATATAAGGACGAAAGTGTTACAAGCCGTTTTTGCAATGCGCTTATCACACGCTGACAATTTACCCCAACAGCAAAAGCAGCTTTTTTTGAGTTTTGATAATATTTATAAGCTTTATATGCTTTTATTATTGCTTTTGCTTGCCTTAAAAAAGAAAGCTCTAGAAGAAATTAATATAGGGCTAAAAAAAAATTTTCCTTCAGATGCCGATTTGAATCCCAATTATAAATTTGTCAATAATGCTATTTTTAAGTATCTAGAAAACAATAGCCTTCTAACGGATTATAAGAAACGTCATAAATTAGACAAATGGGATATGGATAAGGAACTGGTCAATATTGTTTGGCAAAAAATAAAGTCCGGTAAGCTATATCAATCATATATGGGTGAGCAGAAGACATCTTTTGTGAATGATAAGAATTTTGTTTTAGATTTGTATAAGAATTATATTGCCCCTGAGGTGAAATTACACGAATCTTTTGAAGCGGATGAAAGCCATTGGGCAGATGATATTGCAGTATCCAATACATTGGTTATGAAAACGATAACTTCCTTAAAAGAAGATGGTTTAACAGCCGATTTGCCTAGATTGTTTAAAGATGAAATCGATAGAGAATTTGCAGGCGATTTATTTCTCAAGACGGTTTTAAACGATGAAAAGTTAGACAAATTGCTAGAAGGCAAAACGCCCAATTGGTCTTATGATCGGATTTCTGAAATCGATAAAATGATTATGAAGATGGCAGCGGTAGAGTTTTTATATTTTCCTTCTATTCCTGCTACGGTTACCATAAATGAGTATGTCGAAATCGCTAAGGAATACTCGACACCTAAAAGCAATGTCTTTATCAATGGTGTTTTGCATAATTTATATAACGACCTGAACGAAAAAGGTGAAATTAATAAAAATGTTAGAGGACGAAGTTAGTCCTTGAATAATAAAATTAACGATTTAATAATTAAAACTAAATAATAATGAAAAAACTTATTTACTTATCAGTATTTGCATTGATTTTTGCAACGGGTTGTAACAATGACAATCCTGCTTCAAAAATTAAAGAAGATCACTTAAAAATGGCTAAGGAAAAATTGGCAGCAATGAACAAATTTCCAACTATGGATTTTGAAACAAAACTTGTCGATTTTGGCACGCACAACGAAGGTGATATATTAGATACCGTTTTCAAATTTAAGAATAACGGCGAGATACCATTGGTCATTACCAAAGTAAAAACCAGTTGTGGTTGTACCACACCTTATTGGCCTAAAGAACCGATTAAACCGGGTGATTCCAGTGAAATAAAAGTTCGTTTTAACACCAATCACAAACCCGGAAAACAGTCTAAAACCATTACCATACACGCCAATCTTAAAAACTTGACCGAACAAGTAGTCATAAAAGCTTATAACATTCCTAAAACAAAAGAAGGAAAAGAAAAATTAAGCACGGTGAATAAAATTTTAAAAAATAAAATGACCGCAAAAGATTTGCAATAATTACAATTTAAATTTATTGTATAAAGACGCGATTTATCGCGTCTTTATGCATATATAATGGTATAAGATATGATAGCCAAGAATCAATTTAGAATAGCAATTTATTTTTTTGTGGCAATTGCCTTGCTGGGATTGATTTTACGAACCATTCCGGTTTATGATTTGGGCATAAATTTTACCAATTTCTTACATGCCCATTCTCATGTTGCTTTTTTGGGTTGGTTGCACGGTGCTTTTATCAGTTTGGTGTCATTTGTTTTTTTAAAAGATAAATTGGAGACCCCTCGATTTAAATTTATATATTTTTTTACGATTGCCAATGTAATAGGAATGTATTTCTCCTTTCCCATTCAAGGTTACAAATTTTTTTCAATATTATTTCTCTCATTATTTTTAATAGCTACCTATTTGTTTTTACATTATTTTTTCAAGAACAAATCGGAGGTAGCACTTTATCCGGCAACTTATAAATTTGTAAAAGCAGGTCTATTACTACAACTTTTGTCGAGTTTGAGCCCTTGGTCTTTGGGGATTGTGATAAAAAAGTTAGGAAAAACATCGGTTTTTTATAAATACGATATTTTTTATTATTTGCATTTTCAATACAATGGCTGGTTTTTGTTTGCAATGCTTGGACTGGTTTTTTACCTATTGGAACGTAGAAATATACATTTGAACCAAAAAGATGTTAACCGTATTTATTATTTGATGCTTACGGCTGTATTTTTTGGATATTTTTCCAATATTTTATGGAGTCATCCCGGATATTTTTACAACTCTTTGGCGCTAATTGGTGCCGGTGCTGAAATTATTGCTTTTTTCTTTTTATTACTGATTATCAAACGATATTATCGATATATAAAACATACGATAAGTGATTTTTCTTATAAAATTTTGACTATAGTTCTTTTTACCTTGATGCTCAAAATGGTATTGCAATTTATGGGTTCTTTTCAGTATTATGCTGATTTGAGTTATCATATTAGAGATTTTATTATTGGATATTTGCATTTGATTATGTTAGGTATTTTTACACCATTTCTATTGGTTTTAGCACATGAATTAAACTTTATTAATCTTTCAAAAAAGTCGTTTGTTATCTTTTATTCCGGTTTTGTCATCACAGAAACTATTATTTTTTTAAGAGCCACTTTCACTTGGTTTTTGGTGTCGGTTAATGCGAGTGTGATAAATGCTTTGTTGTTTGTTTTTACATTTTGGATGTTTTTGGGAATACTAGGTATTTTGCTAAAAATGGATAAGGAGTTGCTAAGTGTGAAAAATTAAAAATTAAATTAAAAAAATCGAACAATGTTATATACTGAATACATTTTTAAGCTTGAAAATCCGGATATTTATAGCGAAATATTCATGGCTGAATTAGCAGAGCTTGGATTTGAAGCTTTTGAAGAAAGGCCCGACGGTTTTTCTGCTTTTACCAATAAAGCCATTGATTTTGAAAAACACTTGGAAAAGTATCATCAAAAATACAGCTTTACTTCGAGACAGATTCCTGAAGAAAATTGGAATAAAACTTGGGAAAAACATATTCAACCACTTGAAATAGATGACAAAATATATATAAAAACGTCTTTTCATCCCGATAAGAACTTTCAAATTGTAGTGCAAATCGATCCTAAAATGAGTTTTGGAACAGGGCATCACGAAACCACTTATTTGATGATAAAACAATTGCTAAAAATGGATTTGAAACATAAATCCATACTAGATATGGGAGCGGGGACAGGTGTGTTGTCAATTATTGCTAATCGTTTGGGGGCATCCCCAATTTATGCAGTTGATAACGATAAGTGGGCTTATGAAAACATGTTGGAGAATTTTGAAAAAAATGGAGTTTCTGAAATTAAATCATTTCTTGGAGATGCCGGTATTTTAAAAGATTTTCCAAAATTTGATGTCGTTTTGGCTAATATCAATCGTAACATTCTATTAAGAGATATAAATCAATATATCAATAAGTTACATAAAAATGGCGTGTTGATAATGAGTGGTTTTTATACGGAAGATATTCCAATAATTGTTGCGGAGGCAAATAGATGCGGTATGGTATTTGAAGGTCAAATGCAAAAGAACAATTGGGTAAGTTTATTTTTTGTAATGAAAAATGATGAGAATTAAAAAATAATAGTTAATTTTAGCCGTTAAAAATGTTTATGAAAATGACCGAAAAACAATCACCGGAACACATACACAAGCATTCTGAAACAAAACTTTCAAAAATAGTTTTGTATAACGACGATATCAATACTTTTGATTTTGTCATTGAAATGTTGATGCGCTACTGTGAACATTCATTGGAGCAAGCAGAGCAATGTGCCTTGTTAACACATTACAAAGGAAAGAGTATCGTTAAAAAAGGCACTTATCAAAAACTGGAACCCATAGCTTCTGCCTTGTTGGATAAAGGTTTAAGCGTGGAAATAGAATAAAATTATTAGCAATTTATATGTCAATGCACCATAAAATAAATAAATTATTTAAGAAGATAGCTTTGGTATTTTTCTTATTTTTTATCTTGCTGTCTGTTCAGGCACAAGATTTTAGTATCCATAAGGTCAAGGAAGGCGAAACACTCAAAGATATTGCTAAAATTTATATGCTGGCGCCTTCTGATATCCTTAAGTACAATAGTGATATCATAGATGGTAAACTTACAACCGGTCAAAGCATTTTGATTCCTAAAAAAGCTATCGCTCAAACAGTGACAAATGATACGATAAAGCAGCTTCCCATCAATTTGGGGCAAGATGTTATCGACTACAAATATCATACGGTGGGCGAAAATGAGACGCTTTTTGGGCTCTCAAAAATGTATAATTCTAAAATAGAAGCTATAACTGCCTTAAATAAAATAGAAGGTTTTGATATAAAATTAGGACAAATATTGATTATCCCGATTTTTGCGGATAAGAATAAACCTAAAAATATTGACGAACATAAATTTACCTACTACAAAGTCCAACCGAAGCAAGGGAAGTGGCGTGTGGCTTACGATTACGGCATTACGATAGATGAATTGGAACGCTTAAATCCTGAAATAAAAGATGTTACACTTAAAGCCGGACAGCTTTTGGTCGTTCCTAAATTTATAGCTATAAAACAGGATACACTTAATACAAATAAATATAAATATTATGAAGTGTTGCCTCACGAAACGATGTTTAGTTTGGCAAAAAGATTTGGTATTTCACAAGAAGAACTAATTCGGTTAAACCCAAGTCTTTCCGAAGGTTTAAAATTTGGACAAACTTTGGTTGTGCCAAAAGGTATTCCTGCGAGCAAACACGAAAGTGAGGATGACTGGTACAACACATATGAGGTGCAGGCACATGAGACATTGTTTAGTTTGTCTAAAAGATTTAATATTTCGCAAGATGATTTGCTCAAATTAAATCCTGAACTAAAAGATGGATTAAAAGCCGGACAAATCCTTAAAATATCCAAGAAAAAAAGTCTTAATCAGGTAAAAGTTACGGATACAATCGCCTATCAAAAAATTAAATCTATAAATTTACTAGATAGTTTGCGACCGGATGCTCGGTACAAAGTTGCTATTTTGCTGCCATTAAAGTTAAAAAATGCCAATCAATCGGATTCGATTAGTCAATGTGAAAAAATTTCCGAAAGCAAAATTTTGGATTATTATTCGGGTATTAAAATGGCCATTGATTCGATAAAACAATTGGGTATTCAAGTAGATTATGATGTTTACGATACGCAAGGTTCGTCATTTGTAACCGGTAAGATATTGGAAACAACCGATTTGTCGGATTATAATTTCGTGATGGGTCCTATTAAAACCGATAATATTGATAAGGTGGCAAAAGTGTTGGAATTAGATAATACGCCGGTTGTGGTCAATAAATATAAAGGAAAGAATAAGTATAGGAATATGATTGTAACCTCAAGTCAAAATAATTATTTAGAGCAACATATGATTCATTATTTGAATGAAAAATCTGTTGGAAAAGCTTTGACTATTGTGTATGATCCTTCTAAAAAATCGGTGGTTGATACTGTAGCCAAACAACTACAAGTTAAACCCCAGTTGATTGAGGCTAAGGAAACCAAAAAAGGATTTATGATTTATGCCGATAAACTAAGCAAGAAAATGGTATCCGGAAAAGAAAATTATGTCATTATCGTTTCCGATGATAATTCCTTTATTTTTTCAGTGCTTTCAATTCTTAATGCAGTGGCAAATAAACAAAAAATTACCTTATTTACTTTGGAAGATAAGAAACTATACGAAGACAATAGTAACGATAGAATGAATGCTTTTCTATCAAATTTGAATTATCATTTTCCGGCAAGAGTTAAAAGAACCATAGATGTCAAAATTGCAAAAAGATTAAAGCAAACCTATAATTTGCCTCCTAGTTTTATAGCATTAAACGGATTTGATACTACCTTTGATTTGTTTGTGCGTGCGGCAAATGCCGATAATTTATTTGAGGGAATGCAAAGGATTGGTAAAACAGAACAAAGTAGCAAGGTTTTTTTATACAAACATACACCACAATCCGGATTTGTTAATCAAGGATCTGTGATACTTCGAATTAATAAAAATCTAGACTTGGTTAAGGTTGAGTAGGTCGGTGTTCATAATTTGAAAACCTAAATCCAGCTACAAATGGACGCTTAAATTAGATAATAAAAAAATTTTTGATTTAATAAAATAATGTTGTAATTTTGTCTATTAACCTATGAAGTGTTCTTACTTCAATAAATCTATTGTTATGATTAAAAAAAGTATTTTCTTATTGTTTGTATTGGTTTCGTTTACAGGCTTTTCGCAGTTTATAAACAAAGGTGATGTAAAGATTTCCAGTGGCACTACCGTGTATATTAACGGTGTTGATTTTATAAACGACAATGGTACATCGCATACGTGGGACAATGATGGTCAAATTATTTTTAAAGGAGATAATTTTACCAACAATGGTACAATGTCCGATACGGCTACCGGTTCAACAGAATTTAGCGGTGCCAATGAACAAAATATAAAGGGAACAAGTATTGCCAATTTTAATGATTTAATTATAAACAATGCTAATAATTCAGTCATTCAATATGAAAAAGATATCAAGGCAAAAACTTTGGTTGTGAACGATGGCGCAAAAGATTTTGATTTTAAAGTCAATACTGATTTACCTTTGACAGTTGCCAATGACATTACCTTAAACGGTGATTTAAGATTGATAGGCGGTGCACAATTAGTGCAAACACATACAGGTGCTTCATCTGTTTCCGGAGCTAAATATATTTGGCAAGATCAACAGGGAACTTCTAATCAATACTATTACAATTATTGGTCGGCGCCGGTAAATCAATCCGGAACTTGGAAAATGGGTTACCTAAAAGACGGTGCTACGGGAAATAATGAGTTAAAATCGACTTATCCTACCGTAAATATTGCTGTAAATACCAATGCAACCAGTGATATTGATAATGCGGGTGGTTCGCATCCTGTTACTTTGAATGCCTATTGGGTATTTGCTTTTAAAAACGGAGACGATGGTTCCTATACCGGCTGGTACGACAATCATATTGAACATACAGGAACAGTATTACCCGGTGAAGGTTATACTATGAAAGGTCCGGGCGTAGATAAAGACTTAGTTGCGGCAAATGGTAATGCTACAACAGAATACGAAAGTTGGACGTTTAGTGGTACACCCAACGACGGAGAATACACATTGACCATTGGAGCTGACAAAGATTACGTGATTGGCAATCCTTATCCGAGTGCTTTGGATGCAGACAAATTTATCGAGGACAATATTTCTAGTGCCAATGGTGGTAACAATGCTAATGATATCTTTAACGGAACTTTATACTATTGGGAGCATACCGGTGGGAACGATCATTTTGGTGCACACTACCAAGGAGGATATGCAACTTATACGCTCACAGGAGGCGTTGCCGCTACGGCTTGGAATGGAACAGCTACAGTAGGCACAAAAGAACCACAACAATTTATTCCGGTAGGACAGGGCTTTTTAGTTTGGGCAGAATCTGGACAAGGTGGAACTATCCAATTTAACAATGCACAAAGAGCATTTGAATTAGAAGGCGCCAATAGTGTGTTTATGAGACCTGCCAGTTTGACCAATATCAGATTGGGATTTGATACCCCGCAAAATTATCATAGACAATTATTGCTAGGCGTTAGACCCAATACCACCAATCAAATAGATGCAGGTTGGGACGGCCCTAATTTTGACGACGATTTTCCCGGTGCCGATGTAAGTTTTTCTATAGCTAACAGAGATTTTATCATTCAAGCGGTTCCACAGATAGATGAGAATTCAAGATTTCCACTACATGTCAAAGTCAATCAAGATGGATGGGTGTCATTTAAAGTTGATGTTATTGAAAATTTACCGGCACAAATAACAAATGTCTATATTGAGGATACCCAAAATCAAATTTCTCATCCCATTACCCAAACGGATAATTATGAAGTATTCTTACAATCCGGTGATTATAGCGATAGATTTGTCTTGACTTTTACACCTACTAATGTTACAAATGTTGAGGAAACCATCCTTAGCAATGTAACGGCTTATTATGACAACGAAGAAAAAGATTTGGTTGTGCTCAATACCAAACAACAAGAAATTAATAGTATTAAATTATACGCCTTAACCGGACAGGAAATTTTGAGTTACAACAAGAAAATAAGCAAAAGCAAAATTTTGATTCCCGCTAATATTTCTACCGGTGTTTATCTTGTGAGAATAGCTTCTGTTGACAATAAGATTTTCACCAAAAAATTAATGATAGAATAAAAGTTGACTTGACTAGTAATAAATAAGACTTATAGGTCTAAGACAAGAATAATTATAACATAAAAAAACCACAGAAAAATATTTTTCTGTGGTTTTTTAATATATGTTTGTCAAATACTATTTTACGTATTCTGTTTTTCTCTCTTTTTCGGTGCTTAAGAATTTGGTAAACCCTTGTTCAATCATCCATTTGTCGCTATACATTTTACCCATATATCTCGAACCGTGATCTGGGAAAATAAGAACGACGTGGCTGTTTTCATCAAATATACCTGCTTTGTCATAAAGATGCGCTGCTTCTAAGGCGGCGCCACTTGTGTAACCGGCAAAAATACCTTCTTGAAGCGCCAATTCACGTGCTTTATAGGCAGCATTTTCATCCGTAACTTTTATAAATTGATCGATTAAATCAAAATCAGTAGCTGTGGGAATTAAATTCTTTCCTAAACCTTCAATGCGATAAGAATAAATTTCATTGGTGTCAAAAATGCCTGTTTCGTGGTATTTTTTTAGGGCAGAACCGTAGGCATCTACACCTAAAATTTGAATTTTCGGGTTCTTTTCTTTTAAATATCTGGCTATACCCGAAATAGTTCCTCCGGTAGCTGCACAAGCAATGACGTGCGTTACTTTTCCTTCTGTTTGATCCCAAATTTCAACGCCTGAAGAAAAATAATGCGCTTTTATATTCAGTTCGTTAAAATATTGATTTACATAAAGTGAACCGGGATTTTCTTCATGTAATCTTTGTGCTACAGAGTAGTAAGAACGAGGATCTTCAGCAGCAACTTCGGTAGGGCACACATAAACTTTGGCACCCAAACTGCGTAGCATATTGATTTTATCATCAGTCGCTTTATCCTTAACGGCTAAAATGACTTTGTATCCGCGAACAGCACCAAGCATGGCCAAGCTAAATCCGGTGTTTCCTGAAGTTGTTTCAATAATAGTATCGCCGGGTTGAATAATACCTTCAGCTTCTGCTTTATCAATAATATATTTTGCAATTCTGTCTTTTACAGAATCCCCAGGGTTAAAAGATTCGAGTTTTCCATAAAAGTTGCCTTGTAATTCCTTGGTAACTTTGTTAAGTCTTACCATTGGCGTATCTCCAACTAAATCGAGTACGTTGTTAACAATCTTTGGATTATTTTTCATGAATTAGTATTTCTTCAACATTAATACCTATGTTGCTTGTTTAGTTCGACAAAAATACAAATTTTATATTAAATTTAGGTTTCCTATGTTACAAAACTTAAGGTTTTATGCTTTTTGCTTTTTTTTTGTCATTAAATTTTTTCCTATTATGAGCAGTACAACACCTATTATGGAAAGGATGCCTCCCAAAATTTGAATATTAGAGGGGAATTTTCCAAAATATAAATAACTGCCAATCAGCACAAAAAGTCCTTTGGTTGAGGATAAAATTGATTTGCGGCTGACTTCTATATATTGAATAGCATACAATCCGACAATAGCTGCCAAGAAAGGTCCTAAAAATGCGCCCATGACTACATTGGTAAGCGCTTTTTGAGAAATTTGGAAGGGTAAATCTAGATAAATCATCATCAAGAAGGAAAAAAATAACAAGTAAAATGTCCTATTTAATGATAAAATGATGGGTGAAAATTTTGCTACATTCAATTTCATTAAAATAGAACTTACCGCGAATAAAGTCGTAAAGATTAAAACATATTGACTTCCGTCTATAAAGATTTCGTTTAACTTGATCCACTTGGGATTGTAGCTCAATAAGAAAGCGGCGGATAAGGTGATGATAATACCAATGATTTCAATTTTATTAAAGCGTTCTTTCAGAATAAAAAAACCGAGAATTAGCACAAACACAGGGCCTAAATTCCCCATAAATGCTACAATACTCGGATTGGGCATAGAACGTATGGCTTTAAAGAAAAAGGTAGTAGAACTAACCTCAATTAGGCCAAACAAGAAAAGTAGCATAAAATCTTTTTTCTTAAAACTTTTTATTCTTCTATATGATTTTTGCTGTATAAATAAGATGAAAATCAGTAGAAATCCTGTTAAAAACCAAAAAAATCCAAATTGGGGTAATTTGAGCTCCTGCAATGCTGCTTTGCTAAAAATATAAACATTTGACATAGCCAAAATCCCTACAAATGTAAGAATGTAGCCCTTGTATTTATCGGGAAGTCTTTGCCAAAATCGCAACATATTTTTCTAGATATCTGTTTGCAAATAAACTGATTATTTTTTGAATAATGATTGATTTTAGTGTTAAATATAATATATTTCTCATGGTATTATATTAAGGCTAAACATAAAATATTATCTTTGCGTGTTCAAAACAGAAGACTCATGTTAAAAAAAATAAAATATTTCTTGCTTTTACTGATTGTATTCTCAGTCGTATTTGTGGGATACTTTATTTCATTAGATTCCAATTTCAAAGTCGAGCGATCACGTTTGATAAAAGCGCCGCAGAATTTGGTTTTTCAACAAGTTGCCGATTTGCATAACTGGTCAAAATGGGCACCTTGGAAAGAAAAAGATAGTACCATGCAATTTGATTTTTCAGAAAAAACAAATGCAGAGGGTGATTATTTGCGATTTACCGATACAAATGGTTTGCGTCAGCAACTGACAAACATTAGCTTACGTCCTGATACATTGATTGTTCAAACTTTGTCTTCCGAAAAACAAAATCAAAATTTTAAGTGGCAATTGACCCAACAAGAGGATGGCGTATTGGTCAAATGGACCATTCAAGGCGAAGTACCTTTCTTACAAAGAATTTACACCAAACATATGGATGATTTGATGGGGCCAACGATTACACGCGGGTTGGAAAGATTGGAACAATCCGTTCGTAAAGATTTGGAAAAAAGATCGGTAAAAATTGATAAAGTGACTAGTTTAAGCAGCACCTATTACCTTTATAAATCTGTTAGTTGCCGAACAAATGAAGTAGAAAAGGTTAAAGACAAGCTGCTTGCCCAAATATTAAGCATTGCTTCTGAAAATCATATTCAAACCAATCGAAATCCTTTTACATTATATATTAAATGGGATACGGAAAACCAATCCGCTATTATTTCGGTTTGTTTGCCAACCAAAGAAAAAATGCTGCTCAATGCAGATGTTTTAACGGGCGAGACACCCGGAGGAGCATATTTAAAAGTCTTATATCAAGGTGACTACAAGTTTATAAATGAAGCTTGGAACCAAGCTAGGAATTATATTCAAAAAGATACCAATTTGGTTGAAGATTTAACGCGTCAGCCAATTGAAGTTTATATCGTTGATAAATCAAAAAATCTAAATCCGGCAAACTGGTTAACTGAAATTTATGTACCTATTCTTGAGGTGGCACCCCAAAATAATTTACCACAATGATGACAAGGGTTTTACTAGTATTTTTAGGAGGAGGGCTTGGTAGTGGTTTTAGATATTTAATAAGCTTAGCACTTAACAAAAATGATTTTTTAACACCCTACGGTACTTTTTTTGTTAACGTTTTCGGTAGTTTTTTAATTGGTGTGTTGGCGGGATACAATCTAAGAACGCTTAATCTAAATCATTCTTATCAAGCTTTGTTAATAGCCGGATTTTTAGGCGGTTTTACCACCTTTTCATCCTTTGCTTTTGAGAATTTAATCATGTTGCAAACTGAAAAATATTTCTTGTTTTTCGCCTATTTTGTTTCTTCGCTTGTCGTTGGTTTGGTGGCGGTTGGCTTTGGTTATTATGTTTCCAGATACATATAAACCATTCAAGTTTCGCACCTCTTAATTCCTTGGATTTATTAGAAGTTTAAAATCTAACCATAAAAGGCATAAAAGAAAATAAAAACCTAACAAACTTATATGAATTTTTAATACTTTTATATTTCAAAAAAAATGAAAAGACATAAAAATAACAATGTAATATATTGATTGTTAATGTTTTGTAAAATATCTTTAAATTTATGCAGGATTTAAAAACGACTCCAATATGCCAATTGTTTGTAAATTTGAATCTTAATTGTATATGCGAGACTTACGTAAATTAGTCTTAATTCGTTCTTGAATTATTTTTGCTGATTTTGTTTCTGAATTACCATTATTTAGCTTTTTTGTCTCGTCAAAAACTTAAAAAAATGATGTACATTTGTGGCAGTTAACAAGTTTTTACATGATACAGGCAAAAATTCTACATAAAAAATACGGCGATCTGCATGTGCTTAAAGGGGTCGATCTCGAAATAAAAAAAGCAGAAGTCGTTGCTATTGTAGGTCCTTCCGGTGCCGGAAAAACTACTTTATTACAATTAATCGGAACTTTGGATCGTCCTAGCAATAAAGATTATAAACTGGTCATTAATGGTATCAATCTTGCCAAGCTTTCCGACAGAGAATTATCCAAATTTAGAAACAAGCAAATAGGATTTGTTTTTCAGTTTCATCAATTATTACCCGAATTTACCGCTTTAGAAAATGTGGCTATTCCGGCTTATATCGCAGGTGTTTCTAAGCAGCAAGCTGATAAACGTGCAGAAGAATTGTTGGTCTTGTTGGGTTTGGAAGATCGAATGTTTCATAAACCCGCCAAGCTATCGGGTGGTGAGCAGCAACGCGTAGCTGTGGCTCGTGCTTTGGTAAACCGGCCGGCTGTCATTATGGCTGATGAGCCCAGTGGCAATCTGGACACCGAGAGTGCCAAGCAGTTACATCATTTGTTTTTTGATTTAAGAGACCGTTTTGGACAGACTTTTGTCATCGTAACGCATAATGAGGCACTTGCAGCCATGTCTGACCGTAAATTGTTAATGCGAGATGGTTTAATTATCAATCAACCTGAAGATTAGTCTTTTATGCAATTTAAACATCCCGAAATATTATATGCGCTACTGTTGTTGCTAATTCCCGTTATCATTCATTTGGTCAGGTGGAAAAAATTTAAGCAAAAATCATTTTCTAATGTGGAATTTTTAAAAGACTTGGAAATCAAATCTCGCAGAAGCAGAAAATTGAAAGAATTGATTATTCTTCTGTTGAGATTATTGGCAATTGCAATGCTTGTTTTGGCCTTTGCACAACCTTATTTCCCTTCAAAAGCGCAAAAACAAAAAGCAGACGAGGTGCAAACGATCATTTATTTAGACAATTCGTTAAGTATGTCCGCCTTGACCAAAAATACCAATCTTTGGCAAGAAGTGCGTCAAGATTTGGTTAAAAACCTCGATGAACAACAGCTTTATACTTTTTTTGACAACACGGAAACCTATAAAAACATTAGTGGAAAACAGTTGAAAGCAATATTGTATAAAGTTCGTTTTATAGCCAAGCCGACACATCATAAAGAAATGATAAAGAAAGCAAATCTCTTGTTTGCCAAAGATCAAAAAAAGCATGAACTTATCTATATTTCTGATTTGCAAAATGTTGATAATGAGAAATTAACATCAGATTTGTTTAGAGATGATGTGCATTATAATTTTTATGTCAAACAACAAAAAGAATTACCCAACATCAGTCTTGATACACTTTGGTTGCAATCCAAAACAAATGAGGTTTACACATTAAACTTGCAGGTTTCGGCCATGCAAAAAGATTTAAAATCGCCGGTGAGTATTCATCAAGGCAATAAATTGTTGTGGCGCGGTTATGTAGATTTTAAAGATAGTTTGCAACAGCAATTACGGATAGAACTGCCTAAATCTAAGAATATTACAGCCCGTGTTTCGGTTGTGGACAGGGCTTTTACTTTTGACAATAATTTGTTTTTTTGCCTACAAGAAAATCCTAAAATCAGGGTTTTATTTGTAGGAAACAGTTTCCCCGATTTTATAAAGAATATCTATACGGATGATGAATTTCAATTGGATTTTTCTAAGCCAAATCAGTTGAATTACGGTAAATTATCATCTTATGATTTATTGATATTGGACGGTATTAACAATGCACAGACTTTATCATTTGATGCGATTAAGCAATATCTCAAAAATTATGGAAATTTGGTGTTAATTCCGCCGGTGGCACAGCCAGAAAAAATTGCTTCCACACTAAATATATTGCAAATCCCTAATAAAATTCAATTAGATACTACAAAGGTGTTATTGAATGATATTAATTTTCAACATCCCATTTTTAAACAAGTTTTTTTAAAAAAGACGAGAAATTTTGCCTATCCGTTTGTTCGTAATCACTTGCTTTTTGAACGACAAGGAGCTTGGTTGTATCGTTTAAGCGATCACAGTCCTTTTATGCAATTATTCAAGAATAACGGAAATATTTATGTGTTCAATGCGAGTTTAGAAGCAAGCAATACCAATTTTACACAAGCGCCTACACTGCTGGTTTCTTTGTTTTATCAAATAGCTACCAATAGCAATAAAACCAAGGCTTTGTATTACAATATCGGTCAAAAAAATACGTATGATGTTCCTGCTCAAATAAAGAATGATGCGGTATTGCAATTGAAAAAAGATTCGATGGCATTTATCCCTTTTCAGATAAATAAATTTAACAAAGTGCAAATTTCCACTACTGATTTTCCTGAAGTTTCAGGAATTTATGACATTGTGAATCAGGATGATGTGCTGAAAAAAGTGGCTTATAATTATGCCCAAATAGAGCATCGTTTGCAATTTGTAACATTACCACAATCCAAGCAAATTTCATATCTGGATTCTTTTAAATCTTATGCCCAAGCACAAAAAGATTTTTTGAAGGAGAAATCAATATGGAAATATTTTTTGGTTTTGGCTTTGTTTTTTTTGTTGCTAGAAATATTGCTTATTTTATATTGGAAACCTTAATTAATTTCTTTGAAAAAACTCAGATACATCTTAATCCCATTTTCGCTGGTTTATGCATTAATTACTGAAATTCGTAATGCATTGTATGACAGAGGTTGGTTTGTTTCTCAAAAATTTGACTTGCCGGTCATTAATGTTGGCAATCTAAGTATGGGGGGAACAGGCAAAACACCGCAAATTGAATATCTGATTAGGTTGTTAGAAACTCGGTACAAAGTGGCTTTTGTTAGTAGGGGATACAAACGTAAAACGAAGGGATTTGTGGTTGCCGATACGCAAGCAAGCGTAGCAAGAATAGGAGATGAGGCATTTCAGATTCACCAAAAATTTCCAAAGGTTTATGTAGCGGTTGGTGAAAAAAGACTGCCGGCTATTCGTAAAGTTTTGGTAAATTCTAAAACGGATGTCATACTGCTGGATGATGCTTTTCAACATAGAGCGGTTTCCGCCGGAATGAACATTCTCATAACGGCTTATAACAAGCTTTTTGTCGATGATTTTGTATTGCCGGCAGGTGATTTAAGAGAATGTAGAAAACATGTAAAACGGGCTGATATCGTGTTGGTTAGCAAATGCCCTGCAAGTATTGATGAGAAAGAAAAAGCGATAATTAAACAAAAAATAGGTAAGTACTTTGATAAAGATATTTTCTTCTCAACCATCGCTTATGATGATTTTATTTGGAATAAGCAGTCTCAAATTAACATTAACAATTTATCGCAATTTGAAATTTTATTAGTAACGGGCATTGCCAATCCTATTCCTTTGTATGCTTTTTTGTCAGAAAAAAATTGTAATTTTGAGAGTTTGAAATTTGGCGACCATCATAATTTTTCATCGGCTGATATATCTTTGATAACAAGACGTTTTGAACGATTAGAAGGAAAGAAAAAGATATTACTTACAACTGAAAAAGACTATGTGCGTTTGCAAAATTTGGTAGATTTACCCTTATATTATCTGTCAATTCAAACAAAAGTATTAGAAAGGGAATTGTTTAATAAAAAAATATTGGATTATGTCAGAAAAGAAAAATGAATTTGATTTGTCGTTAGAAACGGCTGACTATTTGAGAAGACAAGTAGATTATATACCCGAATACGCCATTGTTTTAGGAAGTGGATTGGGTAGTTTGGTAGAAGATATCGAAGTAGAAAAAGAAATTCCTTATAAAGATATTCCTAATTTTCCTATCTCGACCGTAAAAGGACACAAAGGTTCTTTAATTTTTGGAACACTCAACGGTAAAAAAGTATTGGCTATGAATGGTCGCTTTCATTTTTATGAAGGATATGATATGAAAAAAGTTACTTTTCCGGAACGTGTATTTTGGCAAATGGGTATCAAAAAATTGGTTGTTTCAAATGCTTCGGGCGGTGTTAATAGAAATTTCAGTATTGGTGATGTGATGTTGATTAAGGATCATATCAATTTGTTCCCGGAACATCCTTTACGTGGCCCCAATGATGAACGTTTCGGCCCTCGTTTTGTCAATATGAGTGAGCCGTATAGCAAAAAAATGCTTCAAGTGGTTCGTGCTTATGCAGCAGAAAAAAATATCAAAATAAAAGAAGGTACTTACCTAGGTTTGCAAGGCCCAACTTTTGAAACACTTGCCGAATATACAATGGTTCGCAATATGGGCGGTGACGCTGTTGGTATGTCAACGGTTCCCGAAGTAATTGTGGCGGTGCATATGGGCATGGAAGTATTCGGTATTTCCGTTATTACAGATATAGGTACCGAAGAATTTATCGAAGAGGTAAATCATGTTGAGGTCTTAAAAGCTGCAAAAGCTGCCGAACCGGTTGTAAGAGAACTGGTAGGCAAATTGGTAGAAAGATATTAAGACAATATAAAGTATTTTTATGTCCCAACCCGCAGATTATTATAAAAATCAAATACAAAATTATACGGCGCAACTTAAAAAATTGCGCCGTAAGTCTATATGGATTAGCGCAAGTAGATTGATAATTTTTTTGTCATTATCTATTCTGATATATTTTTTCTATGATAATCTTAAGGCATTAATTTTGATTGCTTTAGTGGGTATTCCATTATTTCTTTTTTTGGTATCTAAGAGTGAAAATATCAAGCATTTGATCAATATAGCTAAGGAATATATCCTTATAAATGAGAACGAATTAAAAGTATTGCGAGGTGAGTATGATTTTTTAGATTCTGGTTCGGAGTTTATCGATCCGGAGCATCATTTTAGCTACGATATTGATTTGTTTGGCCAAGCTTCTTTTTTTCAATATATCAACCGTTCTATAAAACAGTCAGCAAAATTATTTTTGTCTAATCTTTTGATTTCTAATAATATAAATAATATTGAGGATAGGCAAGAGGCTATTAAGGAATTGTCTAAAAAGCCGGAATGGCGTCAAGAATTTATGATCACCAGTCGCTTGGATATCGGTAAATATGAACCCGGACAGATTGTAAGTTGGATGCAAAACTATCAGCCATTTACCAAAAAATTTATGTATCCTTTGGTTTGGTTTTTTTCCGTCTCATCCGTATTGCTTATTTTGGCTAGCTATTTTAATTTTATCAATAATTATATATTGCTATTTTGGGTTTTTCTCGGATTAGGCATCGTTGGAAATTACGCTAAAAAAATTCAAAAGCTTTTTGCGGAAATCGAACAGGTTAAGCCTTCATTGATGGCATATAAATCGCTCATCGATTTGATTGAAAAAGAAAAGTTTACTTCAAAACTTTTACAGCAAAAGCAACAAGCATTATTGGATTCTAAGACGCATATTTCTCAAAATATTTCTGAATTCCTAAGCCTTTCTAAAAGAATTGAATTTACTAATAATTTGATTATCAAATTTATAGGAGATTCTTTCTTTTTATATGATTTGTTGATGGCTTATCAAATGGAAGCTTGGATTGCAGCGCATAAAGATGATATGAATACTTGGTATGCCCTAACGGATTTCTTTGAAGCTTACAGTAATTTGGGAAACTTCGTTTTTAACCATCCAAGCTATACATTTCCAAAGATTAATGATGGAGAAAACATTATTAAAGCTACCGGATTGGGACATCCCTTGCTTGATGCGGCAAAAAGAATCGATAATGATTTTGCGATTAAAAAACATTCATTTTTTATCATAACCGGAGCCAATATGGCAGGTAAGAGTACCTTTTTGCGCACGGTTTCTTTGAGTATCGTTATGGCGAATTCAGGATTGCCGGTTTGTGCACAAGGTATTGATTACCATCCTATTAAATTGATTACGAGCATGCGTACCAGCGATTCTTTAAGTAAGGATGAATCCTACTTTTTTGCTGAACTCAAGCGTCTTAAATTTATGGTGGATCAAATGAATAAGGATGAATATTTCATAGTTTTAGACGAAATTTTAAAAGGAACGAATTCCAAAGATAAAGCGATGGGCTCGCAAAAATTTGTCGAGAAATTGGTTCATAGCAAATCTACCGGCATCATTGCTACGCATGATTTAAGTCTATGTAAACTGGAAAACGATTTTAGCCAAATCAAGAATTACTTTTTTGATGCAGAAATCATAAACGACGAATTGTCTTTTGACTACAAGCTAAAAACAGGTGTTTGTCAGAATATGAATGCTTCATTTTTATTAAAAAAAATGCATATTATTTAGATTTTTCATTCAATTCTACTAGAAATTTTGCAATATCTAATGAATCGTTCGGGCAATCGACTACCTTGTAATTTTGCACCCCAATTTCTTTAGCGATATCGGCATATTCCAACTTTAATTCATAATCGGTTTCGGCATTGTCTATCATAAATGATATTGGGTAAATTAATACATTTTTTTTCTTATAATCTTTTAATTTTTCCTTCAAATACGGTTGTAGCCAGGTGGTATAACCAAACCGCGATTGGTAGGCAAAATCTACCGACTGAAACATTGTAAGTTTATTCTTAAGTAGGTAAAAGTGTTCTAAGATTTGCTGGGCATAAGGATCGCCTTTTTCTATCATTTTTTTTGGCAAGCCATGGGCAGAAAACAACACATGCCATTCCGTAGGGTTTGGAACACTTTTGATAATATTTTTCGAAATAATTTCATTAAATTCTTCTTCTTGATAAAAAGCTTTGATAAGTTTTACCTTTCCTTTAAAATTTAAGCTTTTAAATTCGTCTAGACTGCTTTCAACGGTGGTAAAAGAGAAGTGTGGATATAAGGGCATTAATACGACTTCATGATATTGGTCGATAAAATTTTGAAGTTTTGGATGGCTGTATCGCATGGCAAATCTAACATCATAATCGGTGTATTTTTGCATTTGTTTTGCTAAATTTTCCGTCAGTTGATTGATACGACTCCCGCCAATTTTTTCATAATTTTCCCAAGATTTTTGATATCTGAATTGGGCAATAAGTGGCGCAATCATATGCCGCAAAGGAGAAGCGATAATCCTTGGATCGCTAAACATATTGTATAAAAAAGACTTTAGTTCTTCCGGACTTTTTGCACCACCCATATTTAGTAAGATTATAGCTTTGGACATACTTATAATGCTTTTGAAAATTGTCGGGTATTATTCTTCATATTCGGGTCAAAAGCGGCAGCAATATTTCTCATAAAGAATTGTCCTTGCGCCGTAAGTTCTAAAATATTGTTTTCAAAATGGATTAATCCTTCGTCTTTAAATGTGTCCAATACTTTAAAATCAACATCTGTGATTTTGTATATTTGGTTTACATCAATTTTGTTGGTTTCTGCTACTTTATTAAAATCGACATACATATTACACATAATTTCTTCTATAATTTGTCGGATTAGCTTTTCGTTTTCATTTACAAAATAGTATTTTTCAATCGGGAAAACACCTTCGTTAATCGACTTTACATACTTGGTTATACTTTTGGTATTCTGTAAATAGGCACTATTTAGCTGGCTGATGCCACTGACTCCAAGTGCATATACTTGGCCGGTCGTGTCAAGGGTACAGTAACCTTGAAAATTACGATGCAATTGTTTGGTTTTTAATGAATGGGTCAGCACATCTTCGGGGTCGGCAAAATGATCTAGCCCGATGGGTGTATATTGATGCTCGGTTAAAATATCATATGCTTTTTGAAATAAATCAATTTTTTCTTTGGCACTTGGCAAACCAAATTTTTCTAAAGATTTTTGTTGTTTTTTTACCCATGGCACATGTGCGTAGGAAAACACCGCTAGGCGATTTGGTTTTAAACCGGCCGCTTTTTTGATGGTTTTCTCATATTCATTAAGATTTTGATAAGGCAATCCATAAATAAAATCTAGATTAAGGGAAAGATTATCATAGGATTGGATGTGCTTTACAATTTCTTCTATGGAAAGTAAGGGTTTTTGCCGATTGACGGTCTCCAAAACTTTATCATTAAAGTCTTGCACCCCAAAACTCAATCGATTAAAACCGAGTTTTACAAGTTCATCGGTATAAGATTTGGTAAGATGCGCGGGATGACATTCCATAGCAATTTCAGGATTTTGAATAGTGTTAAAATTACTATATAATTTGTTCATTATTAGTTGAATATCTTCTATGGGAAGGTAGTTTGGTGTGCCGCCTCCCCAATGTATTTGAGATATTTTTCGGTCGGAATCGATAAGCGGTTTTAGCAAATCAATCTCATTTAAAATGGTATCGACATAAGTTCGAATAACATTTTGATCGCTAGTTATTTTTGTGTTACAACCACAATACAAGCAAAGTTGCCCACAAAAAGGAATGTGAATGTAAATAGAAATATTTTTGGGATTTTCATCGTTTGATGCCTTTATTGCCTCGATAATTTCTGGGTAATTGTCTGCATCTTTAAAATAATTTGCCGGTGGATAGCTGGTATATCTTGGCGTAGGTTGGTTATATTTTTCGTAAAGTTCTTGTTTAATTTTCATAATACTTTAATTTTTTTCGGACTCGTTTTCTATGTATAAATGCGAAAAAGTAAGCAGTAACAATAGACTAATGATGAATTCAATTTTATATAATCCGGTATAACCATAATGCTGTGCCAGCTTGCCACTGACGACTGCCAATAAAATGCTTCCAAGATGTGTAATAACAATTTGTATGGTAAAATCCGTTCCGGCTCTTCCGGGTCTTACTTGATCCATCGAGATGGTATAAATGACCACTGAAGCCATACCATAAGTTCCCCAAACAGCTAAAACACCTATTAGCAAATATAAAAAGCTAATCTCTTGCAAGGATAACCACCAGAAATAGGATGAAGTGATAATAGATAATATGGCAATGCCGATTATCCCTAATTTTCTACTAGTTTTTTTGATAATAAATCCTATTAATAATGCCATTGCAGTGCCAAAAGCAGGTCCGTAAATACCTGAAATGATGCCAATTTCTTTGATAGAGTAGCCCAAATCGACCATCCAAGGTTTGAGCATGGTCAAAATACCGATTAGTCCGGAATAAAATATAAAAAGCAAAAGTACTCTTCTGCCAATTGATTTTTGTTTAAAGAATATAATGATATCTTTAAAACCAACTTTGGATACTTTTTCCGGTGTTTTTATTCTTAGTGGTTTGTAAAAATAAAGTGGGAGAATGGCCAAAACAACAAAACCTGATAAAGCAAACAGCAGGTATTTCCATCCGAAATAATAATAAACGATTAATAGTACGCCACTACCGGTAAGCGTTCCTAGAAAACTTCCGGCGGATTGCATGCTATTGCCAATACTGCGTTCTTCTTTTTTAAGCACAAGATAGGCAAATGCATCTGTAGCAATATCCTGCGTTGCAGAAGCAGCAAAAGCGATTACCATTAGTAAGACGATAAGACTAAAGTTGGTTTTAATATGCAAAAAAGCAGCTGCGAATATTATAATTGCATAAAATATTTCTGATGAAAATATCCATTTTTTATAGTTTTGAATATTGTTTCCCGTTTTATCTACTAAAGGTGCCCACAAAAACTTTAATATCCAAGGAAGTTTTACCAGTTGCAAAAGCCCAATTGAGCTTAATGAATAATGCTCTGTTCTTAAAATAACCGGCATGACAGTTGTAAAAAAGGTCATGGGAATAGATTGTGCTAAGTATAGACTAAGCAGTGTGCTATATTTTTGACTGTTATTTAAGAATTTGGGCATAAAGATATTTTAAAATTGTTTTGCTAACTAAAATCCGGCTTTTAAGAACAATCCAAATTGTAGTGGCTGTGCAGGTTCTGCAAAAGATTTGTTCAAAGTGGCAACCCTAAAATAATAACGATTATAGGAAGCATTTGTTAGGTTTTTACCCCAAATTCCCAAACTAAAATGTTTCATATTTACCGTAATATTTGTGTTTAATAAAGCATAAGGTTTTTGATAAGCCAAGTTGTCTACATCCCAATAAAATTTCCCGAAATATTTGTAATCTGCGTGAAATACCAATGATTTAATACCAAATTTTTGTAAAAAGTAATTGTAGTTTGCAGCCAAACCGGTTGTATATTCAGGTACCAAAGGTAATTTGTTAAGACTGTAATCTGTAGTGTTGTTTTTTTTGTAATCAAGGAATTTTGCATTGGTATAACCAAAGGCAAGACCAAAATTAAGATTTTTATTCAACTTGTAAGCAGATTCAAATTCGACACCTTTACTTTCTGATCTTCCGGCATTTTTTGTCATGACACCACGTCCGCTTGGAACAGATTGGATGACTTGTTGCGATTTCCAATCGATATAGAACACATCGAAATTTGCAGTGAGTTTTCTATCAAAAAAACGGGTCTTTATCCCTGCTTCATAATTCCAACTGTACTCCGGATCGAAGGTTTCATCTTCGGGCCTTTCTATTGTAGCATTAAATCCACCTGCTTTATAGCCTTTGGTTGCAGAAGTGTAAGTCGTAATATTATCAGTAGGCGCATAGCTAATGCTAAATTTAGGTAATACCTGTGTAAAATCTAAATGGTGTGTAAAATCATCTTTGTGTGTGATGTGATTATGCATTTTTAAATCGTAGTTGTAGGTCATTCTGGAGCTTTCCATATCATATCTTATACCTGAAGAAAGTACAAATTTACCAATAGGATAATCTATTTGCCCAAACATAGCACCACCACTGATTTGTTGGTCGTAATCTTTTAAAATTCTCATTGCGTAATGCGGTGTTGTGATGTCTGCAACAACACTCTTTGGCAAACTTCTTTGGAAGGAAAATAGACCAGCAATCCACTTTATCTTGGCATTGCGTTTCGATTTGAAATTCAATTCCTGCACACCTGTTTGGTTGTTTCTGGCCATATCGACAAAATATATCGGTTGCGGTGTAAAATCTTGGTCTAGGGCGTAGTCATCTTTGAGTTTTTGGTAACTGGAAGATATGCTCACATCAAACAAGTGCGCTTTGTAATTGAGATTAAATCCAGATGACAAGAAATTTCTGTCATACTTACCGGGATCATTATAGTTTATTTCACCCGTTTGCTGGGTTTCGGTATTGTAAAGTGCATAAGGGAAACCATATTGATTACTTTTTTCAAAGTTTAATAGAAATTTTAGATTTACCCTGTCATTAATTTTATATTTACTTTTAAATCTACCGGCATAAGTGTCTAATTTATCGACTTTTGATTGATCAAAAGCATTGGTAAAAAAACCATCTTTATGGGTATAAGCAGCATTAGAAATGATGGCAAGTTTTGAACTAATGGGCAGATTATAACCGGCTACTGCTTTTATCTGATTGTAGTTGCCATAGTCCAGTTTTAAACTTCCTTTGTTTTTCCATGCAGGATCTTCTGTATATACTTTTATGAGCCCGCCCATTGTATTCCTGCCATAAAGCGTACCTTGTGGACCGCGCAAGACTTCTATTTTTTTAATGTCAAAAAGTTCAAAATTTACAGCGCCATTGTCAAAATAGGGGATGTCATCTACATACACACCGACTGAAGGTTCTCCCTTGCTGACACCGATGCCTCTGATATAAATGTAAGTATTTAAACGCGTGCCATGTTCGGGCATAAATAAATTAGGGACAAATGCATTTAATTTGGTTAGATTGTCAAGTTTTAAGCGATCTACTTTTTTAGCCGTTACGGCTGAGGCTGCAATTGGAATGTTTTGTAGCTTGGTATTGTTTTTACTTGCATCGATAATGACTTCATCAATTTTAATCGTATCATTTTTTTGTATTTGCCCAAAACTTGATGCGCTAAGAAACACGAAGAAAAGTGCATAAATTTTTTTCATTTTCCTATAATTTTTACCATTGTTTTTATTGGGGCAAATCTATAAACTTGAGTTGGTAAAAAATGTCGCAAAAAGAATTATTAATGTCGCTAAATATTAAAAATACTATTTGGTCTTTTTGAGCAAAATAGAAAATCCATTTAAATTTTTGTATTTATTGAAGGAGATAAATCTGCATAAGATTTGTTATTAGCAAAAACCTTATGCTTTGTAAAATATAAATATCGCAAAAAGAATTATTCGGGAGATTGGTTTTTAGAAATAATGTCGTGGACAATGCTTGAAGCTTGTTTGATTCTGTCTGCAATGCCGACGCCGTCCCGAATGCTTCCGGCTAAGGTGATTCCCGGATAATTTGTTTCAATTTTGTTAATATCAATGAGTCTTTGTTCACTTTTTATATCATATTGTGCAATGGCTTTTTGGTAGTAAGTCAATTCGAACAAGTCGGGTTTGAAATCAGGTATTTGAAGCATTTCGGTTACATCTTTTGCTATGATTTTTTTTAATTTCTTACTTGATAATTCGGCGAGTTGTTCGTGTTGTGTGCCGCCTACAAAAATATTAAGAAGGGCACCATTTTGTGGGGCTCTGTTTTTAAAAATGCTTGACATAAACAATATTCCCAAAATATTTTTGTGCTCTTTGGTGGGAATAAGACCACCAAAAGCATCGAGATGTATTCCCTTCCAATTTTTAAATCCTATGGCTGCGCCAACTACCTTGGCATATTTTGTATTTGTAATATTTTGCCATTCTTTTTTTTCAATAAAAGGGAAAATATCCGGAAGATTGTCAGCATGTATTGTACTGATAACATTTGTGAAAATTTCGTCTTGAATACAATATTGTTTTTCATTTTGTTGGACGTTTAGCGCACCACAAGAAAGGATTATATTTTCTTTGCCAATAATACTTTTCAGGGTTTTTGGGAGACTTGACAAGCCTTTTTTAAATGAAAAAATATCTTTGGTCAGTCTTTTTTCATCAGCTGTTTTGGGCTCTTTAGCTTTTTTAAAGGCACCTTTGATAAAACTGCCGTAATCTTGTTCTAATCGGTAGAGTTTTGGAAGTGCAAACCTTGGAATAAGTTCATGGGCATTTCCTGCATAAATTCCTGATACAAAAGGATCTACGGCATAATCTAAAAAACTTTTCCCCAACCTTCTTTTGACCATTTCCGCAAGATTTTCATTAGGATTGTTCCCTTTTTTTACAAAAGCTTCTCTAAGTACTTTTAACTTGTCAGAAAAACTAAATAAAGGTGTTTTAATGGCAGAAATAATTCCTGACGGAAGGGCGTGCCATTGATTGTTTTTCCAGATTAACCTTTTTTTTGCGAACGCATTTCCTATTTCAATTGATAGATTTTGATCGGATAGTTCATCGATGAGATGCAAGAGCTCAAGGTTTGACAAAACACCGCTGTTTGGCCCTTTTTCGTATAAAAAGCCATCTTTCTCAATACTTTGAATCACGCCACCAACTTGGGGTGATTTTTCAAAGATTTTAAAAGGGATATTGTTTTTTTTAAGGTAATAAGCTATGGTTAATCCTGTTATACCTGCGCCAATAATCGCAACATTTTGTTTCATAAAATACAAAATTTAGTGAACGCAAAATTACTATATATTATCGGATAAAAAAGAAATTGTAATGTTTTTGAGATAAAAATTAAATATTTTCTAACGCATCATTAGCATATTTTTGTCCAATCTGAATGACTTTTTCAGCTTTTAAAAAGTCAAATGTACCACAAGTTTTTCTAGGAATATTTATTAATATGTCCGGTTTATAAGTGGCAATAGTGTTTTGAGATATCCGTGAGAGCATCATATGTAAGCTTTCATCAAGAATCTTGTAATAGCTTAATTTTTTTCTACCGTTGGGGGCTTTAGTAATATATTTAGATAAGTGTAAGTTAATAATTTTCAATCTGTTTTTTTCTGTTTGTTTCGATTTATTTACTTGTAAAATTTTTAAATCATTTTTGTCGAGTTCTTTTTCGGCATTGGCACAAACGGCTATAATAAGATTGTTTGAATTCTTTTGAATATGATTAATTGGGATATTATTGACAACGCCTCCATCTACTAAAATTGATTTTTTGTAGGTAACCGGTGTAAAAACAGAGGGAATTGAAATACTGGCACGGACTGCTTCCAAAATATTCCCTTTTGTAAAGACTTGTTCATTTGAGCTTGTTAAATTGGTAGCAATGGCGGTAAAGGGGATCTCAAAATCTTCAATATTTTTATGGATTAAAAAACTTTGGATTTTTTTCATAATCTTATCGCCCTTAATCAAACCGGGTTCTTTGATTGAAAAGTCTATTAGTTTTATGATTTCTTTTATATCAGTTTTGGTCAACCAGTCTGTGTAAGCATCTAAACTGCCATCAGCATATAATGCACCTACCAAAGCACCCATAGAAGTGCCTGCAACGGCATCAATTATATATCCCTGTTTCTCCAAAACTTTTATCACACCGATATGAGCGATTCCTCTTGCGCCCCCTCCGGAAAGTACTAAAGAAATATGCTTTTCCATTGGTTAATTTGTCTTTTTTCTGACTAAATATAGTCCCAGAAATGTAATGGCGGCATTAATGAGTAGCAATTCAAAACTAAATTGATATTTCCATCCCATCCAATTCGGAAAAATGGACACTAAATATGTCAGAATTGGTGAAATTATAACGATAATTGGGACAAATTTATCCTTAATTTTATATTTTGTAAATAATCCAAAAGTAAATAAACCCAGTAGTGGGCCATAAGTGTAGCCGGCAAATTTGAAAATGGAATTAATAATACTTTTATCTGTGATAATTTCTTTATAAAGAACCAAAATAAATATAAAAAACAATGAAATACCGACGTGTACCATTTTTCGAACGCGTTTTTGCTTGGCAGCACTATATTTTTTATCGATTTGTAATATATCCAAACTAAAAGACGTGGTAATGGCTGTCATCGAAGAGTCTGCACTAGAGTAGGCGGCTGCAATTAACCCCAACACAAAAAAGACAGCGGCAGCAATGCCCAAATCTGTTTTAACGGCTATGTACGGAAAAATTTTGTCGCCGGTAATATTCATTGATTTTAAATCGATATGATTGTGGGTAGCATACATAAGTAGCAAGACGCCCAAAGACAAAAATAGCAGGTTGACAAAAAACAGCGCGATGGAAAACCAGTACATATTTTTTTTAGAATCTTTTAGGTTTTTAACCGTTAGATTTTTTTGCATCATTCCTTGATCCAATCCGGTCATGGCTATGGCGATAAAAATACCGGCCAAAAATTGTTTCCAAAAATAATTGCCCGCATTGTAATCTTCAAAGAAGAAAATTCTGGAATAGGGACTTGTTTTTACACTCCGGTAAATCTCCCCTAACGACAAGTGCATATTTTGTGCTATTAGATAAATCGATATCACAAGCGCAATCAACATAAAAGCTGTTTGCAAAGTATCTGTCCAAATTATCGTTTTGATACCGCCTTTAAAAGTATAAACCCATATCAGAATGATGGTAATGCTAACAGTTGCCCAGAAAGGAACGCCTAATTCGTCAAAAATAAGCAGTTGCATAACGCCGGCTACTAAAAACAGGCGCAAGGAAGCACCGGCTATACGCGCTACCAAAAATAAAACGGAGCCGGTTTTGTGTGTGGTAGTGCCAAATCGGTCTTCTAAATATTGATAAATTGAGGTAAGGTTCATTCTATAATATAAAGGAAGGAGGACATTGGCAATAACAAAATATCCGACTACAAATCCCATGACCATTTGCAGGTAAGCAAAACTTTTTGTCTCAACCCAACCCGGTACCGAAATAAATGTAATGCCTGATAAGGAAGCACCTATCATTCCAAAGGCAACCAAGTACCAAGGCGCTTCGCGTTTGGCTCTAAAAAA
>JANTGO010000002.1 GCA_024763015.1 Flavobacteriaceae bacterium
ACTATTAATATTCTTATTTGCAAGCCTTCTGTTTTCTTGCAAAAATACAAATCAAAAAGTTGATAACAAGCGGGTTGACAAGCCCTTGGAGTTGTCTCAAAAAAAACCGGTTGCAACCGATAGTCTTTATGAACAAGCTGTTATTTACGAAGCAAATATCCGTCAATACTCACCCGAAGGAACTTTTAATGCATTTGCCAAAGATATTCCGGAACTAAAAAAACTGGGCGTAAAAATATTATGGGTCATGCCTATTTTTCCGATTTCAGAAGTTAAAAGAAAAGCAACAGGTGACCAATTTACATCGCAGATAAAAGATTCCTTAGAACAAAAAAAATATCTTGGAAGTCCTTATGCAGTAGCGGACTACACCAAAGTCAATCCGGATTTTGGAAACTTGGATGATTTAAAAAAATTAATTGAAACAGCTCATAACAATGGCATGTTGGTGATTTTGGATTGGGTGGCAAATCATACCGGCTGGGATCATCCTTGGATTGCTTCGCATCCTGAATATTACACCAAAAATAA
Source organism: Flavobacteriaceae bacterium (assembly GCA_024763015.1). Classification (GTDB taxonomy): domain Bacteria; phylum Bacteroidota; class Bacteroidia; order Flavobacteriales; family Flavobacteriaceae; genus WGBX01. The sequence continues at coordinate 532 of JANTGO010000002.1, forward strand.
AGAAGGTAAAATAACCGATCCGCTCAATGATGACGGTTCGTCAAAAGGATGGCAAGACGTAGCCGACCTTAATTATGATAACGCCGGTTTGCACAAAGCAATGATCCACGATATGAAATATTGGCTAACCACTGCCGGTGTTGACGGATTTAGATGTGATGTTGCCGGAGAAGTGCCCGTCTCATTTTGGCAAGAAGCCATTCCCAAATTGCGCAAAGTAAAACCCATATTTATGCTAGCGGAAGCTTGGGAGCCCACTTTGCTCAAAGATCATTTGTTTGATATGTGTTATGGCTGGGAATCGCATTTTTTAATGGCAGATATCGCTAAGGGAAAGAAAAATGTAAACGACTGGGACCGATACATTAAAAAAATAGACACGATGTATGAGCCCGATGATATTATTATGAACTTTACCGAAAATCACGATGAAAATTCTTGGAAAGGAACGGTCAAAGAAACCTTTGGAGATGCCGCAGAGGTAATGGCTGTTTTGACCTATATGTCCAAAGGTATGCCATTGATTTATAGTGGACAGGAATATGGTTTAAACCATAAATTAAAGTTTTTTGAAAAAGACAGTATTCCCAAAACTAAAGGAAAATGCTTTGATTTGTATCAAAAATTAGGAAAATTAAAGCAGAAAAATGTCGCTTTAAATGGTGGTAAACATCCTGCTGATTATCAAAGAATTAAAACAAGCGATGATAAGAATATCCTCGCTTTTAAACGTCAGAAAAAGGGGCAGACCATATTGTTTATAGCGAACCTATCCAATCAGGCAAAAAGTTTTAAAATTTCCGATGAAGCTTCTTATCAAGATGTTATGCTTCATCAACCGATTGAAATAAATAAAGACAAAGAAATCAGTTTGCCAAAATGGGCTTATAGAATTTTACTAAAAAAATAAAAAATGATATTAATTGCTGATGGTGGTTCAACCAAAGTAGATTGGATTGCTCTTGATGACGATAAGAAAGAGGCTTTTAGAACGCGTACCAGAGGATTGAATCCTGCCATTCTCACCGAGCAGGAATTGTATGACCGAATCAATCATAATTTTGAATTGACACGTTTTAAAGATCAAATATACAAAATATATTTTTACGGAGCAGGTTGTGGTACAGATAAAGCAAATCATAAATTGAAAAATGTATTTGAACAAATATTTTCAAAAGCAAAAGTAGTTGTAAAGGAAGATATGCTAGCAGCGGTTTATGCAGCGTCAGCAGGTAAGGAAGCGATTGTGTGTATCTTGGGAACCGGCTCAAATTCTTGCTATTACGATGGGAAAGAGATGCATCAAAATGTTGTTTCGTTGGGCTATATTTTAATGGATGAAGCCAGTGGAAATTATTTTGGAAAACGATTGTTGCAAGATTACTATTATAAAAAGATTCCAGATGAAATAGCCAAAAGTTTTGAAGAAAACTACCAAGTAAATCCCGACGAAATTAAAAGAAATTTATACCAAGAGGATAGTCCGAATGCTTATTTGGGACAATTTGCCGAATTTATGTTTAAACACAAAGAAAGTGATTACATACACGACTTGATAAAAAGTGGTTTTTCAGAGTTTTTTGAAAAGAGGGTATTGCCATACAATAAACCCAATGTACCGATATATTTCATAGGCTCAATCGCTTATTTTTTTGAGGATATTTTAGAAGAAGTTGCGCAGAAATATAAATTACAAATAGCCGGAGTGATTCGGCGTCCTATCAATAATTTGATAAGGTATCACCAACAAAAAATGGGTTAATCCGGTAGTTTTTTGGTCATATCTTTACCCAATATCAACATAGGGGCAGATACCCCAACCGTAATGGCAAATAAGATAAATATGGTCATAAAGCCATTAGAAAATATATGATTTAACATGTTTTGTTGTTGGGTATCAAGTGTATTTGTCAGCGTGAAGTTTCTAATGCCCAGTATTGTTTTATAGGCAAAATATCCGGGAATCATAGGTATAATGGCAGGAATCGAAAAAACGACAATAGGTTTGCGTACCCTTTTGGCAAATGGGATGCTAAGAAAACCTACCAATAACGAAGCAAAAAAAGTAGCCACCACAATACTATATTGATTTTGTAAGCTATAAAATTTTGTAAAACCTGCTATAAAGCCTAAAATAAAAACAGTAGGAATCAACCTTTTGGGAATATTAAAAAGAATACCAAAACCTAGTGCAGCGGTACCTGACCAAAAAGCATTTTCTAAAATACCGGTATAAATGATTTCCATAATTATAAGGTGTTTAAATTGAATAATAACATGGTGCTTATGATGCCTAGTCCAATCGATAAGACTAATAAGAATCCATTGATAAATCTTACCATTCCGTTTAAAATATGATTGTTTAAAAAATCGTTAAAAGAATTTACCAACGCCAAACCCGGCACCAAAAACAAGACAGAAGTAGCCAAGGCAATTTCCGGATGTAATCCATAGTTAAAAATAACACCCAATCCGGCAATAGCAGAGGCGACAAAAGCGGCGAAATAGGTTCTAATATAAGCGTTTATATGAAATGAGTTAGCCAATTTAACACTAAGCATGCCGCCTAATGTTGCAATAAATGCAATGAGCATATTCTTATAATCACCGCCAAACAAATTGGCAAAACCGGCATCAGCTAAGCTGACAGCTCCCAATATCAATATAAAAGGATAAGTATTTGTGTTTTTTATCTGTTCAACTCTACTTTTTATTTCATCGTAATCCCAATTTCTATCAAGTGCTTTCCAACTGGAAATACTAATTTCGGAAACAATCCAAAAATTGGCGTGATAAGCCGGTATTTGCGTCACAACAGTATAGGTATAATGAGTTTCTTTATCTAGTAAAGTCATAATGATTGATTTATGACTAATCAAGGCATGTGATTCAAGATGCAATGCTTCGGCAAAACGATTTATGGTATCCACCACACGTTTGGTATTGGCGCCTGATTGCATCATTAGGGAGCAAATTTCTAAGAGTAAATCCACAGATAGTTTGATATTCGGATTTCTTTTGGCTTTCATATACTTTTCATATAAAATGCAATAATATGACACTTGATTCATCTGACAATGACTATCATCAATTTTTTAAGATAATTTTGAGACACAAAATGTCATTTATTCTTTCTTAGAAGACGTTAAATTGGAATTTCCTGACAATTTACATTTATTTAAGGAATAATAAGTTTTATTTTCGCTAAAAATATCTAAATAAAAATATATACTCTTATGAATAAAATTGTTTTTAAGGAGTTTCTTTCAGAAAATGTAGCAAGAATCGTGGTAGATGCCCCTGAGATTGCTAAATCGAGGAAACCCGGTCACTTTGTGATTATAAAAATAGGTAAGAAAGGGGAGCGTATCCCCTTAACCATTGCTGATGCTGACGAAAAGGCAGGCACAATTACATTAATTGTTCAAAAGGTAGGGGTTACCTCTGCAAAATTAATAGCCTTGAATGTGGGTGATGAGATAACGGATTTATCCGGCCCCTTGGGAAAAGCTACAGACATTAAAAAAATTGGTACTATTTTATGTGCTGGTGGTGGTGTAGGTGTAGCGCCTTTGTTCCCAATAGTACAAGGATTTAAGCTTGCAGGAAATAGAGTGATTACCGTTTTGGCAGCTCGAAATAAAGATTTAATTATATTGGAAGACGAGATGAAAAAATATTCCGATGAACTCATTATCATGACAGATGATGGATCATCCGGAAAAAAAGGACTGGTTACAGCCGGAATGGAAGAAGTAATTCAAAGAGAAAAAGTAGATGAAGCAATTGTTATTGGACCCGCAATTATGATGAAATACGGTGCGCTTACGACAAAAAAATATGATATTCCGACACAAGCCAGTCTTAATACGATTATGGTTGATGGTACCGGAATGTGTGGTGCTTGTAGGGTAACTGTTGGTGGTGAAACTAAATTCGTTTGTATAGACGGACCTGAATTTGATGCGCATAAAGTAGATTTTGATCAAATGATGAAACGTTTGGGCGCTTATAGACAAGAAGAAGTGGAAGCATATGAAAATTATTTAAATTCTTAACAGTCATGAAAAATATTGCAGATTATTTAAAAGAAGAAAGAAAACAAGAATGGCGCGCCGAATTAAGAAAGAAAGTTAAAGCCAAAGAAAGAACCTCCCGTGAGCGTACACAAATGCCGGAGTTTGATCCTGAAGAAAGAAGTCATAATTATGAAGAAGTAAACCTTGGATTTGATGAAGAACAAGCTTTATTTGAAGCAACTCGTTGTTTAGATTGTCCTGACCCAACTTGTATTTCAGGTTGTCCTGTAGGGATTAATATTCCTAAATTTATCAAGAAAATAGAAGCCAATGACTACTTGGGTGCTGCCGGTGTATTAAAAGAAACTAATGCTTTACCCGCCGTTTGTGGTCGTGTGTGTCCACAAGAAAAACAATGTGAATTAAATTGTTTCTACACGATAAAATTACACAAACCGGCTATTCCTATTGGAAGTTTAGAACGTTTTGCAGCGGATTATGAACGTAATTCAGGCCAAGTGGCTATTCCGGAGGTTGCTGAATCAAATGGTATAAAAGTGGCCATTGTTGGTTCCGGACCTTCAGGTTTAAGTGCTGCCGGAGATTTGGCTAAAATGGGTTATGATGTAACTGTTTTTGAAGCATTACACGAGATTGGTGGTGTGCTTAAATATGGTATTCCAGAATTCCGTTTACCCAATGAGATAGTCGATGTTGAGATAGAAGTTATGCGTAAAATGGGTGTTAAATTTAGAACCAATTTTATCGTAGGAAGAACAGCATCTTTTGACCAATTAAGAGCAGAGGGTTTCCAAGCATTTTTCATTGGAAGCGGGGCAGGATTACCTAAATTTATGAATATCCCCGGAGAGAATTTTAACGGTATAATGTCTGCCAACGAGTATTTGACACGCGTAAATCTTATGCATGCAGCTCATGAGGATTATGATACGCCTGTTTTATTCGGTAAAAACGTTGCTATTATCGGTGGTGGTAATACAGCAATGGATTCTGTACGTACTGCAAAACGTTTGGGCGCCGAACGCGCTATGATTATTTATCGTCGTTCAAGAGAAGAGATGCCGGCACGTGTTGAAGAAGTACATCATGCTTTGGCAGAAGGAATCGAGTTTTTAAACTTGAATAATCCTATAGAATATTTTGCAGACGAAAATGGTCGTGTAAATAAAATGAGATTACAAAAAATGGAATTGGGCGAGCCGGATGCTTCCGGTAGAAGACGTCCTGTACCTATTGTAGGATCAGAATATGATGTGGATGTAGAATTGGTCATTGTGGCAGTTGGTACATCGCCCAATCCATTATTGGCTCAAGTGATGCCCGAAATAGAAGTTACTTCTTGGGGAACTTTTAAAGTAAACAAAGAGACCATGCAAACTTCAGTTCCTGATATATTTGCAGGCGGCGATATCGTTCGTGGTGGCGCTACGGTCATTCTTGCAATGGGTGACGGACGTAAAGCTGCGGTAGGAATCGATCAATACATAAAAGAAAAAGTGAAAAAATAAGGTTTAGAATAAATATAAAAACAAGCTATAAAATGATGATTAGTAAAATTGTAGTTTTATAGTTTGTTTTGGTTTATTTTTACTTTTAACTAAAGAATATTAACCAATATTTAAAATGAAATAAAATGAAAAATAGTGGCTGGGGAAAAATAATTCCAATAGTAATTTTACCTTTGAGTATAATTCTATATATTGTTTTTACCTATAACAGCGATGTTGATAGAGATTACTTAGCATCGTCAAAAATTGAGATCAAACATGATTCAATTCCGGTAGATCATTCTAAATTTGAGATTCTCCAAAAGGATTTTAAAACGGGACCTGAAGTGACAGAAGCTTGTTTATCCTGTCATAATGGACGAGGAAAAGAATTTATGAAAACAGAACATTGGAAATGGCACAAAGTTGATTCTATTCCCGGTCGTGGCAATTTTGATTTAGGAAAGAAAAATATACTGAACAATTTTTGTATTGGTGTAAATTCCAATGAACAGTTGTGCTCTATGTGTCATGCCGGTTATGGTTATGGCGATAAGAATTTTGATTTTAACAATCAGAATAATATAGATTGTTTAATTTGTCATGATGGTACTAAAAAATATAAAAAATCTAATCCTTGTAAGGGGCCAAATCTGCCGGGTGCAGGCGCGCCTGATATACATGTAGATTTAAAAGCAGTAGCACAAAGTGTGCAATTGCCAAAAAGAAATAATTGTGGAAGTTGTCATTTCACCGGTGGAGGTGGAAATAATGTAAAACACGGCGATTTAGAAATGGGTTTGCTTAGTGCGCATACAGGATTAAATGGCGATATAGACGTGCATATGGGTGTTGGAAAAGACGGGCAAAATATGCAGTGTACAGATTGTCACAAAACCCACAATCACCAAATAAGCGGACAATTATATTCTGTGTCTTCTTCTAATAAGAATAAAGCAACTTGTGTAGAATGTCATACCGGCAAACCACATAAAAGTGAGTTGTTAAACGAGCATTTTAAAACAGTTGCCTGTCAAACTTGTCATATCACGGAATATGCAAAAATACATCCTACTAAAATTATTTGGGACTGGTCAACAGCTGCTAAAATGGATAAAAACGGAAAGCCTATTTTTGCAAAAAAATTACCCGGAAATACCTACACATTTGATGGTAAAACTTATACGGATGTAGAATTGGAATATGATTCCAGACACGGTACAGCTGTATTAAAAAAAGATGTTAAACCTGAATATATTTGGTTTAATGGCACGGCCAATCACCAGTTAATTACCGACAAGATAAAAGACACATTACATCCATTGGTACTCAATCCGTTGTTTGGATCGTACAAAGACAATTATATGCCTGCAGATTCATTACATCCTTCTAAAATATGGCCGGTTAAAATCATGAGAGGTAAACAACCTTATGATAAGGAAAATATGACTTTGGTACAGCCAAAATTAGCGGGTAGAATTAAGGGAAGCAATGCTTTATGGGCTGATTATGATTGGCAAGCGTCTATTAAAGCAGGAATGGATTATCTCGATTTACCTTATAGTGGTAAATATGGTTTCATTGAAACGCAAAGTATGTGGCCTTTAAATCATGAGGTATCAGAATCAACAAAAGCTTTAAGTTGTACAGAATGTCATAATTCAACGGATAGTAGGTTAAAAAATCTTTCAGGATTTTATATGCCGGGTAGAGACCACAGTCCTTGGATAGAATATACTGGATGGATATTTTTGGTTTTGGTATTATTGGGTGTTACAGTTCATGGTGCCATCAGAATATTTAGTAATAAAAAAATGAAACATTAAAATTAGATAATAATGAAAAAAGTACAAATATATTCAGGATATGAACGTTTTTGGCATTGGACGCAAGCAACATTAATTTTGTTATTGGCTATGACCGGATTAGAAGTTCATGGAACATATCATTTATTAGGTTATGAGAATGCTGCTTTATTACACAAAAATCTTGCTTGGGCACTTTTAATATTGATTGTATTTACACAATTCTGGAATATCATTACAGGTGAGTGGAGACAATACATCCCATCTACAAAAATGATGAAAGAGCAAATAGAATACTATATTACAGGTATATTTAAAAATGCACCCCACCCGACTAATAAGACCGTATATAACAAGTTTAATCCGCTTCAGAGAATTACCTATTTAGGATTGCGTATTTTAGTGATTCCTGTAGTTGTATTAAGTGGAATAGTATATATGTATTATTACGGTTTTTTAGAAGAAAACATGCATTTTCCTTTGGGTACAGTAGCTTATATTCACACCATTGGCGCATTTTTGTTGATTGGATTTGTTATAGGACATGTATACTTGACCACAACCGGATTAAAACCACTCTCTGCCATTAAAGCAATGCTTACCGGTTGGGAAGAAATGTCTGACGAAGAAGCGCAAGTAGCATTAGAAGAAAATTTATTGGTGGCAATGGATAAAAGTAAGCAAACAATAGTCGATGCAGATGGAACGGAAGATCAAGATACAGAGAGAATGTTTGAAGAAGCTTATGAGGAAGCATCTGAAAAATTAGGCCTGGCTACCGGTGAAACTATTTTGCAGAATAAATTATCAGATTCAAATGTCGGTTATTTTAAAATCAATAAAGATGGTTATTATGAAGATGTAAACAATGTATGGCTAAATCTTTATAAATGTAAGGATAAATCAAAAATTATCGGCCAACATATGTCGCTTAATAGAAGTGAAGAAGGTAAGAAAAAAGTACAAAGATTATTTAATGATGTTTTAGCCGGAAAAGTTGTTACAGGAGAAAGGGTAGAGCGCCACTGTATGGACGGAACGATTGGTTATCATACAATTTCGGCCAAAGCCTATAAAGACGACGAAGGCAAAGTTGCCGGTGTAGAAGGCTATATTATTGATATTACGCCTCAGGTTGAAGCTGAAAAAGATTTGGAAAACAAACTGAAATTACAGATAAAAAATGAGGAATTTTATAAAAAAATGATTGCCTCAAAAGACGTTGGTTATTATCGTATTGATAAAAATGGGTTTATTCAAGATGTAAATGACACTTGGCTGAAGTTATATAAATATGATTCCAAAAAAGATGTAATAAATCAACATTATTCGTTGAGTAGAAGCAAAGAAGATTTCTTAGAGTTGAAAAAATCTGTTGATAAAGTATTAAAAGGTGAAACAATTCCTTTTGGAATTACCCGTAGACATTGTCATGATGGAAGCATAGGATACCATGATATTACAATGACACCTGTGTATGAAGGTGATGAAATCGTTGGATTTGAAGGATTTATCGTTGACAAAACCGATAAAAAATTAGCAGAAGAAGAACTTAAAAAAGAACGTTCAAAAAATGCGTAATTTTTAAGTAACTTTAAATACAATTTAGTGAGCCACTTGTTTTCAAGTGGCTTTTTTTTTATGGCTATGTCTATATTTATTACTTTAAAAAGAATGTGCAATCTATTATTGTTTATTCATAGCGCTATAAATCAATTTGTTATAAAAAAATATATTAATATTATTACTTTGTGATATAAAAATTTACCTATCCATTTTAAGTAACAATTAATACTTATTTGAAAAAGCTCGAAAATATTAAACAGTAATATCTTAAAAGATTTAAAACTTATTGCAATATTTATGACGATTATCATTTATTATCTATTTGTATCAATGTATTTTTAACAAATGAAAATAATGAATATCTAAAATCATTGATATGGGAAAATTAAATCGTAGAGATTTTATTAAAATATCCGGAGGCGCTGCAGCCGGCGCTATGGTAACACCACCATTGACAAATATTTTTCAGTCTTTTGTTTCAAAAAAAGAAAAGCATTTATTAGAGGGCGAAGCGACCAAAGTATCTACAGTTTGTGAAGTGTGTTTCTGGAATTGCGCAGGCTGGGTATATAAAGACCGAGAAAATAATATTCGTAAAGTAATTGGTAATGATATCGATCCACACTGTAATGGACGTTTATGTCCAAGAGGTACAGGTGGATTAGGGATGTATTATGACAATGACCGTTTAAAAACGCCACTTATCAGGGTAAAATCTAAAGATGGAAAGCAATCTTTTAGAAAAGCAACTTGGGATGAAGCCTTGGATGTCATAGAAAAAGGTATGAAAAATATCGAAAAGAAATATGGCAAGGAAAGTATGGCGCTATTATTTCATGGTAAGACGGGTCCTCATTTCGAGCATTTATTCAAAGCTTGGGGATCTGATACTATGGGCGAACCGGCCGGAGCACAATGTCTCATTACTAGAGAAGCCGGATTTATTGCCACGTACGGAAGCGGATTAGGCTCACCTGAACCAACAGATATTACCAACGCAGACTGTTTAGTCTTACTTGGCCATCATATTGGTGAAAATATGCATAATGGACACGTACAAGATGTTTCTACTTTGATTGATAGAGGGGGAACTATTATTACAGTAGATCCACGCTTTTCTACCATGGCAGCGCATTCTACTTCTTGGTTGCCTATTAAACCCGGAACGGATATTGCCTTGCTACTTGCATGGATGAATGTCATTATTAATGAAGAGCTATATGATAGGGATTATGTAGCTAAATATACCTATGGCTTTGAAGAATTAAAGCAACATGTTCAAAAATACTCTCCTGAATGGGCAGCTGGTATTACCACAATTCCTGCTGGAGATATATACAAATCAGCCCGTCAAATGGGTGGTGGTTCCCCTAGAACGATTGTGCATCCCGGAAGACATACTGCTTGGTATGGCGATGATACGCAAAGAACGCGAGCCATTGCCATATTAAATGCATTGTTAGGTGCTTGGGGGCGCAAAGGAGGTTTTTATTTTACTGAAAAAGTCAAATTACCCAAAGAAGTACATCCGCCGTTTCCAAAACCAAAATGGACTTGGAAAAATATTTCAAAAGAAAAGCACAAAATGGCCATTATGGGCATTACCAATGAAATAATGGATAATGGTTTGCCGGAATATAAAGGACCATATAAAGTAAAAGGTATGTTTTTCACGGCAACCAATCCTATCCAATCCATCCCGGATGAAGATAAGATTAAGCGCATATTAGAAAATCAAGAATTTATAGTAGTGGTGGATACTATGCCGAGTGAAATAACCGGTTATGCTGATGTCGTTTTACCAGAAGCCACTTACTTAGAGCGATTGGATCACATTAGGACGTCTCATCATAAATCTCCAAATATTGCTTTACGCTATCCGGCTGTAAAACCCAGATGGGAAAGCAAACCGGGGTGGTGGATTGCCCGTGAGATTGGCTTGCGTTTAGGGTTAAAAGATTTCTATGAATGGGAAGATTTTGAAGAGGTGCTCGATTGGCAGCTCAAACAAGTCGGAAGTTCTATGGAAGAGATGAAAAAACTAGGTGTAAAACATTTCCCTAGAAAAACACCAATTTATCTCAAAAAAGATGAAGATTATTGGTTCAATACCAATACCGGTAAGATAGAGTTATATTCTACTGATTTTGCCGAGTGGGGTTATGACCCGATGCCGACCTATAAACCTCATGGTGATATACCGGCAGGTTACTTAAGATTGATTTATGGTAGAATTCCAATGCATACCTTTGGACGTACTTTAAATAATCCTTATTTGAACGAATTAAAAAATGAACCAAAATTATGGGTAAATCCAAAAGTAGCTCGTATTTATGGTCTTAATAATGAACAAGAAGTTTGGCTACAAAATCCAAAAGGAAAGATTAGCTCTTTTTCAATTAAAGTAAGAATAACCGAACGAATTAGACACAATTCTGTTTTCTTGCCACACGGATTTGGTAATAAAGGACGAATTTTTGTAGATGGAAAAGTGCAGGAGATGCATCTTACTTATGGACGTGGAATTAGCGATGCAGAAATGATATCAAATGTACTAATTGATCCTGAGACCGGTGGTACAGGAATGAAAAATAATTTTGTAAAGATATTAACAGATAACCCTTATAAAAAAGAAACAACATCATGAGATATGGAATGGCAATAGAAGTCAACAAATGTGTTGGTTGTGCTGACTGTGTAGTAGCATGTCAAATAGAAAATAATGTTCCGATGGGCTATTCAAGAGATTGGATTATGGAACATGTAACCGGAACTTATCCCGTTTTAAATATGCACTTTGAATCGCAGCGTTGCAATCACTGCGATGACACGCCTTGTGTAAGAACTTGCCCGACAGGTGCAAGCCATGTTATAGAAGGAGGAATTGTTAAAGTAGCACAAGACGATTGTATTGGCTGTGGTGCTTGTATAGAAGCTTGTCCTTATGATGCCAGATATTTTCATCCGGATGGATATGTAGATAAATGTACTTTTTGTGATCACAGAGTAGAAGAAGGCTTAGATCCTGCTTGTGTATCGGTTTGCCCAACAACTTGTATGCATTTTGGCGATTTGGACAATCCTGATAGCGAGATTTCAAAATTGATCAATAGTAGAGAGAATTTCACACTGATTCCTGAAGCCGGAACAGCACCACAAATTTTTTATTTAAAATAAATAACTCATGAAAGAATATATTTTAGATACCACAAGAGATATACACGGTTTATATCCTCACGTACACATTTGGGGCTTTCCAATTGCTGCCTATTTGTTTTTAGGTGGTTTGGCAGCCGGAATCTTGCTTTTTGCGACCCTTTATTATTTAAAAGGTAAAGCCGATGATATGCCCTTTACAGTAAAAATAGCACCAATTTTTACATTTATTATTATTATGTTGGGATTGATGCTGCTTGTTTTTGATTTACATCACAAATTATATGTATTTAAGCTATTTATGACCTTTAGAATCGAATCACCTATGTCTTGGGGGGCTTGGACTTTAGTGGGCGTAAGCATCTTTTCCCTATTATGGCCACTGAGTTATATCGATGATATTGAAAAATATTTACATGATCGTGGTTGGAGAAGGTTAGATGTTGTTACTAAATTTATTAGAGATTTAGAACACAACTGGCTGATTCCTAGATTTTTGATAATATCTTTTAGAAAGTATAGAACATTTTTCGCCTATATTTTACTTATTTTATCAATAATATTAGGTATTTATACGGGTATTTTATTATCTGCATTTAATGCACATCCATTGTGGAACAATCCAATTTTAGGCCCTTTGTTTTTAACATCCGGTATTTCTACAGGCTCGGCTTTTGTGATGTGGTTAAGCAATAACAAAAAAGAGAGAAGGTTAATGTCAAACATTGATATGGCATTAATAGCTATTGAATTATTTTTTATCATTCATATGGTTATGGGCTTGCAAGCCGGACCGGAAGCTTTTAAACTAGCCGGGAGTCTATTTTTAGGAGGGCCTTTTACTGTTACATTTTGGATACTATTTGTAGGTTTTGGTTTGATTCTACCATTTGTTTTGGAAGCTTTTGAGTTAAAAGGCTATCATATTCCACCAGCATTACCGGCATTATTAGTGCTGATTGGTGGTTTTTTGTTTAGAATAATTATGGTACAAGCAGGACAAGTATCGGAATATCCGTTTATACATTAAATTAAAATAAATTGTTATGAAAACAAATAAATATATGAATGCCTATATTGGTGGTTTTTTATTAGGACTTCTTATTATAGCTGCTTATTATTTTTCAGGAGAAGGTCTTGGGTCAAGTGGTGGTTTTAGAGATGTTGCCATTACAACTATCAATGCTGTTTCACCCGAATATGCTCAATCTAATGCATATACGGCAAATAGAGTAGCAGATGGCGCAAATCCAATACACACTTGGCTGGTTTATGAATTGTTAGGCGTAATATTTGGTGCTATTATTTCTGCTGCCATTTTTGGCAGACTCAAATTTAAAATTGGAAAAGCGCCACATATCACGAATAGAAAAAGATTATACCTGGCAGTATTAGGTGGTATTCTTTGGGGAATTGGAACGCAATTGGGAAGAGGATGTACCTCCGGTCTGGTATTATCAGGTATGGCCGTAAACTCATTATCCGGTTATATCGGCTTAGCAACAATATTTGGCTTTGGGTTTATTTTCGCCTATATTTTTAAAAAACTATGGATTAAAACAAAAAACAACTAATTATGGGACCATTATATCCGGATTTTATAAATCCTGAACTAAATTTATTAATCGGCTTTTTAATAGGAATTGGATTTGGCTTTTTGCTGGAAGCTTCGGGCTTTACCAATACTAGAAAACTTGCAGGTATTTTTTATGGCTATGATGCTACTGTTATTAAGGTGTTTTTTACAGCGGCTTTAACAGCAATGATTGGTTTGTTTATCCTTCATTATTTAGGTTGGATTGACATTACTGCAACAATGCCTACAACCTTTTGGATACCGACGCTTATTGGCGGCGCCATTATGGGACTTGGCTTCATTATCGGAGGATTTTGTCCGGGCACGAGTTTATCGGCAGCAGCTACCGGAAAAATAGATGCTATGGCATTTATAGTTGGGGTTATGATTGGTATTTTCGGCTTTATTTTTACCTTTAAAGATATATGGGAAAATTTGCGAAATTCAGGAAAGTTAGGAAAAGTTGATATCACGGAATGGATTGGTATCAAAGAAGGTTTATTTATATTTCTTTTTACGGTAATTGCCGTTATTACATTTATCGGCTTCCAAAAATGGCAAGATCATTGGAAAAAGAAATTATCACAAGATGATATTAACGATTTAGGAATATAATCAAGAATACGGGTTATTTTGACCAACTAATAATAAAATAAGAATTCATGAAACGAAGAGAAATTTTAATTTTATTGCTCCTTTTAATAGGTGCATTTATTACAATATTTTTTCCAAATATTAAATCTCAAGAAAATGTAATTGGAGAAAAAGAATTGTTAAGCGAGGTTAACAAAGCAGGTAGATATGCAAGCACGGATGAGATTGCAAATGCTATAATTAATAATGATCCCAGTTATATTCTAATTGATGTAAGAGATGTAAAACAGTTTAAATCTTATACAATTGATGGTGCTGTTAACATTAATTTAGATAATATTATGGATGATAAATACAAGGATTATCTGAATACTGAAGCATATACCGTAGTTTTATTTTCAAATGGTAGTAGCAAAGCTGATCAGGTTTGGTTAAGACTTCGTTGTACCGATCACAAAGGAATTAGAGTGATGAAGGGAGGGCTAAATGAATGGTATAAAACCATTATAAATCCTCAAAAACCTATTGATAATGAAATGACGGCGGAAAAAGAAAAACAATATTTGTTTAGAAAACAAGCTTCCTATTATTTTACAGGCACACAAGTTTCTAGCGGGGTAACCAAAAAGAAATCGAGTAGCAAGCCCATTGTTAAGAGAAAGAAAAAAGAAGTAAGTGGCGGTTGTGGTTAGTAAATAGGTAATTTTTATTGAAAAGAAAAAAGAATTAAAAAATAGAAATAAAAAAATACACAATTATCATATAGGTTTATTGTATTCCAATATAGCTTGATATTTATGTCATAAATAGAAAATTATGAAAAAAATAATATTAATTTTAGCAGTGTTTTTACTCATTATATCTTGTAAAAATAATTCGGAAATTAGCCAAAATGAAATTAATAAGGGTTGCAAAGCAAATTTTATTACTAAAGAAGAGTTGGCAGATCTTTTATATAGCAAAGATTTATCCGGTGTCCAATTTATCGATATACGGACGCCTCATGACTATACTATTAGTCATTTAAAAAATGCTATAAATATTCCAATGAAGAATTTCTTTGACAAAAAATACTTTTCCAAAATAAATAAGGATGATGTACTTATTATCTATGGTGCAGATGCAAGTACACCAAGGCTAATGGCATTAATGTCAGATCATTTTAATAAGGGAAAATTTTATGTAGCATTAGGAGGTTACGATTATATTAGACATAATATCATTGATAATTATTCAATATATAGCGATATGTATGATGATGAAAAGCCTTTGGTAGATTTTCAAAAAAAGATAGATGAAATAAAAAGTAGAGCCGGCGTAGCACCCGGAAAAACTGTTAAGAAGTCTGCTGCTTCTAAACCAATTGTTAAACGTAAGAAAAAGGAAGTCTCAGGTGGTTGTGGATAAATTTTATTTTATAAGACTTGATTATTTGCAGTTTAATAACATCTATAATAAAGAATAAATTAGCTAAATCTATATTTTTTGATTTAACAGATAATTAATAATAAGTAAATACTATGAAAAATTATAAATATATATTAATGTTTTTGACTCTAGTGCTATTAAGTGCTTGTAGAGAAACTAATTTTTTACCTGAACCGGTTGGTAAAAAAGATGTAGATTTTAAACAATTAATTACAGAAAAAGAGCAAGAACCATTGGCCAGGATTTATTATATGCATGGAAATTTTATCAATTCAAAACAATTTCCGCCAATTGTAAATGCCGAGGAAGTGCTCGATAATCTGAATAATTGGTTGTTGATTGACATTAGAAAATCTGATGCCTATGAAGCCGGACATATCAATGGTGCTTATAATGTCCCCAAAGACAAGGTGCTCGATTTTATAAAAAATAAACAAAAAGCTTCTGCATATCCAAAAGTTGTATTTATCTGTTATACCGGTCAAATGGCTTCTTATGTTACAGGAATAACCCGTTTTAGCGGTTTTGATAATACTTATGTGATGCTTTTTGGAATGGCCGGCTGGAATGAACAGTTTTCTGCACCATTAAAAGCTGGATATGGCACAAGATATCAAGATATGATTGTAAAAACCAGTAATAAAACGGAAACGATTAGCAATAATCATGAAGCAAAAGCAGGTGCACATAAAAACATTGATTTATCAAAATTACCAAAATTACCACAAAAAGCACCTTCAGAATTAATGAAGGTGCAAGCGCAAAAATTATTATTACAAGGTAGAAAAGAATTTTTATTAAAGGCTAATGAATTTTTCCATGATTATAAAGCCAATCCTAATAAGTATTTACCTTTATTTTATTTATCAAAAGACAAATATTATGTAGCTCATATTAAAGGTGCTGTATTCTATCAATCCAGAAAGGATTTAAGCCTAGATGCTAAATTAACTGATTTGCCGACTGATAAAAATATTGTTGTTTATTGTAAAACAGGACATACAGGAGGAAATGCTACTGCATATTTAAATATGTTAGGCTATAAAGCAGAAAATCTTATGTTTGGTTCTAGTAGTTTTATGTTTGACTTATGGAAAAAAGAAGGGTGGAATACTGATATAAGCAATCTAATTAATAATTTTCCTGTTGTTGAAGGTAGTAAACGTACCAGTGCAAAAATTGTAGCATCCGCTCCCAAAAAAGTAGGTGGTACAACAAAACCTATTGTAAAACGTAAGAAAAAAGAAGTATCAGGTGGTTGTGGCTAAACCAACTAGTGAGTTATAAAATTAAAATAATATAAGGCGTTGCACTGCAACGCCTTTCTTTTTAAAAGTAATAATTTAAATTCATAATATTCTTGAACAAATAAATTATTAAATTTTAGATTGAAAAAAATATGATGGAAAATACATTGGGGTATTCTATTAATTTACGTATTGTTATATTTATTGAGTTTTAGTTAAAAATATGATTTTATTCAATTTATTATGATTTTTTATTTGATTTATTGATAATATTGTTATATTTGTGTAAATATATCATAAAATCAAATTTTATAACAATTTATAAATCTTCTAAATTTTATATAAACTTTTGTGTATTAATGTTTTACAAAAACTAAAAATTATAATTAATGGTACCAAAAATCTCAACACTCAGTGGCTATTTACATGAATATCAAAAAAGTATTTCCAATCCCGTAGGGTTTTGGAGCAATATTGCCGAAACTTTTTATTGGCGTAAAGCTTGGAAAAAAACCTTGGAATGGGACTTTAAAGACCCTAAAATCCAATGGTTTATCGATGGTAAATTGAATATTACCGAAAATATTTTCGAAAGAAACTTATTTCTTCGCGGTAATCAAACAGCCATTATCTGGGAACCAAACGACCCCAAAGAAGCTACTGTAAAATATACCTATAGAGAGCTATATGAAGAAGTAAACAAATTTGCCAATGTGCTTAAATCTATGGGGGTAGGCAAGGGTGATCGCGTGGCTATTTATTTGCCCATGATACCGGAATTGACGATTACCATGCTTGCTTGTGCACGAATTGGCGCTATTCATTCTATTGTGTTTGCCGGATTTTCTGCCAAAGCACTAGCTGACCGTAATAATGATGCGCAAGCCAAAGTATTGGTCACAGCAGATGGCGGTTATAGAGGCACCAAAACCATTCCGCTCAAGGAAACATCTGACGAAGCTTTGGCAATATCGCCCAGTGTAGAGAAAATGGTGGTAGTCAAACGAACCGGGCAACAAGTCGATATGAAAGAAGGCAGAGATTTGTGGTGGCATGATGTTATGAAAGATAGTAGTAACCAATGTGAAGCAGAAGTGATGGATGCAGAAGATCCCTTGTTTATACTTTATACAAGCGGTTCAACCGGCAAACCTAAGGGCGTTTTACATACCAATGGGGGTTATATGGTTTATACAGCTTATACTTTTAAAAATGTTTTTCAATATCGTTCCGGCGATACTTATTTCTGTGCGGCTGATATTGGTTGGATTACAGGACATTCCTATATCGTGTATGGACCGCTTCTAGAAGGCGCTACTTCGGTTATGTTTGAAGGTATTCCTACTTTCCCAAATCCTGACAGATATTGGCAAATTATTGAAAAGCATAAAGTAAACGAGTTTTATACCTCGCCAACGGCTATTAGAGCTTTATTGGCAGAGGGTGAAAAATGGGTAGAAGAATATGAAATGACGTCCCTGCGAGTTTTGGGAACAGTAGGTGAGCCTATCAATGAAGAAGCTTGGCACTGGTATCACGACCACGTTGGTAAAGGGCGTTGTCCGATAGTTGATACGTGGTGGCAAACCGAAACAGGTGGTATTATGATTAGTCCGCTTGCGGGTATTATCCCCACCAAACCGGCTTATGCCACATTGCCCTTACCGGGTATTCAACCTGTAATTGTGGATAAAGAAGGTAATAGATTGTATGGCAAAAACGTAGAAGGTAATCTATGTATCGGTTTTCCTTGGCCGGGTATGGCACGTACGCTATGGGGCGACCATGAGCGTTATAAACAAGCTTATTTTTCTACTTTTCCCGGCTTATACTTTACCGGCGATGGCGTAAAACGCGATGAGGATGGCTACTACCGTATATTAGGACGAATTGACGATGTTATCAATGTATCGGGACATCGTTTGGGCACAGCAGAAATTGAAAATGCACTCAACGAGCATCCATTGGTTGCCGAATCGGCAGTGGTGGGTATGGCGCATCCCATCAAAGGACAAGGTATATATGCCTATGTGGTAGCACCGGATAAACCCGATGATTTGGATGACGAATTGCGTAATTCCCTCAAAAAAGCGGTTTCAAAACTCATCAGTCCGATTGCCAGACCCGACCAAATTCAATTTGTATCTGGCTTGCCTAAAACGCGTTCCGGAAAAATTATGAGACGTATTTTGCGTAAAATTGTAGAAGGTTCAACGGCTTTTGGCGATACCAGTACGCTTACCAATCCGGAAATTGTTGATGAATTAATTGAAGGGTACAATAAACTTAAATAGTTATTTTATTTAATAAATGCTATTTTAAACATAAAACAGGTGCCTTGTCAGTTTTTTGTATTTTATATACATGCGGGCAAGGCATACTTGATTTAGGTGCACAACTCGATAAGCTTAAAATACCAGCAGTAATAAACAGCATAAAAAAATATTTCATAAGATTGATGTTTTAATGTGTATTAATGTATTTCTGGGGTAAAGTTATAAAAAAATCGTAGGACTTATGGTAGGTTAATGATTTTGACTGTATCCAATTTCATTCTCTTTTTAATCCACTGCCCAAAGACCTTAGCTTGTCTGCTCTTAATACTTCTTGGCGTATGTCTTTTCCAGCGGATGACAAAAGTAGGTAAGGTATCCATAGTTTTAAAATTGGTTTCCGTCATATTGGCATAGCCGAGGCCGTCAATATTCTTAAATAAAGACTTTGCTTCTTCACCGATAGCTTCAAAAGGGATATGATCTTTTTGTGATGCCTTTTTCAACTTGATAAGCTCGTTGGTAAGTGCTTCGATTTTGGCATCCTTGTTTTTTAGATTTTCTTTGTTTTCTTTAAATAGTTTGTCTAAAATTTGTCCTTTTAATTTTTCTGATAAAGAATTTTCTATTTGTTTTGTTTTATCCGAAGATTGATAAATATTTAGTTTAGCATCTTTCAAAGTAGGGTTTTGTATAAGCAATTTTTTCCAATTATTAATTTCTTCATTCGGAACCATTTCACCTATTAGATAGATATCGATTTCTTTTTTATCACTATCTGTTTGGCTTTTAATAATTTGCGCACCTTCATAGTTGATTTTTTGAGCGATAAACGTATTGGCTGCTCTTTTAAAAATTTCTTGATTGTACATTTTTATAAAAGATAAAATACTGGGAATCATCACCAAAATAGCCAAAATATAGATAAAACGACTAATATTTCTGCGTTTGGCTGAATTGATATATTTAGCAACAGGAAAATGTAAATACTTGATAACCAAAAAGGTAGCTAATGCGATAAAAAACGAATTAATCAACAACAAATACATCGCACCAGTAAAGAAATGCATATTGCCGGTAGCAAGTCCAAAACCTGCCGTACATAGTGGTGGCATAAGTGCAGTGGCAATGGCAACACCGCTAATCACATTAAAAAAACCTTTCTTTGTCAGTGCCACAATACCGGCAAGACCACCAAAAAAAGCAATCATAACATCAAAAAAAGTAGGGGATGTTCTGGCAAGTAATTCACTTGATTCATAAGCAAGTGGCGAAATTTTGAAATAAACAAAAGAGGTAAGAATACTTAAACTCACCATTACCAAAAAGTTAATAGCAGACTTTCTGAAAGTTTCGATATCATTGGTGCCAATAGCAAAACCCAATCCCATAATGGGTCCCATCAAAGGAGATATCAGCATAGCGCCAATTACAACAGGGGTAGAATTTGCATTAAGTCCCACCGAGGCAACCATAATAGAAAAAATAAGCAACCAAGCCGTATGACCTCTAAATGGGATATTTTCTAAAATAGTTTGGCGTGTAAAATCTTTATCGGCATAGGAGCGAATATTAAAAAGCTGTTTGATAAAATCAATAGCCACTTCCCAAAACTCTTTAAATTCCTTTTTTACCTGTTTTTCTTTTTTGGCAATTTTGATTTCTTGTTTCTTTTCCAGTCTATCTTCTTTTTGGTCCATAGGCAATTATCTTATCTAACAAATTTACAAAAAAATACCAAATATAGACTAGCATTATATGCCATGTATATTTCACAAAATTTAAACATGTATATTTCACAAAATTTAAAATTATGTTTTATCAAACTTTTTAGTATTTTTGACAAAAATTAAAATATGGCAGTAAGTTTAAAAGGCGATATAAATATAAGAACCGCTCCTTCAATAAATCAGAAGGCTTTAAAGATAAATCTCAACCAAAATATTTATGGATCTTTTTCAGAAATAGGTGCAGGTCAAGAGACAGCAAGAAATTTTTTTAGAGCCGGCGCTTCTGCCGGAACCATTGCAAAAGCGATGTCTGCCTATTCAAAAGAATTTAGCGATGCTATCTACGGACGAGAAGATGATGGGCGTTATGTAACCAAGGCAAGGCTAAAAAAAATGCTTTTGCATGAAGCCAATTTGTTAGAAAAACGCTTGAATCGCAATGAGAATCCGGATAGATTTTACTTCTCCTATGCCAACACAGTAGCAACAATAGATTTTGCCAAAAAATTTAAGGGAAATGGATGGATAGGTATTCGCTTTCAACTCAGTCCGTTAGAAGAATATAATGAAATAATACTTCATATTCGTTTTCACGAAAACGATGCCAAACACCAACAGATTACCTTGGGGAAAATGGGCGTAAATTTGATTTATGGTGCATTTTATCACCATGACAATCCTAAAGATTTGCTCATTTCTTTATATGATCATATCGACAAAGATAAGATAGAAATTGATATGATAAATTTTTCGGGTCCTCGTTTTGCCTATGTTGACAATAGATTGATGAGTTTGTTGTTAGTAAAAAACGGTTTTACCGATGCGGTTATGTTTGGTCCTGACGGATTTAACTTGTTGCCGGCAGATGAATTGTACAAAAAAAACATCATGGCATTACGTGGTAGTTTTAGTCCGGTAACCAAGCTGGCAATCGATATGCTCAAAAAAGGAGAGAAATTATTTAAACAAGAAGAGGATGTCGATCCCGATAAAATTGATCTTATTTTTGAAATGACATTAGACAACCTTTCACATCAGGGTGATATCAATGAAAGAGATTTCCTCGATAGGGTTAGCCTGTTGAGTTCGCTCAATAGTGTGGTGATGGTCACAAATTTTAGAGAATACTATAGGCTGGCAGAATATTTTTCAAGATTTTCAAAAGAACGAATGGGCTTAATTATTGGGGCTAATCACCTGATAAAACTTTTTGATGAATCTTATTACGAACAATTAAGCGGTGGTATTTTGGAAGCGATGGGTAAACTCTTTAACCGAAAAATGAGATTATACATTTATCCATATAAAGATAAAGAAACCGATAAAACAATTACTAGTGATGTTATAATATTTGATCAAAAAATGCAAGATCTATTTGAATATTTCAAAGATGATAACAGGTTTAAGGATATCAAAGATTTTGACGACACATTATTAGAAACTTATAATAGAGAAATCATTTCCAAAATCCAAAAAGGTGAATCAGGTTGGGAACCATTATTACCCGATGAGATTGTCATACAGATAAAAAATAATAATTTATTTGGATATAGAAAGCTATAGACCCACTACAAAATGTTACAAAAAGAAATATTATTGCCCAAATTTGGTAGAGGATACCATTTAATCACAGATATCTTATTAAAAGAAATAGGAGAGATGCTCCCAGAAACGGGCTTACTCCATTTGTTTATACAGCATACTTCAGCAAGTATTATGATAAATGAAAATTTTGAAGACAGCGTTCGCGATGATTTAGAAGCTGCTTTTAATGATATCGTTAAAGAAGATCTAGATTACTACACACATATTACAGAAGGCAGTGATGATATGCCGGCGCATATTAAAGTTGCAATGATTGGCACAGACCTTACCATACCAATTACAAACAGAAACTTAAATCTTGGGCAATGGCAAGGAGTTTACATTTGTGAATTTAGGAATAATCCGAGAAGAAGAAACATAGTGGCAACAATTATTTCTTAGCTTGTTTTAAAACTTTAAAACTGTCGTCATCATAAATGATAAGTATTTGTTTGATGTTGGGTTCTTGATATATATCTTGTAGAGCCTTTCTTTCCGTATTATCCAACGAAGTATTCAATTCGTCAATATTTTTATATTTCTTTTCCTTGTCTATTGTAGATTCAATAGAAGAACTAGTAGTAAATTGAGGCTTATGCCCATCCAGCATACTTCCTTTTCCGGTAACAAACCAAGATATATTGATTTCCGGATATGCTTCAGCCATTTTATTTATAAATAAAAATGAAGGTTTGTTTCTACCTGATAGTAGGTGAGACAGACTACTTTTTTGTACACCTACTTTTTTTGCAAATGCACCAGCATTAATATTGTAATATGCAATAACCTCTTGTAATCTTTTTGAAAATTCATTCATAGCTCAATGTTTACATATACAAATATCATAAATATTTTTGTAAACTCAAAATGTTTACAAAAAATTATATCTATTAATTTTGTTACCAGACTAACAGGCAAATACCATTGTAGCTAAAACCAACTAAATTCAATAATTTATCAAAATACATTAAAGTACTGATAATCTTTAATTTAGTTCCATATTATAAAGTTTTTTTATAGCCATATTTTGTAAAAAAGAAATAAAAATAAGTTTTGTCACTTTTATGTGCATAAAAATGATGATATATTATGTATATTTTAAGAAATTGGAAAAATAATTATTGATAATAGAAAAAAACTTTATATATTTGCCCAAAATTATAAATTGTAAAATTATGGGAAAATTACATTTAGACGAAGTCGATTTGCAAATATTGGATATGCTAATCGATAATGCAAGGACACCTTTTACGGAAATTGCTAAAAAATTGTTGATTTCTGCCGGTACCGTTCATGTAAGAGTTAGAAAATTGGAGGAGGCAGGTATTGTCAAAGGATCGACTTTGATACTTGACTATGATAAATTGGGCTATGCATTTATTGCATATGTAGGAATATATCTTTCAAAAACATCTCAAACCAGATTTGTTTTAAATAGATTAGAGGAAATTTCTTTTGTATCTGTAGCGCATATCACGACCGGAAAATTCAATATTTTCTGTAAAATACGCGCTAAAAACACGCAACAGGCCAAGGAAATCATCTTTAAAATAGATGATATCGATGGTATTATTCGAACAGAAACAATGATTTCCTTAGAAGAAAGCATCAATGATAAAAAAAGATTAATGCACAAAATTTTTACTGAGATTTCATAAATTATAGTAATATGATAACAATTTTTCAAAGCAGACTATTTTATGATAGTTTGCTTTTTTTAATTCAGTAACTTACCCGTGATAGAATTGGATTATACATTATTTTTGCTGGCCATTATCAGATAAAGTATTATATGCTTTAAAACTCGCTATAATTATTTCTTTTGAAACGCTTTGGTCAAGGATAGGACTGCCTATATCTTTTAATAAAATAAACTGCGGAATTCCATTCTTATTCTTTTTATCAAAGGTTAATAGTTTGAGGATATGAGAAATGTCTTTATCTGTAAATGGAATTAAAGGAAAATGTTTTTTAATGGACGTATTAATATCTGTCACAGTTGTAAACTTCAAAAAACCTTTCTTGTTAGATATGTAAACTGACAAAATCATTCCTAAGGAAACAGCATGTCCGTGAGTAATGGGTGATTTTTTTACATAATTTAAATAACTTTCGATTGCATGTCCTAAAGTATGGCCAAAGTTTAAAACTTTTCGCAAACCTTTTTCATAAGGATCTTCGTTAATAATCTTATTTTTTATCTGCACAGAATTTTTTATTAATTGACTGAAAATAGTATCTTTATGGGCTAAATAATGTAGCATCTTTTGCCAATATTCTTTTCCGCTAATCAATCCGTGTTTTAGCATTTCAGCGATACCCGAATCGATTTGTCTTTGAGGTAAAGTAGTTAAAAAATCATCGTTAATGATGATTAATTCGGGTGAATTGATGGTGCCAATTTGATTTTTTCCTTCTAAAAAATTGATTCCGTTTTTACCGCCAATAGCTGCATCAACCATAGCGAGTAAAGTAGTAGGAATATGAATAAAATCAATACCTCTTTTAAATGTACTGGCAGCAAAACCACCTATATCCGTTATCACACCCCCGCCTAAGTTTAGCATCAATGTACTTCTATCAGCATCATTTACTATTAATTGCTTCCAAATGCTTTGCAAGGTATCAATTTGCTTATAGGATTCTCCGGGAGGAATATTGATGTTTACAAAATTATCAGGAATATAAGGAAGTATTTTTGGCAAACATAGTTTTTGGGTATGATTGTCCGTTAATACAACTATTTTTGAAGGATTTGTATCTAAAATATAATTATGTAAAACTTGTAATCCCTCTTGGTTATAATGATACATATGTTATTTTTAAAATTTGGGCTAAAAATACTAATAATTGTCATATTTAGATCAACAAAACTTTTTATTTTTGAAAAAAAACATTTAAAATGATTAACAAAGATATATTTAACAATACCGAAGTGGCTTTTGCCATTAAATCTGATGCTGAATTGGAAAAGGCCTATTGGCTGTTTAAAATGATTAAAAGTGAATCATTGGTAAAATTGGGAACCGGAGTGACAAAATTTGCTTTAAAACACCATTTTCCGGTAGAAGCTTTGATAAGAACTACGGTTTTTGACCATTTTTGTGGTGGGGTAAATGAGAAAGATTCTTTACCGGTTGTCGATAAACTTTATACCAAAGGTGTTTACGGCATTTTGGATTATTCTGTCGAAGGCGCCGAAACCGATGAGAGTTTTGACAAAACTTTACAAAAAAATTTGGAGCTGATCTCATTTGCAAAGGATAGGGAGGAAATCCCGTTTGCCGTTTTTAAACCTACCGGAATGGGACGATTTGAAATTTATGAAAAGATTACTGCCAGAGAGGAATTAACAGACAAAGAACAAGCAGAATGGGATAGAATTGTAGATCGATACGACCAATTAGCAAAAAAAGCAAAAGAATACGATGTACCTTTGATGATTGACGCAGAAGAAACATGGATGCAAAAAGCCGCCGATGATTTGGTCGAAAAAATGATGGAGAAATATAATACGGAAAAACCGATTGTGTTTAATACACTTCAGTTATACAGAACGGATCGCTTACCGTATTTAAAAGAACTACACAAACGTGCCAAAGCAAGAGGCTATAAAATCGGGATGAAGTTGGTGCGTGGCGCTTATATGGAAAAAGAGCGTCAACGTGCCGAATCGATGGGGTATCCCAGCCCGATTTGTGCAACCAAAGCTTTAACAGATAAAAATTTTAATGACACACAAGCCTATATGATTGAAAATATTGAGGACATGTCCATTTATTCAGGCACCCATAATGAAGACAGCGCTTTGTATCTGACGCAATTAATCGACAAAAAGAAACTGCAAAAAAATGATAAACGCGTTTGGTTCGGACAATTATATGGCATGAGCGATCATATCACTTTTAATTTGGCTAAAGAAGGTTACAACACTAGTAAATATATTCCTTTTGGACCTGTAAAAGATGTAATGCCTTACTTGATTAGAAGAGCGGAAGAGAATACATCTGTTGCCGGGCAAACCAATAGGGAATTGGAGTTATTATCTGCCGAAAGAAAACGTAGAAAAGAACAATAAATGAAGGTTTAATGTTTGGGCGTTTTTACCGGTAAATGACGCAAATCAATATTTGTCATAGCTTTAAAAATATTTTTGGTGGCGTTGGGTGAAAGCGTATAAAGTTGATTGATAATCGTCTTTATTTTTTCTCGCTGATTATCCAATGCATATTTACAATCGTATGGAAGTGCTTGATAACCAATAAGATTTACATACCTTTGTAATTCTTTATCAGTCGTGTATATCAAAGGTCTGATGATATCAAAAGCACCTTCAAACATTTGTAATTTGACCGGAAAACTACTCATCTCACCGTGTTGTATCATGTTCATAAGTAAAGTTTCCACGGCATCATCTTTGTGATGCCCAAAAGCGACTTTTTGAAATTGGTGTTCGGCTGCAAATTGAAATAATAATTTTCGCCTATTCCAAGCACAGTAAAAACATGGTTTCTTTCTATCGGTAATGATTTTTGCATGATCTTCAATAAGATGGAATACGATGTTTCGATCTATACAAAACTTTTCGAGGTATTCTCCATCGGTATAGTAGGGGACGTCGGTTAGTTTGATATGAACAGCCACTAAATTATAAGCAATTTTAGATGATTTTTGACGATTTGACAAGATGTCTAATAATGCCATTGAGTCTTTACCGCCTGAAATACCAACAACTATCGTATCATTAGGAGCGATTAAATCATAATCGGTAATGGCTTTGACCACTTTGGTTCGAGTACGTTCTAAAAAATTTTTATCACCGCTATTCATAAGTTTACATTTGTAACTATCTGGATGCTCGAATATATATCATTAGAGATATTTCACTATCACACTTAGCATCCACTACTGATTTTGCAATTTACTTGAAACACATAACTGAAATTATCTTAATAATTACTTAGTTTACAAACGTAAACAATCAAAAATATTAAAAGATATTAAGATGATTTGAAAGACTTAATTTTATTAGTTCCATTCCTCGTCATCGTAATAATCGCCAAAAGGATTCTCCTCGCCAAAAATATCCTCTTCTTCATTCATATCAGAAAAATCAAGTTCCGGCGCATCTTCAGGACGAATACCTTGTGCATGAACTATTTGAGGATAATCAACACCGGCTTGTTCCATACCTGTTTCCATTAAACCAATAAGAAAACGCCACATACTCAGAAAATCATAGACATAGAGAAGATTGGGCCTTTCTTCTGATAAAACATCTTTTATTAAAGTGTTCGACATCAAATTATTTGAGAATTCTTTATCGTCTAAATTAAATAACGGAATTTCAAGCCCTTGGTTCAAATCTTCATCCGTTAAATAAAAAGATGCCATTTCATTACCTTCAAAATCAAAACTTTGAACAATCGTGTTGTGAAAATCTTCTAGACTGGCATCTCCGGATATTTCGATATCTCTAAAAACATCTTCACCTTTGGTTTCTAAAAAAATTCTTAATTTGTATATCATCGATTATAATTTAATTATTTAAAATTTTGTTTCCGATTGTAATCATATATTGCCTTGCCGCTTCATATTCATTTGGTATTTTTCCTTCTAAAATAGCTTCTTTGATAGCTTCTTTTATAAGCCCTACATTTTTTGAAGGGGGTAATTTAAAACTTTTCATAATTTCTTCCCCTGAAATCGGTGGTTGAAAGTTACGAATTTTATCGCGTTCTTCAATTTCTATAAGTTTTTTTCTAACGGTTTTTAAATTATTTCGAAATAATTGTAAACGTTTCTTGTTTTTTGTAGTAATATCCGCTTCACAAAGCATCATTAAATCATCGATATCATCTCCCGCTTCAAAAAGTAATCGTCGAACAGCTGAATCGGTTACATTTTCTTCGATTAGCGAAATAGGTCTCGAACTAAGTAAAACCATTTTTTTGACATAATCCATTTGTTGATTCAAGGGTAATTTGAGTCGTTTAAAAATTTTACCGACCATTTTGCTACCCACAAATTCATGGCCGTGAAAAGACCAACCGTTTTTATCATGGCTGCGCTTGGTAACCGGTTTGCCTATGTCGTGTAACAAAGCTGCCCATCTCAACCATAAATTATTACTGTTAATAGATACATTATCAACCACTTCCAGTGTATGATAAAAGTTGTCTTTATGTGTTTTGCCTTCGTTTTCTTCTACACCTTGTAAGGCACATAATTCTGGAAAAAATTCATGCAAAAGTTTGGTTTCAAACAAAAGTCTTAAACCAATTGATGGTTTATCATGTGACATTATTTTATTAAACTCATCGATTATTCTTTCTTTTGAGAGAATTTTTACTCTGCCTTTATTGCGTTTTATGGCAGCCAATGTTTCCGGATGAATCATAAAACCCAGTTGTGATGCAAAGCGAATGGCTCTAATCATCCGGAGTGGATCATCTGAGAAAGTAATATCGGGATTTAATGGTGTTTTAATGATTTTATTCTTTAGATCTTCCAAGCCGTTAAAAGGATCGATAAGTTGTCCAAAGTCTTCTTTGTTTAGACTGATAGCCAATGCATTAATGCTAAAATCTCTTCGTTTTTGATCATCTTCCATCGTGCCGTTTTCAACAATGGGATTACGGCTATCGCGCTGGTAAGATTCTTTTCTGGCACCTACAAACTCTAGGATGGTGTCATCTAATTTGATCATTGCGGTGCCGTAGTTTTTGTAAACATTAATACTGTGTTTATTTGGCAGATTTTTGGCTACATTTTTTGCCAATTCAATACCGCTTCCCAAAACAACTATATCTATATCTTTGGCTTTGTGCTTGTTGAGTAAAAAATCGCGTACAAAACCACCTATTACATAAGTCTTATGAGTACTTGCTTTTTGAATCGTTTCAAAAATTGGAAGGTTTACAGCTTCCGGATAAAACATTTCCTTTGTCATTAATTCCTAATTATTTCGATACCGCATTCCTTGCTCCATTTAATAATTCTTGAGGCTTTATTGGTCGATGATTGTCTGTGCAAATTTACGACATAGTCCACGTTTTGCAAAATCTCTTCTGAAATTTCATCAAAGTTACTTGGAGCAGGTTCACCTGAAACATTCGCAGAGGTTGAGATTATTGGCGTTTGAATGTTTTTAATAAGATCTTTGGCAAATCCTTTTTTGACCATTCTTATGGCAATGCTACCATCTTTGGCTAACAATTCTTTGGGTAAATTGATTGGATTGTCATAAATAATCGTAGTAGGTTCAATAGATTTTTCTAAGATTTCCCATATTTCATGCGGAATTTCTTCCACATAATTCTGAAGCATTTTATATGAATCAACCAAAATCAGCATACTTTTTTCGGTTTTTCTTTTTTTTATTTTGTAGATTTTTTCGATGACTTCTACTTGCGTAGCATCTCCTCCAATACCCCAAATAGTATCGGTAGGATAGAGGATAACCCCTTTGTTTTTTATAGTTTCAATAATGTTCAAAACTTGAGATTTACTTATTGTTTTTGTAGTGTTTCTTAAGTTTTTTATAACGCTCGCGCATACCGTAAGCATTGAGTTTTGCTATGGTATATCCTGTCGTGCCATCCAAGAAACCAAAGGTTATAAAGTAATGATACACAAATCGATATCTCGGTTTTATAAAACTATGGTAAATGTTAGGTTTTACATTTTTTTGATAAAGTTCAAGTGCTTTAAGACTAGAATATGAATCAATTTTTTGTTTATAATCTTTATAACTATGGTACGTAAAATGCTGAAAATACGATTTTAAAAAACCTGTTTTTTGTGTACATTTAACTTCTTCATGAACCAATTTTCCATTGTATTTGGCATATTTTCTATTGAATAATCTGATAACTTTATCATTTTGCCAACCACTAAAACGTACCTTTTTTCCTAAAAAATAATTCTTTCTCGGAATCCAAAATGCCTTTTCATCTTTAACATTATAGAGTTTGTCTTCTATCTCGAGTTTTAAATCATCAGTTAATCTTTCGTCTGCATCTAATACAAAAATCCAATCGTTTGAAGCTTGGTCAATGGCATAATTTTTTTGGCTCGAAAAATTATCGAATGTACGCTGTAATACCTTTACATTTAATTTTTTTGCAATTTCTACAGTCTTGTCCGTGCTAAAAGAATCGATGACAATAATTTCATCAGCCCATTGAACCTGATCGATGGCATCTGCAATGTTTTTTTCCTCGTTAAAAGTTGGAATAATAGCGGTAACCTTTTCTTTATTGATATTAATTGGTTGGTTATCAATGGGTAAATTTAAAGTTCTTTGATATACTTCAACGTATTGTTTGGTGGCAGCTTCCCAAGAAAACTGCTTTGACCATTCGATAATTTCGTGTTTTCTATTATTTTGATAATAATCTGTCAGTCCGTTTTTTAGGACTTCTTGCATATGTTTTGCTTCAAAATTTTGAAAGTAATAGGCAGCATCGCCACCTACTTCGGGCAAACTGGTAGAAGTACTTAAAAAAACCGGTTTTCCAAGACGCATTGCTTCAATCGGCGGTAAACCAAAACCTTCTGAAATGGAAGGAAATAGAAAAGCTTCGGAATTTTTGGTGTACCAATACTTTTCTTGATCCGTAATAGGTCCGGGCAGATGTACCCTGTCTTTTACACCATATTTTTCGGCTTCTTTAAGGATATCTTCAACATAAGATTTCTCGGGATGAATACCTCCGATAACCAATTCAAAATCATTGTCAACCAAAAGGCGAGGTAAAACATGAAAATGTTTTTTGTACAAAACAGTCCCAACCGTAAAAAGAAATTTGTTTTTGGGTTTGTATTTGGGACTGTCAAAATTGGGATATTCATTGACTTCCACACCATTGTAGATAACGTAAACTTTTTTGTTTTTTAAATCCAAATGTTTTTCAATATCCTCTTTTACAAAATTAGAAATAACGGTTATGGCATCGGCACGATCAATTTTTTCTTGTACTGCATTGAGTAGTTTTGCTTTCTTGGCAGGGGATTTGTCCGTGTATAAGAAGTTTAAATCATGAATGGTATAGACAAACTTCATATGGTTTTGAGGCACATATTTGGTATCTTGCCAAGTGGCATGCCATAATTTGTATTTTGGTGGTTTTATCAAATAAAACTTATCTAATTGCGAACGATTAATCTTTTTTAAAAATCCGGGGAATTTAACCTTTGGATAGGTAAAGAAGTGAAAATCAAACTTATCAGAGTGATATTTTTCCAAGTTTACCGCTAAATTCTTACAATAGAAATACAGCCCTGTAAAGGGATGTTTCATCCGTTCGACATCGACAATAATGCTAGGTTTTTTGCGCAAAATAACTTAAATTTTAAAAAATCAAATATACATTATTTATCGATTAAATTTTTATATAAATTTTGCCATTGAGTGGCAATGTTTTCATCGTTAAATTTTTGAGCAAATTGCCAATTTTTGTCAACAATTTCAGCATTATCTTGTTGTAAAACCTCAAGTATTTTGTTTTGCAATTCCTTTTCGTCCAGAGTATTTTGGATATAAAAGGAATCGGGACCACCCGCTTCAGGAAACACGCCTTTTTGTTGTGTGATAACAGGTGTTTTGCTATAAAGTGCCTCGATAATGGGGATGCCAAAACCTTCGTAAATACTCGGATACACGAAAAGGCTCGCCAATTGATACAATATAGCCAATTCTTGTAAACTCAAATTCTTTAAAAAATGAACACGCTGCGACATATTATTTTGTGTGACAAAATCATGTATCTGTTTTGTGTAAGGCGTTTCTCTACCGACTAAAACTAAATGTAAGTCAGTGTTTTTTAAAGATTTAACTATCGTAAGGGCATTTTTTCTTTCTTCGAGTGTACCGACATTAAGCACAAATTGTTTGGGTAATTGGTATTTCTTTATGACCTGTTTTTTTTGTTCAGGGCTATAACTTTGTTTAAAAGCATGATGACAACCTTGATAAATCACCTTAATTTTATTTTCATCCGTAGCAAAAAAATGGATAATATCCTTTTTGGTGGTTTCGCTTATGGCAACCACAATATCAGCATTTTTGATAGCGGACTTAAACTTTGCCGTGTATATTTTTCGGTCTATTGGCTTGTATAATTCGGGAAAACGCAGGAAAATCAAATCATGAATGCTTACAACGGATTTGATGCCGGTTTTGTTGATATTTAGGGGCAATTCGCCACTCAATCCGTGAAAAATATCCAAATTATCTTTTTTCAAATCTTTTAAGATGCCTTTGCTACGCCATATAGAAGGAAAAATACGATCCATCAACGATGTAGGCTGACGCATAATCATATTTGTTTCCATTTGTAAACGATTGATTTTTGGTCTTTTTGGATTGTACAAATAGTATTGATTATCAGGATAATATGTAGCCAATATACGAATTAGATCGCGACTGTAATTACCCAATCCTGTGGTGTTGTGAAAAGCACGTTTTGCATCAAAGCCTATTTTCATGTGTTTATTATTTTTTATTGGTAACACATGTAACCACCATAATCACTTCTTTGTATGTAAAGAGAATTATACTAGGTGGTTTCATATTATATTATTTGTTACGATATAAATTGTCTAATTGTTTTACAATTTGTTTTGTGTCAAAGTGTTTTAAGACAAAAGTTCTCCCTTGTTGTCCCATATTTTTCCATTGATTTTGTCTATCAAACAATTTTTTAAATCCGTCAGCCAATGTTTTTGCATCTTTTGCTTTTACAATGACGGCATCGGGAAGCATTTTATTTACAGCACCCACATCAGTAGCCAATATGGGAAGTTCACACGATTGTGCTTCTAACAAAACCGTAGGAAGTGCCTCGGCAATGCTAGACAACACATATAAATCGGATGTTATCAATAAATTTCTGACCTGAATACTGTTTTGCGCTCCTAGCAATTGAATATTTTTTGATAAATTTAGCTTGGCAATTAATTGCTCTAATTCGTTTCTCAATGGTCCTTCACCAATGATTTTCAGATTGAAATCTTTTGGTATAATATTTTGTTTTACAGCTATTTGCAAGGATTTTATCAAGTATATTAAACCTTTTTCTTCAACCAATCTTGCTACACTAATCATACGAATTGGACGATGAATTTCGTAGGGTGTTTCTCTTTGATAAAAATCGGTGTTTATGCCGTTGTTAATGGCTGCTATTTTGGCTGAATCTAGTCCTAATTGTAGTAAAATCGCTTTGTTGTAGTCAGAAATGGCAATCACTTTGTCTGTATATTCAAATACTTTCTTATAAAATGCTTTTCCGTGTTTTAAACCCAATCTGATATCAAATCCGTGAAAAGTAATGATGTGTTTTACGGGAAACTCGATAATTTTTGTCCAAATATTTTTTTGTGCATTGGTTGCAAAATGCGTGTGAATAACTTCAATATTATGGGTTTGAATAAAGTTTAATATAAATAGGTAATTGGATTTGAATTTGAAATCTTTTTTTATCAGACTATATTTTAGCAGTTTACGAACAAATTTACCTTTTCTAGTAAAAAGTTTTAAAATAGTTTTTATCCAGAATAAAAATCTATTTTTGGGTTTTATTGATTGGTAGGAATACACTTTGTCAATCAAATGATAATCTTCAAAACCTTGTAGGGCGTATAATTCATTATGATTGATACCGCCTTCTGAAAATATTAATATTTCGTGCCCTCTATCTATCAAAGCAATTATTTGATCACGAATAAAAG
Source organism: Flavobacteriaceae bacterium (assembly GCA_024763015.1). GTDB lineage: Bacteria > Bacteroidota > Bacteroidia > Flavobacteriales > Flavobacteriaceae > WGBX01. The sequence goes on from JANTGO010000002.1 coordinate 34,751, forward strand.
TTTCTGAAAACTTTGGAAAATCAGAGAGCCAAAAAAGTATTTTCATGTGTTTATAATTTTATTTTTTTATTGCTAACACATGGAACCACCATAATCATATCCTTGTGTGTAAAGAGAATTATACATCGTGGTTTCATAACTATTTATAAATATCCCAAGTAGATAGTTCTGCGCTCATGTCTGTATAGCACAAACCGGGTATGCATGCAATGTATTTATCTTTTTTAATCACCGCATTTGGCGACCATGAAAAAAGCCACCAATCGGCATCAGAACCTTGTCCGGGTTTTCCTAAATCGGGTTTGGGTGCACCAACATAAGGATTTGGAATGGGTAAATTTTCCATCAGATATTGTCTGTGAGCCATAAAATGCCAAGCACCTGTTGAGCGTAGCAAATAGACTTCAATATCATTGATTTTTGTTTTTTTTGCAATAGGATGTTGCTCTTGATAAATACCTGTTACCACTGGATACAAATTTTTGTCGGCAATTTTTTGTGTTTCTTCAAATAAATTATCCTTGATGATGATATCATCTTGCAAATTGTGAATCCATTCGATATCAGGATCGGACAAAAAGAAAGAAAAGCCGGTGTTTAATGAAAAAACCAAACCCATATTTTTGGAATTGTCAATATAGGTAACTTCGTTGTATTTTTGTTTGATTTGTTGATACTGTTCAAAATATTCTTCTGATGAACCATCGTTCACAACCAAAATATCTTTTTGCCTGTTTTTTAATTGTGCCAGCAACTTTATTAAATGTTCAGGACGGTTATATGTCGTGATTAATATACCTATTTTGCTGTCTTTTAAGGGTTTATAATATTTTTTGAAATTTATTTTGGTATAGAGCATATATTTCAACGCTGCTAATTTCTCTTTTTTACTTCTGTTTTTTTTGAACACGACAAACAAATGATTGCCCCAGACGGGTTTGTATTCTTCCTTGATCAAATCCAAATAATCGTTGGTTAAATCTTCGGGTAATTTCTTATGAAATACAATATAGGGAATGTCAAAATCGGATAAGGAAATATCTTTTAGAATTTGATAGGGAAAAACCTTTGGAAACTCATTCAGTAAAACTTCGGGTCCAATAAAAATCTTATTTTCTAACTTATTTTTTTTCAAAAAGTTAACCAACGGATTCCAATATTTATTTTTTGGGTACATAAATCAATACTTGTTTGGAATACAAAAATACGTTAATTTAAATTTGCATCCAAGGAAAAGATTTTTGCAAGTCTTGGATTTGTTTGTCTAATGCTCGTAAGTGTTTTTGATAAGCATCTGAATTTTTATTAAAAGCCTTATGTGCCTTCGATTTCCTGATTTTTGAAACAGCTTCCATCGTTGTGTAGGCTTTCGGACTAATAAGATTTTTACAAACTAATTGCCAAATATAGTCTATGGCCAAGTCATTGGGATGTAAAAAATCATTCTTGTAAAAGCGATAATCACGCAAGTCATCCATCATGATTTCATAGGAGGGAAAGTAAAAAACATTTTGATTATTGACTATTTGATGAATAGCAGTAAGCAAATGTGCCTTGCTTTGTTGATTTTGTATAAATCCATCGCGCAAATGCCGAACCGGACTGAGGGTAAATAATATTTTAATGTCGGGATTAATCTTTCTAACAAGTTTTATGATACTAAACAATTCGTCAATTATTTCAGTAGGCGACAAGATGCCTTTGTCAAATGCTGACTGTGCTACTTTATGGCAATTGCTCACACAAGCATTGTTGCTTTTTAGCTTATACACCCAAGCCGTCCCCAATGTAAAAATGGCAAAATCGGTTTGTTTTAAAAAGTCTAAACTGTCAAGCAATAACCGGTTGGTATGGTTCAACAATGCTTCTTTATCTTCATTATTAAATTTGGAGTGCAAATCATAACTTTTCCACATATCATTGTAAAAAAACAAGTCTTTTACTGTAAAAAAATCTTTTTCAACAATTCTACCCAGCATTTTTCTTATAGAAACGGGGTTAAATATTACACCAAAAGGATTGATTAAAATCTGAAATTGATAGTAGTCAAGTTTGCTTTGGATATTTTCGATAAAGCAAGAACCCATTCCAAAAATTTTGCTTTGATAATCGATTTGAAAAGGATAGTCTTGTATCTTTATTTCCGTTCTAAAATTCATTAATTTGAATTTTTATAAGCATCTCGCAAGACACGTCGCATGATTTTATTAGAAGCTGTTCTAGGCAATTTTGACGTAACGACCACATCATAAATCTTAAAAAGTGGGTTAAGTTTTTGTTTAATTAACTTCTGTAACTCATATTGTATCAACTCTTTATCTGCAATGCCATTAGGCACGACATATAAAACGAGTAGGGAAGGACCGCCATCTTTTGGCGAAACGGCAATGGCAGCCGATTCCATGACGGCAGCGTGTGAATTGACCAATTCTTCAATCTGTAACGAACTGACTTTGATGCCGCCCAAGTTCATACTGTCATCGGTTCTGCCCATAACGCGATAATATCCATTGGGTAGTCTCACCAGAAAATCACCGTGACGACGCAGTGTTTTTCCTTCTAATTTTGGTGTATGGGCGTAATATGTTTCGTGATGATTTTTATTTAATAATTGAAAAGACAAACCCATAGCCGGAGGTACTAAAAATACTTCTCCTTTATCAGAAATTTTGTTATGTTCATCCAAAATCACAAACTCGCTTCCCAATGCAGACGTGGAAAAAGTACTGGGAATATTGGTTTGTACTAAAGTAGAAGTTACATAGCCACCGCCAATTTCCGTACCGCCACAATATTCTATAATTGGCTTATTATCAGCTAACTGCATTAAATATTCCATTTCTTCGGGATTAGAACTTTCGCCGGTCGAACTAAAACATTTAATAGCAGACCAGTCGTATTTTTCCATTTGTGCTGTGTGCTTCCAAGCGCGCACGATACTTGGTACAATCCCCAACATATTTACTTGAGCATCTTGTACAAAGGCACCAAATTTTTCACTCATCGGACTGCCTTCAAACAAAGCGATGGCGCCATTGTTTATCAAAGTTGCAAAGATTAGCCAAGGTCCCATCATCCAACCCAGATTGGTAGGCCAAGCCACTACATTATCTTGTTGAATATCATGGTGATAAAAGCCATCAATTGCTGATTTAATGGCGGTTGTATGATTCCAAGGAATGGCTTTGGGTGCACCGGTGGTTCCTGACGAAAACAAAACAGTGATGGTATCATCCGGATGGGCTGAAACCGACTCAAAATCGGTATGATCTACTAGAAAATCATCCCAGAAAATATCTTGTCTTCGGATGCGAATGTCTGATTCTGCATTACTTACAACTACAATCTTTTCAGCGCCTGCTTCCAAGACCTTGTCATATAAAGCCAATTTTTTTTGTCCGCGTATCAAATAGTCTTGCGTAAAAACAATTTTTGGTTTGACAATATCAAAACGGACTTTAATCTCATCGACTGAAAAGCTATCGGCTACTGTAACAACCTTAATGCCGGCTTTAATAGCCCCCAAATAAATCACTACGGCTTCAATGTTCATAGACATATCAATGCCAATGACATCGCCTTGTTGCAAACCCGAGTCTAAAAGTGAATTCGCAAGGCGGTTTACATATTTTTTGAGGGAGGCATAACTTATCGAAGTAATCGTATCATCTTGCTCCTTCATAAATTTGATAGCAGTGGCATCGTTACCTGCTGTAAAACAAGCATCTACGATGTTTAGCTGAGCATCTTTGAGCCATATTGGATGTTCGATATCCGCAGCATCCAAAACAGTAGAATAGGGGTTTTTAAAAGGAATTTTTAGCGCTTGTACACTAGTATCCCAGAAGGCATTTCTATCCGTAATAGACCAATTGTAAAACTGGTTATAGTCGGTAAATGATTTTAAAGACATCATCTTAAACAAGTTAGTCTTCTCAATAAAATCAGTAGTAGGTTGCCACATAAGAATGTACTTTAAACTAAAATTGCATATTATATTTAAGTGTACAACTTAATCCAACAAAATCATTTTATCCAAAGTATATTTGATCAATCCGTCAACGGGTTTGTATGGATCTTCGCTAAAAGTCATATTGGCACGATTGGCAATAATAGCATTCATAGAACAGGCGTTGTGTCCTAGTAATTTTGCCAGTCCATATATAGCAGAAGTTTCCATTTCCAAATTGCTCATTCGCACACCTTTGTATTCAAAAGAGTCCATTTTGGCATTCATTTTAGGGTCGGATAGAGGCAAACGCAAAACACGGCCTTGTGGTCCAAAAAAACCACCCGCGGTACCTGTAATACCACTATATACTTCATCTGTCAGTAATATTTTTTCGAGATAATCGCTATTTTTAACGATATACGGATGGGCTTTTTCGCTTGCCCATTGCGTATGTCGAATAAAAGCTTCCTCCATTTCTATTTCTCTGACGTGGGTAGCATCGTAATAGTGCAACATACCGTCCATACCCAAACCGTATTTTCCCAGTACAAAACTATCAACGGGAATATCTGCTTGTAAGGAGCCGGAAGTACCGATTCGGACGATATTAAGCGTCGTATGTTCTAGTTTTTCAACACGTTTATCCAAATCAATATTGACCAAAGCGTCAAGCTCGTTCATAACGATATCGATATTATCCGGACCAATTCCGGTTGACATTACACTTAATCTTTTATTTTTGTAAACACCCGTAACAGTGTGAAATTCACGTTTTTGTGTTTCAAACTCAATTTTGTCAAAATGTGCCGCAATACGATCAACACGTTTTTGGTCTCCAACAAAAATAATATTATGTGAGATATTTTCCGGTAAAAGATTTAGATGGTAAACACTACCATTTGGATTCAATATTAATTCTGATTCTGCAATTCTTCTCATAGTCAATTTTTTTTCAGATTACAAATAAAAATCTAAAGTACAAAAATTTTTCAATTATTTTGTGCGAGAATG
>JANTGO010000003.1 GCA_024763015.1 Flavobacteriaceae bacterium
ATTAAAACTATAAAATAAATTAAAAACTAATAATTAATAAACTAAAACTGATATGAAAAAAGTATTTACTATTCTGACCATTGTAGGGATGTTGTTATTTGTAACAGCAAACGTTCAAGCTCAAACAGGAGAAAAAGCAAAAACTGAAAAGAAAGTTGATCAAGCTAAAAAAACGGATGATGCCAAAAACTTGTCATTTCATCAAATATTAAAAAAACGTTTTGTTGAAGGTGGACCGGCTTTTATGGGGATTGTTTTATTGACATTAATTTTAGGTTTGGCTATCGCCATTGAAAGAATCTTCTATTTGGCATTTGCAGACACCAACACCGACAAACTTTTAGAAGAAGTTGAAGGCGCTCTTAATGAGGGTGGTGTAGAAGAAGCACAAGAATTATTGAGAAACAAAAAAGGACCTATCGCTTCTATTTTTTATGAAGGTTTAGAAAGAATGAGTGAAGGTGTTGATGCCGCTGAAAAAGCAGTAGTTTCCTATGGAAACGTTCAAGTTGGAAATCTTGAAAAAAATGTTTCTTGGTTGGCATTATTTATAGCATTGGCTCCTATGTTTGGTTTTATGGGTACTGTTATTGGTATGATCGATGCATTTGATAAAATTGAAGCAGCCGGTGATATGCAACCTTCATTGGTAGCAGGTGGTATTAAAATTGCCTTGTTAACCACTGTATTTGGTTTGATCGTAGCCATTATTCTTCAAATATTTTATAATTATATAATTGCAAAAATTGATAGCATTGTAAATAAAATGGAAGACGCTTCTATTTCGTTAGTAGATATGTTGGTAAAATATTCTAAATAATTTTTTTAAAATCTTATAACAGATGGAAACAAAAACTTTAAGTATTTTACAAAAAGTAATAATTGGCGTCGTTGCTCTGATTGCATTGGTGTTTTTTATTCAAATTTTACGAAATCCGGAAAATTCCGGCGCTATTAATGGAATGATCAAGTTTACCTATGTCGTATTGGTAGTAACAGGTTTATTGGTACTGATGGCATGGTTAAAAGATATGATATCGCATCCAGCAAAATTGATGCAAACAGGTATTGCTGCTATTTTATTTTTAGCGGTAGTTGGTGTGTCAAAAGCGCTATCTTATAAAGAAGGTGTTGACTATGGAAAATTACATATTTCAGGTAGTACTTCCAGTTGGGTTGATACAGGCCTATATACATTTTATATTTTAGGAGCGATAGCTATTTTATTATTATTGTTTACAGAACTATTTCCCGGTTTATTTTCAAAATCAGCCAAAAGAATTGATTCAGCTGTAGATGATGTAGTAGACGAAATAGATGATTAATCCTTAAAAAATTACACAATGGCTAAAAGAAAATTAGAAGAAATAAATGCCGGCTCAATGGCGGATATAGCTTTTTTGCTATTGATTTTCTTCCTGGTTACAACCACTATGGAAAGTAACTACGGTATTAGAAGAAAATTACCCCCACCACCGGATCCAAGCGTTGATATCCCGGTTATAAAAATGAAAAATGTTTTAGAAATCGTAATCAACGGACAAGATAAAATGTTGATAGAAGAAAAACCAGCGACTGTAAAAGATGTTAAAAAGATTGCTATGGATTTTATCACCAATAATGGTAAAGACCCTAGCTCTTCAGACAATCCTCAAAAAGCGGTTATCAGTATCAAACAAATGCGTGAGACATCATATAAGGAGTATATTTCTGTTTATAATGAATTAATTTCTGCCTATAATGTGCTGAGGAATAAGTATGCACAAAAGAAATTTGGTAAATCTTTTGACCAATTGACTGAGGAACAACAAAAGACGGTAAAAGATTTTTATCCTCAAAAAATCGCTGAATCAATGACTAAATGATAAATTATGGGTAAATTTTCAAAGAAAAAAGACGGGGGAACCCCTGCTATATCAACTGCTTCATTGCCGGATATCGTGTTTATGCTATTGTTCTTTTTTATGGTAGCAACCGTTATGCGTGAAAGCGGTGAGAAGAAACTGATTGTGAAGATGCCTTCAGCTGATCAGGTAAAAAAGATTGAGAAAAAAGGTTTGGTTGCATTTATCAACATAGGAGAGCCTATTAAAAAATATCAAGCCAAATATGGTTCTGAGCCTAGAATTCAGATAGAAGATGCCTTTGCTTCAGCTACAGATGTTGGGCCTTATGTTTTGAAGTTTAAAGCAAGCAAAAGAGATGAAGAAAAACCGCTTATCATTACGTCTATCAAAGCTGATGAAAATGTAGGGATGGGTATCATCTCAGATGTTAAGGAAGAATTGAGAAAAGTTAATGCCTTAAAAGTAAACTATTCTACAAATAAAGGCTCTGTTTTAAAAAATTTCGAAAAGTAAATATTTTTTATATAGTGTCTTCTGACAGATACTATACAGATACATATAGAACTCCTGCAATTTTGCGGGAGTTTTTTTGATGTTAATTTTTATTAATTTTACAAAAAAAAGCTATGGCATATCAAGATATACTACAAACAAGGAATTTTATCGGTGGCGTATGGATGTCGTCAGAAAATAAAATGGCAGTTTATGATAAATACTCACAAGACTTAATCTCGGAAATTTACTTAGCTGACCAGACTCAAATTGATGTTGCTATTCAAAGCGCTTTGGCAATATCAAAAGTGTTTCGAAAATTTTCTATGGAACGACGAATTGGCATTATGGAAAAACTTTATGAGCAGCTACAAATACAGGCGGAAGCGTTTGCACAACTCATAGCCGCAGAAGGTGGCAAACCTATTAGTTATGCTAGAAGTGAAGTCTCTAGGGCGCTTGACAATTTAAAAACTGGTATAAGAGAAGCTTATCTGTTTGCTGGTGAACAAATTCCAATGGATTATCTAAACGGTAAAAATAAGACAGCTTATACCATTTGGCAACCGCTTGGTATTGTTTTGGGCATAACGCCCTTTAATTTTCCTTTAAACTTGGCATTGCACAAATTAATTCCGGCAATTGCCGTTGGGGTTCCTATTATATTAAAACCTGCACCACAAGCACCTTTAACTTTGTTGGCTTTTGCAAAACTGATTGAGAACACAGATTTACCCAAAGGCGCTGTAAGTATTTTGATGACGGATAATGAAAATGCACAAAAATTAGTAGAAGACAATAATATTAAAGTGCTGAGTTTTACCGGTAGCGACAAGGTTGGTTGGATGCTTAAGTCCTTAGCAAATAAGAAAAAAGTTTTGCTAGAAATGGGCGGTAATGCCGCTGCCATTGTCGATGTTACTAGTAACTTGCAACGAGCAGCACGCAAATTGGTCTATGGTTCTTTTTTAAATGCCGGACAAATATGTATTTCAACACAACGCATATATGTACTAGAAAGTGTGTATGATGAATTTCTTAGTTTTTTCATCGAAGAAACTAAAAAGGTAAAATCCGGAGATGTTAGGGACGAAGATGTAATCAATAGCAGTATGATTTCCAAAAAGGATTTGATTCGCATTCAGTTTTGGATAGATGAAGCTGTTTCTCAAGGCGCAAAAGTTCTGTTGGGCGGTCATGTTTATGATGAAAAATCGAATATTTTTGAACCAACTATTTTAACGCAAACCAATATTCAAATGAAGGTAAATAGTGAAGAGGCGTTTGCCCCAGTTGTGATGATTGAGAAAGTCAAAAGCTTTACGCAGGCGATAGATTTGGTAAACGAGTCTCGATATGGGCTACAAGCCGGTGTGTTTACCAACAATTGGGCACATATGCAATTGGCACAATCAGATTTGGAAGTGGGTGGAGTGATCATTAATGATGTCCCCGGTTTTAGAATTGACAGCATGCCTTATGGCGGCATCAAAGATTCGGGAATCGGCAAGGAAGGCGCCAAATATGTGATGCGTGAATATACCGAACCCAAATTGGTTGTGATTGGCTAGGAAATGATTATTTTTCTTGTTAAACTATGTTTTATAACATATAACTGAATTATATTGGTGGCTGAGTGATTTTCCCAATAAAAGCAGGGAAAATTGTACTGAAGCCTCGCCATTGGAGCAGAGGTCGCCGAGTGATTAGCCTGACTTTGGTCAGGCTAATTGTATCGAGGTGCCGGCACTTCGGTACAATTTCAATTCCTTTCAGTCATTGAAACCACTCAGTGACCTACGCTTTGTGAATTATTCTTACTTTGCAATTTTTAGCAGCATCAAAGGTGGCTGAGTGATTTTACAAAGAATGAGTAAAATTGTACCGAAGCCCCGTAATTGAAACCCTTCAGCGACCTACGTTCTGTAATTATTCAAGAGCTATTTAAATTTTTTCAGAACATCTTTAACGGCATCTTTATGAACAGTAAATCCCATCATTTTTAATTTGATATAATCAGATGAGAAGAAGTAATAGCCGAATTTTTGACTTCCGGGATTGTTTCTGGAACCGGAACTGCTGTCTTTAATTAAAAACCAATATTTACCATCTTTTTTGGTCCAACCGACCAAGTGCATACCGTGGTCATCGGTTGTAGAATGATTAGAGAAGCGAAACTGTCTGGCATCTTCATTAATGTAGGCAGAAGGAATATCAAAATCCGGTACAATTGCGACTTGCGGTTCACCTTTTCCGGATAAAAAACCTGCTTCGGATACATCGCCACCAATACTCATGCTGTAACCTTTTTTAATGGCATTGGTAAGCGCATCCATAAATACATTCAAAGGTACGTTGTAATAGTCTTTTGAGTGCCACCAGTTGTCGGGAACATCATAAGAACATTTGGTGTAATATGGCTCTTGTTTGTAGGATAATATTTCTACATAATCATCGGGGTTGATTTGTAAATAATCTTTTAAATAGGTTTTTGGCGTATAGGTTTTGCCATCTACTTTAAAACTTTCAGGAGGCGTGCCAACATAATGGTTCATAATTGATTTTATGGTGGAAATAACTTCTTTTTCATTCCAAGCATTTGCTTTTTTCACAGATTTTAAATAACTGATCATTTCTTTGTACATTTTGTCATGTGTGTGGAATTTTCTGCCTTTCAATCCATTGTAAACACGCCAAGGCATGGCACCGTATTTTTTATATATTCTAGCGAGTGCATTTCCTTCAGATCCTTGATCAAATAATGATTTTCCTCTTGTGCGAACATATTCCTTAGCTTTAAGTATATATTCGTTATAAAAGGTAAATGCCTCAGAAATTTTTACTTTTTTGTGGTGTAATCTATATACTTCACTTTCGTAAAACGAAGTCGTAGAAAAATCCCAACAAGTTCCGGCATTTCCTTGTGATATAGTTGGATTGTGCCAAACGGATTTGTACAACGAAATTTTGTCAGGATATTTATTTTTCTCAGCAACTGCTTTAAAGCGTTTGTATGCTTTGGGTTTGTTTGCCTTGGCATTTTCAGCATTTATATCTTTTAAAATGGTATTATAGTAATAGATTTGTCCTTTGTCATAAACTTTAAAAGTTCCTTTGTCTTTATTCTGTCCAAACAAGGAGGTAAAAGCTAAAAAGCTGATAAGTATGATTAATTTTTTCATATGATATTATTTTTTAATTATTTCAAATGGGTAAAAAAGTCTAAGCGAATGTACACATTAAATATGAATATGTCAATGTTTTTTGTATGTCTATGAAAAAAAATAGAAAAACAAAGGCTATTGTCATTTTATTTTACTAACTTTGCTTTTAAACAAACACAAATAAACATATTAACAGTGAGGATGCTTAAAGAAAAAATTCCTGTTGGTTATTATTTTAAAACCTACCAACGTGTAATTTTACTATTTATAATATTATTTCTATTGTTTAAGTCGATCAAAGCTTTTTTGCCGATTGATGCTTATGATCACTATCATTTTGGTACTAAATCAAAGTTGTTTGTAGGCTTATCAGTCATCATTTTTTTGATATTAATGCTTAAAAAAGGGCTTATTATTTCAAATCTTCATTTACATAAAGCTTTTTTTATTTTTTATGTACCTGTTTACAAAAAGATGGTTGGTTTAAAAAATAAAACCAACATTATACTTTTAAATTCAGAAGGGGAACAAATTAAGGAAGAAGATACAATTAACAATAATGTTCAAAATGAAATACCTTACGATATATATTTGGTAAACAATGACCGCTCACATAAGCAATTTTTAATCAATATTAAGAATTCTAAAATTGGTGATTTCATCATTGAAAATCTTTCTCAAATGTATGATTTGGAAAGAATATAGAATTTTATGAGATGATTTAAAATATATTTTATAAATTAGCATTTTCAAAACGATATTATTTTTATTTTTACACCAAAAGTTATTTTCTATGCTCACAAAAATCTATGCCGCCGCCATTTATGGCATTGATGCACATGCCGTTACCGTTGAAGTAAACATCGACAAAGGAATTGGTTATCACTTAGTAGGACTTCCCGACAAAGCCGTTAGCGAAAGTAGTTATCGCATATCTGCCGCACTTGACAATGTGGGCTACAAAATGCCCGGAAAAAAGATTATAATTAACATGGCACCTGCTGATCTTCGTAAAGAAGGTTCCGCTTATGATTTGACCATTGCAATGGGTATTTTGGTGTCATCAGGACAAATTTTAGCGCCCGATATCGATAAATATTTGATTATGGGCGAACTTTCTCTCGATGGCGGACTGCAAGCCATAAAAGGGACTTTACCAATGGCTCTAAAAGCCAAGGAAGATGGCTTTGAAGGTATAATTTTACCCAAACAAAATGCCAAAGAGGCTGCTATTGTAGATGGTTTGAGCGTTTATGGCGTCGAAAATATTTTGCAGGTGATAGAGTTTTTTGAAGGAAAGACAAAGCTTGAGCCGGAAAAAATTGACTTGGAGGCATTGTTTTATAAGCAATTGGCTGTTCCTGAATTTGATTTTGCCGATGTCAAAGGGCAAGAAACGGTGAAGCGCTGCTTGGAAATTGCGGCATCCGGCGGGCACAATATCATTATGATAGGACCGCCCGGAAGTGGTAAAACCATGTTGGCAAAAAGGATTTCGGGTATTTTGCCTCCTTTGGATTTGCAAGAAGCTTTAGAAACGACCAAAATACATTCCGTTGCCGGTAAATTAAAAGATGAAAAAGGTATTATAAGCCAACGCCCGTTTCGAAGTCCGCATCACACCATTTCGGATGTTGCTTTGGTTGGAGGCGGCAGTTATCCGCAGCCCGGCGAGATATCTTTGGCGCACAACGGCGTATTGTTTTTGGACGAACTTCCGGAATTTAAACGAACCGTTCTCGAAGTCATGCGACAACCGCTTGAGGATAGAGAGGTAAATATATCGCGTGCTCGTTTCTCGGTTACCTATCCCGCCAGTTTTATGCTGGTGGCAAGTATGAATCCCAGTCCGTCCGGGTATTTTAACGACGGAGACAGTCGAATGACATCGTCACCGGCAGAAATGCAACGTTATCTCAACAAAATATCCGGTCCTTTGCTAGATCGAATTGATATTCACGTCGAAGTAAACCCCGTTCCTTTTGATAAACTTTCCGATGAGAGAAGGGGAGAGCCCAGCAAAGTAATCAGGGAAAGAGTGGTAAAAGCACGTAAAATTCAACAAAAACGCTTTGCCAATAATCCCAAGATACATTACAACGCCCAAATGAATTCCAAAGAAATTAGGTCTTTTTGTAAGCTGGACGACACATCTTTAAATTTGTTAAAAAACGCTATGGAAAAACTCAATTTGTCAGCGCGTGCCTACGACCGTATTTTAAAAGTTGCCCGGACTATCGCTGATTTGGAAGGGGTGCCGGATATTAAAAGCAATCATATTTCCGAAGCCATCCAGTACAGAAGCCTTGATAGGGACGGTTGGATTTAAGTGTAAATAATTCTTTGATACATTTTATAGAATTTAATAAAAGCGGTATTCATAAAACATTATATCATATTCGACAATAAAAAAGTAGAAATAATTATGTAAACTGTTTTTTTTGTGTAAGCACCTTCTTGTTTTTTTGTGTAATTTTGTCAAATCTAAATAATAATTTATGAATTTTTCTGAAAAAGACACGCAATTTATTCAAAACTATGGTTTAAGCATTGACGAAGTAAATCGTCAAATCGCTATATTAAAAGAAGGACTTCCTGCTACCGAAGTTTTATCGGCTGCTACACCCCAAAATGGGATTGAAGTGTTGGACGAATCCGCACAAAAAGCACTTTTGCAAAGATTTGATACAGACAAAGATAAATATGATTTACAAAAATTTGTGCCGGCGTCGGGTGCGGCAACTCGTATGTTTAAGGAATGGGTATTTTTTTATCACAATTATCAAGTCGGAAAAGATTATTATGAACGATTTGTCAAAAAACACCAATTAACCACTTTTCCGGCGTACTTGGATGATTTTTTAAACGACTTGCCCGGTTATGCCTTTTATCAAGATTTGATGGATGCGGTCAAAAGTGCCGATGAAAGCATCTTTCAAATGGATGAAAATGAGCAAGTTTGGCAATATATTCGCTATATCTTATCGGATGAAGGATTGGGTTATGAAAAATTACCCAAAGCACTTTTAAAATTTCACCGCTATGGACAGAACGAACAAGTTACAGCATTAGAAGAGCATTTAAAAGAAGCAGAAGTTTATGCACAAGGGAAAAATGCAAAGGCAAAAGTGCACTTTACCATTTCGCCACAACACGAAGCAGCTTTTATAGATTTAACCAATCGGTTAAAGGAAAAATATCAAGTGGAAATCACTTATTCATTTCAAAAACCCGAAACTGATACCTTGATGATTTATTCAGAAGATCAATCGGTGGTACGGGACGAAAACGACAATATTGTCTTTCGTCCGGGCGGACATGGCGCCTTGATCGATAATATTCAGGATTTGGATGCTGATATCATTTTTGTAAAAAATATCGATAATGTACAAAAAGGGGATAAGCAGGAAGATACATTGTTATATAAAAAGATTTTGGCTGGTTATCTCATGCAATTAATGGAAAAGAATAAATTTTTCTTGGAAAAACTGCGAGATGAAAAACCTATTCATGAAGAATTACAAGCCATTGTTGACTTTGCCAAAAATGAAATGAATATTAATTTTATCGAAGGCTTTGATACGTTAAACAATTCCGGTAAAAGACAGTATTTGGCTTACAAGCTCAACCGACCAATACGTGTAGCCGGAATGGTTAAAAACACAGGTGAACCCGGTGGCGGTCCTTTTTGGGCAAAAGATAAAAATGCTTTAAAATCCTTGCAAATTGTCGAAAAGGCACAGATAGATGTGTCAGATGCCGGACAGAACAAAATTTTAGCTTCGTCAACGCACTTTAATCCGGTTGATTTGGTTTTGAGCATCAAAGATTTTGAAGGAAATAAATTTGATTTAAAAGAATTTGTCAATGAAAATGCTGCTTTTTTAAACGAGAAATCCTATAAAGGAAAAGAAGTAAAAGTATATGAACGACCGGGTTTATGGAACGGCGCGATGGATGATTGGAACACTGTTTTTGTCGAAGTGCCAATAAGCACGTTTAGTCCTGTAAAAACAGTAGTGGACTTGTTAAAGCAAGCACATCAATAAAAGATTGTCACAGACATTAATAAATAGAAATTTAGAATAGATGGAAAGAAATATAAATACGATTTTGGTTACAGGAGGTGCCGGATTTATTGGCTCACACGTATTGCGTTTGTTGGTCAACAAATATCCAAAAAAGCAGTTTGTCAATTTGGACACTCTGACCTATGCCGGAAATCTAGAGAATATTAAAGATATTGCTTCATTGCCTAATTATCATTTTGAAAAAGCTGATATTAGAGATGTTGCAGAACTTGGCAAGTTGTTTGATAAATACCAATTTGACGGCGTCATTCATTTAGCGGCAGAATCGCATGTGGATCGTTCTATTGAAAATCCTTTGGCATTTGTAGAAACCAATGTTATAGGAACGGTAAACTTGTTAAATGCGGCTAAAAATCTGTGGAAAGATGATTTCTCAAACAAACTTTTCTACCATATTTCTACCGATGAGGTTTACGGTTCTCTAGGGAAAACGGGTTTGTTTACAGAAGAAACAGCTTACGACCCGCATTCACCATATTCTGCCTCAAAAGCTGCTTCCGACCATTTTGTTCGTTCGTATTTTGACACCTATGACATGCCAACGATTATTTCAAATTGCTCAAACAATTATGGCCCTAATCAATTTCCTGAAAAACTAATTCCATTGTTTATCAACAACATAAAAAACAACAAATCCTTGCCGGTGTATGGCGATGGGCAATATACAAGAGATTGGTTGTACGTAATTGACCATGCGCGTGCCATTGATTTGATTTTTAGTAAAGGAGAATTGGGAGAAACCTATAATATTGGTGGCTTTAATGAATACACCAATATAGATTTAATACATCTCTTGTGCGATTTGATGGATAAAAAATTAGGCAGAGAAAAAGGCAGTTCCCGTAAGTTGATAAAATTTGTAAAGGATCGTCCCGGACACGACAAACGTTACGCAATTGATGCGCAAAAAATTAACAAGGAACTTGGTTGGAAACCTTCTGTCAATTTTGAGCAAGGACTATCCGAAACGCTGGATTGGTATTTGGCAAACGAAACTTGGTTACATAATATAACCTCAGGGAGTTATAAAGATTATTATAAGGAAATGTATAAGGAGCGTACTTAGTGATTGCAAAAAGAAGAAAATGAATTTCATTCAAAAAACTTTAGATAAGCATATAAAATCAGGCGGTGATTTACTTTACAAAAGTGAAAAGGAATATGAAATACTTGTCAAATATGTGAAAAGTAAAAATGGAGAAGAGCTTATTGAAGAAATCTCGAAAAGAATTGAGCTAAATGAATACTCCGGTATAGATGTAATCTATGAAATGTTTTATGATATAAAGAATGTAGAAAGATTTGGAGTCTTTTTTATTAAAGAATTCCAAAGAGGATTTCAAACTGCGAAAACTAAGAATAATCCAGATTCGATTTTGAGTTCACTTTTAGCTTTAGGTCCTGTTGATTTTAAAGACCCCGGAATTAGACATCAATTATTACGAATCTTTTTTGAGAATGTGAGTAGCAATAGAGAAGAAATTGTACACTATTCAATTAATTTTTTAAATCGGTGGTTCGAAGAAAAAGACTACTCCAAATTTGAAAGTGAATTAAGAAAAATAAAAGAAAATCTTAATCAGTCAAATTGGAAAATAAGATTTATAGCATTCCAATTTTTGAAAAAATTCGAAGATAAATTGGAAAATATATCAATTGGCTTAGTAGATAAAATTAGAGGAAAAATAGGAAAACCATATTCCATAAAATAAAAGGAACACTTGCACTAACAACAAGTATATGTTCTTGTAGCAAAACCTAATAACTACACATTCACGAGATTGTTCATACTATGAACGAAACAGAATTTATAAACAAATTACTTTATTAATGATGAGATTTAAGTTGTTTGATAAAATTCAGCAGATGTATTTTTCTAATACTGGAGAATATAAATTAATTTTTGCCGATAGATTCATGTATTTCAAGGAATTCGTAATGCAGTAGATGCATACTCAAAATTTAAGCAATAGTTTAAAATTGAGTTTAGGAAACGATTTAAACAATAATATAATACCTTAAATATCAATAAAATACTTTTTTTCATTATTTGTGATGAATTTTTTGGGTCAAGTGCTTTGTTTTTTATAATATTGTAGAACTTTGTAATCACAAAATAACAATCCAATGAAAAGAAAAGTTTTATTATCCATATTGACCATTTTTGGAATCTATTTTTTGTCTATAGCTCAAAAAAAATCAAAAGACCCTATTAAGGCTGCTGTTAGCGGACTAAAGTTTAGAAGTATCGGTCCGGCTTTTTCATCCGGTAGAATTGCCGATTTTGCTGTAAACCCTGATAATCCTGCCATTTATTATGTAGCCACTGCCAGCGGACATATTTGGAAAACGATAAACAATGGCATCAGCTTTAAACCTATTTTTGAACATTATGGTGCTTATTCTATTGGTTGTATTACAATGGATCCCAATAATCACAATGTTTTATGGGCAGGAACCGGTGAAAACAATCATCAACGCGCACTCGGCTACGGCAATGGGGTTTACAAAACTTTAGACGGTGGTAAATCTTGGAAAAATATGGGTCTAAAAGATTCTCGTCAAATTGGGATGATTAATATCAACCCGAATAAAAGCAATGAAGTTTTGGTTGCAGCAGAAGGCTCTGTTTGGGGCCCCGGAGGGGATAGAGGTTTGTACAAAACGGAAGATGGTGGTAAAACTTGGAAAAAAGTCCTTGATATTAGTAAGGAAACAGGTGTGAATAATATTGTGCGCGACCCTTCCAATCCAAAAATAATGTATGCAACATCAGAGCAACGTAGGAGACATGTCTATACCAAAATTGCTGGCGGTCCTGAATCAAATGTCTATAAATCTGAAGATGGGGGTAATACGTGGCGAAAAATTATGAAAGGATTGCCATCAGTAGACAGAGGCGGTATGGGTATTGCCGTTTCGCCGGCTAATCCCAATGTGGTGTATTTGATTGTTGAAGCTGCCGAAAAAAAAGGTGGATTTTATCGCTCTACCGACAAAGGCGAATCATGGACGAAAATGAGCAAGCATTCTGCCAGCGGACAATATTATAACGAAATTTATTGCGACCCGAAAGATGTTGACAAAGTATATTCAGTTGAAACTTACAATTTTGTAACAAAAGATGGCGGTAAAACATGGCAACGAATGCCTGACCCGCAAAAACATGTCGATAACCATGCCTTATGGATCGATCCCAAACATACCGACCACTTGTTATATGGAACCGATGGCGGTATTTATGTTACTTATGACGGCGGCAAAAGCTACAGACATGTATCAAATATGCCCAACGTTCAATTTTACAGAGTTTATGTCGATAACGCCAAACCTTTTTACAATGTTTATGGCGGTACGCAAGACAACAATAGTTATGGTGGCCCTTCCAACAGCATTTGTGCCGACGGCGTATCCAAAGCAGATTGGGTTGTTAGCATTGGAGGAGATGGATTTTGGGGTGCAGTTGATCCGACAAATCCCAATATTGTTTACTCGGAATATCAATATGGAAATCTATATCGTTTTGATAAAAAAAGCAAGGAGCGTATCAAAATTCAACCCATGCCGGGTAAGGACGAATTAACTTATCGGTGGAATTGGAATGCGCCCATGATCATTAGTCCACACAATCATAAACGCTTATATGTAGCGGCAAACAAAGTTTTTAAAAGCGATGATATGGGTAATTCTTGGCAAACAATCAGTTCGGATTTAACCGAACACATGGATAGAAATACGTGGAAAGTAATGGGCAAATTTTGGTCCGCCGATGCCGTTAAAAAAGATGTATCTACCTCGTTATATGGCACGATTGTTTCCTTGGACGAATCTCCTGTAAAAGAGGGCTT
The DNA here is from genome assembly GCA_024763015.1 of Flavobacteriaceae bacterium. GTDB lineage: Bacteria > Bacteroidota > Bacteroidia > Flavobacteriales > Flavobacteriaceae > WGBX01. The sequence continues at coordinate 13,443 of JANTGO010000003.1, forward strand.
GCTCTATGTAGGAACCGATGATGGCGTGATACAAGTCAGTGAAGACGATGGAAAAACTTGGGAAAAATACAACAAGTTTCCTGATGTGCCGGCTTATACGTATGTAAGTGATATTTTTGCCGATAGATTTGATGAAAATACAGTTTATGCCAGCTTTGATAATCGAAAACGCGATGATTTTAAACCTTATTTGCTAAAAAGTACAGACAAAGGAAAATCTTGGAAAAATATCAGTCATAATTTACCCGAAAACGGTACGGTACACACTGTTTCACAAGATTTTGTAAAATCTAGTTTGCTGTTTGCAGGCACGGAGTTTAGCTTTTATTTTTCGATTGATGGAGGACAAAAATGGCACAAGTTTAACAATGGAATGCCCGACATCGCTGTGCGGGATATTGCTATTCAAAAAAGAGAAAACGATATAATTTTGGCTACTTTTGGTCGTGGCTTTTATATTCTAGATGATTACAGTCCCCTGCGACAAATAAATAATGATTTATTGGATAAAGAGGCCTATATTTTTCCGGTAAAAGATGCCCTGTCTTATGTTCAATCCGGACGAAAATACGGGCAAGGCGCTACGGATTATTTTGCCAAAAACAGACCTTATGGTGCTACGTTTACCTATTATCTCAAAGATGCACCGGTCTCGAGTATTGCGGCTCGTCATAAGAAAGAAAAGGAATTGTTTAAAAAATCAGAAAAAATTCCACAACCCACTTGGAAGGAGATGGAGGATGAAAAACAAGAGGAAACGGCTTATTTGCTTTTCACTATTTCAGATGCACAAGGCAATGTTGTTAAAAAAATGACAGCGCCTGCACGCAGGGGTGTTCACAGGATTACTTGGAATTTAAAAGCCGATAATCCTTTTTCGGTTAATCAAGATTTAAAGAAATTTAATCCCTTGAAAAAAGAAAGATTCGGAACACCTGTTACTCCTGGAATTTATACGCTAACGATGGGATTGTTTGAAAAAGCCAAGTATAAAAAATTGACAGACCCAGTTTCTTTCAAAGTAAATAAGTTGCAAAATAGTACTTTAGCATCCGAAAAACCGGAAGTTTTGGCAGGATATTTTAAAGTTTTGAGCAAAACGATTAAAAAAGTAGATGCGATAGGTAATTATGCTGATGAATTACAACAAAAATTAGCAGTTATGAAACAAACGGCCCTAAAAACACCTGCAGTAAAACCGGAAACTTTGGAAGAAATTCAAAAAATTGCCCAACAAGTTTCGGATTTGCGTTTCAAACTCCACGGACTAAAAGCACGTGCAAGTTACGAGGAGATTCCACCGCATAAATTGCCTTTGCAAGTGCGTTTGAACGAAATAGCTTGGCGTCATATAGGCAGTACGGCAAGTATTACGCAAACAGAGAGAGATCAAATAAAAATTATTCAATCGGAAATTCCGGCATTAACCAAAGCGTTACAAAAAATTGCATTGGAACAACTTCCAGTCATCGAAAAAAAATTACAGAAAGCCGATGCACCTTGGATTCAAGGTCAGTTGCCTGAAAATGAATAGTTTTGTTATAAGAGAAAGTATTAAAAAAGCTCGGAAATAATGTGTATTTCCGAGCTTTTCAGTTTGCCTTTATCTATTATTCATTAGGTATATCAACTACAGACTTATCTTTGTCAACAGATAGATAGGTTTTTCTTCCGAATATTAGAACGCGATTGTCCACAACATGACCGGCAGGAAAATCAAAAATAACGGGATATCCTTTGGTTTTTGTATGCTTTAAAACCAATTCTTTGACCGTTTCACCTATAAATTCATCATCTTTTTTGACACTAGTACCACCAACAATAAGCCCTTTCAAATGATCGAAATATCCGGCATTTTTTAAGGCATACAACATACGGTCATACGAGTATGTGTATTCACCGACATCTTCCAAAAAAAGAATTTTTCCACGCGTGTCTAATTGGTATTTAGAGCCAAGCAGACTGACAAGCAATGAAATATTGCCACCTACTAAAACACCTGATCCATTGCCCGACAGGTTTAAACTATCCGAAGGGATTTGGTAATGCAAAGCTTTTCCTTCAAAAAAATCTTTAAGACTTTCTATGGCGGCTTTTCTGTCAGGATTGGGATGTGTTAAACTGATAGGCATAATGGCATGAGCCGATTGGTAGCCTTGTTTAAAAAGTACGTTGGTCAAAACCGTAATGTCTGAAAATCCAATAAGCCATTTTGGATGTCGTTTAAAACGACTAAAATCCAGATGGTCAATTATGCGAACACTGCCATAACCACCTCGTGCACACCAAATGGCTTTGATTTTGGGATTGTCCAAGGCGGCTTGCAAATCTTTACGCCTTTCAGCATCTGTGCCACCAAAAGTATAATGTTTTTTGTATAAATTAGTGACATATTTGGGCACATAACCCCATAATTTTAAGATGGAATCGGCTCGTTGCATATAGCTTTTTTCCTGTTTTACATCTCCGGCAGGAGCAATATATAAAATGCTATCTCCTTTTTTTAAAGCAGCGGGTGCTTCCCAGTGAGTAGGATGCAAAATAGTAATATGTTGGGTACTTTTACAAGCGCTCAACAATATAAAAATGATGGGTAAAATTGCAATTTTTTTCATATAACAAATTTATAAATAAAAATGAATAATTTCTTTTTATTCCTTATGACTTTTTTATTTGTATTTTTGCATTTTACTAATATATTGTCTGTTTTCTGACAGAAACTAAATATACATCAAATGAATACGAAACAACGCTATACAATCACTGCCGCTTTACCTTATACCAACGGACCTGTTCATATTGGGCATTTAGCGGGTGTTTATATTCCGGCAGATATTTTTACGAGATACCAAAAGGCAAAAGGCAACGATGCGATTTATATTTGTGGCTCGGACGAACACGGCGTACCGATAACCATTCGTGCTAAAAAAGAAGGGATTACGCCACAACAAGTAGTAGATAAATATCATGCTATTATCAAAAAATCTTTTTCGGATTTCGGAATTGAATTTGATAATTATAGCCGTACTTCAGCACCCATTCATCACGAAACGGCTTCCGATTTTTTTAAGAAGTTATATGATGCGGATAAATTTATAGAAAAAACAGCCAAACAGTTGTATGATGCACAAGAACAACAATTCCTAGCAGATAGATTTGTTACGGGTACTTGCCCAAAATGTGGTTATGAACATGCTTATGGCGATCAATGCGAAAAATGTGGCACTTCTTTAAGCCCAATGGAATTGATTAATCCTGTTTCTACCATCTCCGGAAACAAACCGATTGTTAAGGAAACTAAACATTGGTATTTGCCTTTAAACGAATACGAAAAATGGCTTCGCGAATGGATATTAGATGGGCATGCAAAGGATTGGAAACCCAATGTTCGTGGTCAGGTAAAATCTTGGTTAGACGACGGTTTACGTCCTAGAGCTGTAACCCGAGATTTGGATTGGGGCGTACCTGTTCCCGTCAAAGGTGCCGAAGGAAAAGTTTTGTATGTATGGTTTGATGCGCCTATCGGCTATATTTCGGCTACCAAAGAATGGGCAAGCAAGATGCAACAAGATTGGCGTCCTTATTGGCAAGATGCAGAAACAAAATTGGTGCATTTTATCGGAAAAGACAATATTGTTTTTCATACGATTATTTTTCCGGCAATGCTCAAAGCACACGGCGATTTTATCCTACCGGACAACGTGCCTGCTAATGAATTTCTTAATTTGGAAGGTGACAAAATTTCCACTTCGAGAAACTGGGCTGTTTGGTTGCATGAATATCTAGAAGAATTTCCGGGAAAACAAGATGTATTAAGATATGTATTGACGGCTAACGCACCCGAAAACAAAGATAATGACTTTACTTGGAAAGATTTTCAAGCCAGAAACAACAACGAATTGGTAGGAAATTTGGGGAACTTTATCAACAGGGTTTTGGTATTGACGCAAAAATATTACAAGGGAATTGTGCCACAACCCGAAGCATTTACGGACGCAGACAAGGATATTTTAAAAGAAGTAAAAAATTATCCCAAAAGAATTGGTGATCTTATAGAGCGATATCGTTTTAGAGAAGCACTTTCTGAATATATGAATTTAGCCCGCTTGGGCAATAAATACTTGGCGGATGAGGAACCTTGGAAACAAGTAAAACAAGATCCCGAACGCGTAAAAACGATTATGTTTGTGGCTTTGCAGATTGCAGCAGCTTTGTCGGTATTGGGTGAGGTGTTCTTGCCTTTTGCCGCTAAAAAACTGAAAAATATGCTCAACTTACAAGACATTTCTTGGGATGAAGTATCCCAAAAAGATGTATTAATAACTTCAGGACATCAAATCGAAAAACCTGAATTACTTTTTGAAAAAATTGATGATGAAACGGTTGAAAAACAGGTGCAAAAATTGTTTGATACCAAAAAGCAAAACGAAATCGATAATCAATCCATTGTGCCTCAAAAAGAGGAAATAGACTTTGACGATTTTATGAAAATGGATATTCGTACTGCTACGATTTTAACAGCTGAAAAAATGCCAAAAGCAAAAAAATTACTGGTATTAAAAGTAGATACGGGACTTGATACCCGTACCATTGTTTCGGGTATTGCCGAGCATTTTACACCGGAGGAAATTGTAGAAAAAAAAGTTTTGGTATTAGTCAATTTAAAACCTAGAAAATTACGCGGTGTAGAAAGTCAAGGTATGATTTTGATGACGGAAACAGCTGATGGAAAATTGGTCTTTGTCAAGCCTGATGACGAAGTGTCTAATGGCATGATAATCAGCTAAGTATATAATAATTTACTGTTGGTCAATGACATCCAATTCTGTGCCAAAAAACAACATTTTTGGATGAAATTTTTGATAAAGTTTGTCTAAAACGGGATAAAAATCCATATTGATAAACCGCTCTAATTCAGCTTTGCTTTTAGTCGTAAATTGGATGGAATAGGAGATGCCTTCCAATTCTTTTGATACAATTTTACTGGTCAAAGCAGATTGTACATACTTTGATTTTAATATCTCCGGAATAAAAAAAGCTTTGATATAAGACAACCATTCGGTTTCAATTTCTATTTCGATGTTAAAAGTTATGTTGTAGATATACATAAGCTATTTATCGATTAAATTAAATTTATATAAAGCATCGGCAATTTTCCTGTTATCGGATAATCTGGGCAATTTGTTTTGTCCGCCCAGCTTCCCGATGGAATACATATAGGTATCAAAGCCTCCTTTTTTGATTGGTGTAATTTTTAGCGCCCGTAGTACTTTGCCGTCGATAAGGTCTTTATAATAAGGGTTTTGCGCTAGCATACTATTTTCTATATTTTGTGCAAAAGCATCAAGGTCTTCAGGCATATTTTCAAATTCGATAAGCCATTCGTGATAAGGAAGCCCTTCTTTAGGCGTGATTTGTGGTGCAACTGTAAATTCGGAAATGCTTGCACCTGTTTGTTCCAAAGCTTCTTTGATGGCGGTTTCCACTTCTTTGGCAATAACGTGTTCGCCAAAGGCAGAAATAAAATGTTTGATACGTCCGGTTACTTTAATTCTATAAGGATTTGTGCTTGTAAACATAATGGTATCGCCAATATTATAAGCCCACAATCCGGCGTTGGTATTGAGTATTAAAGCATAATTGACATTGGTTTTTACATCGGCGAGTGATAATCTGGTAGGATTTTCGTTAAATATTTCTTCCGCCGGTACAAATTCGTAAAAAATACCGCTATCGACCAATAGCAACATATCGTCTCTGTCTTGTTGGTCTTGATAGGCAAAAAAACCTTCAGATGCCGGATAGAGCTCGATGCTGTCAACTTGTCTTCCGATGAGTTCCTTAAACTTGTTGCGATAGGGTGCAAAGTTGAGACCGCCATAAACAAATAGGTTGTAATTTGGGAATATTTCCCCTACGGTCTTTTCTGTTTCTTTGACTAATTTTTCGAAATAGGTTTGCACCCAAGAGGGAATTCCGCTGATAAGTCTCATATCTTCCTCAAGCGTTTCTTCAACAATTCTGTTGACTTTTGTGTCCCAATCTTGAATAATATTAGCTTCCCAGCTGGGCATTCGGTTTTTTTGCAAATAGGAAGGAACAAAGTGTGCTACAATTCCTGATAACCTGCCGGTTTTAATTCCGCCAACTTCTTGTAAAATCGGGCTGCCTTGCAAAAAAATCATTTTTCCATCCAAAAAATCTGATTTTCCGCTGTCATATATATAATGTAAGAGGGCATGTTTGGCTGCTTTGATATGATAAGGCATAGATTCTTTAGAAATGGGAATATATTTAGCGCCTGATGTCGTGCCAGAGGTTTTTGCAAAATAAATGGGACGCCCTTTCCAAAGCACATTGTATTCGCCATTGATAATTTTTTCAATATACTCTTTGATGTCCTCATAAGTTTTTATGGGTACATTTTTTTTGAAATCCTCGTAACTTGTGATGTTTTCAAAATGATGATCTTTGCCAAATTTTGTTTGTTCTGCAGCCGAAATAAGTTTGCGAAACGTTTTTTGCTGTGTCTTTACAGGTTCTTTAATCCATTTTTCATTTTTTTTGACGATATATTTGGCATAAGGTTTTGCCAGCAAAGATTTAAGTCCCATAACTTATTTTTTAAAATTAATAAAATCAGTAGGATTTACGGGATATCCCTTTATCCAAAGTTCAAAATGAAGATGCGGACCCGATGTTTTTTCGCCAGAATTTCCGGATAAGGCAATCACTTCGCCTTGCGAAACTTTGTCACCGGTTTTGCGTAGTAGTTTATTGTTGTGTTTGTATATGGAGATAACATTGTTGTTGTGTTCGATGATGATAACCTGCCCTGTGTTTTGCGACCAGTCGGAAAAAACAACAACACCATCGGCAATGGCTTTAATAGGTGTGTTTTCTGCTAGAGCAATATCGACGGCAAAATGTTTTCGTTTTTGATCAAAGGGATTGGTAATATCACCTTTTGTGGGGGGTACAAAATTATAAACCAAATGACTTTTGCGTTGATTGATATTAAATTTTTCTCTGTCCGCAACTTCTTTTCGCAATAAGGAATCTTCCTTGCCGGGTGCCAAGTTGAGTGTGTCGGGTTTAATGATTTGTTGATGTATGGTTTTCTTAAAATCTTCGACACTAACTTCGTTTCGCAACACTTTTTGCAGTTGTTGTAAGAAATAATCGTTTTGATTAATTGCCACTTTCAAAGAATCGGTTTTTAGTTTAAGCATGAGGGCATTTTTTCTTAGTTCAGGGGCGGTATATCCGGGAATATATTTTTTTATGGGAGTGAAAGCTATTAATAAAGTGGTGCCAACAATTAGTAGCATTGCAAAGATAAAAGTGCTAACAAATACATTTAGACGGTTAAGCCTAAAACTCAATTTGTTTTCATACGAATCATCATCAATTACTAGTATCCTGTAGTGATATGAAAGTTTTTTTAAAAATGATTTTTTCTTTTTTTTCTTTTCCATTGTTTTGTTGTTTAATGCTTACGGATAATGCTATTCTTGGCACAACCGGATATCTTTAAACCTTCTATTTTTAATTGGCCGATAAATTTTTTGTAAAAATACAAATTATACCTTTTAAATCTCAGAACACGTAGTATAATTTCAAAATATTTTATTGTTTTTCAATCTTTAAAAGTTAAGCATAGCCGTAGTTACGGTTAAGGTTTTAGGTGAAGAAAATAGAAATAAAAGAAGCTAAAGTAATATTACACAACGGGAAACAATATATTCCTGATGTACGAAATGTAAATTTGAAACCACCATTTCGTGGCAGACCCGAAATATCTATGGCAAAAGTTGATGAGCAAGCATTGGTTGATATATGTCCTTTGGGAGCAATTTCTGCCAATCCTGTAAGTTTAGATATGGGAAAATGTGCTTTTTGCGGCGAGTGTGCTTTTGCTTTTCCGGAAAAAATAAAATTCACTCAAGACTATAAAATATCTTCAAACTTGCGAGAAAATCTGATAGTAAAAGAAGGCGAAACTAATCCTATACAATTTGATAAAGAAGCGATAAGAGATGAAGTTAAAAAGACTTTTAGTAAATCAATAAAATTGCGACAAGTATCTGCCGGAGGCGATAATTCCTGCGAAACAGAACTCGGAGCAGCCGGTAATGCTAATTTCGATATGGGACGCTATGGAATAGAGTTTACTGCATCACCTCGTCATGCTGACGGAATTGTTGTTACCGGTCCCATTACAGAAAATATGGCAGAACCTTTGCGTATTGCTTATGATGCTATTCCCGAACCAAAAATATTTGCTCTTTGTGGAGTTGATGCTATAAGCGGAGGTTTATTTGCTGATAGTAAAGCTATTAATCGCAGCATTCTAAAAGATATAAAAGTAGATTTATATATTCCCGGTAATCCATCACATCCATTAACTATTATAAACGGAATTTTAGGTTTAACGAGGTAATTTAATAGAAATCATTACTATCCGATATGCTTTTTTAATGATTTCATCCTTTTCAATGCTACATGGATATGCTTGCTATTTCATGATATTCTGCAGTATTTTTTATAGGACAATAACAAAATTAAAAATAAAAAAGGACTGCCAAAAGCAGTCCCATATTTTTTGTGTAATTTAGAATTCTTACTCTGCAGCAGGAGCTTCTTCTGCAGGAGCGGCTTCAGTAGCAACTTCTTCACTAACAGATTTCATTGCAGCTCTAGACATTTTAACTTGTACAATTACAACATTGTCAGGGTGCATTAATTTGTATGCGTCTGTTCTTATTTCAGATACATAAACTTTTCCGCCTAGATCTAGTTTGTCAACACTTATGGTGATAGCATCAGGTAGATTTGTGGGAATGGCTCTTACTTTTAATTTTTTTAAGTTTAAAGATAAGGCACCACCTTTAATAATTCCGGGCGCAACGCCTTCAGTTTTTACGGGAACCGATACGGTTACTTCTTTATCAGGGAATAATCTGAAAAAATCTACGTGTAAAATTTGATCGCTTACCGGATGAAATTGAATATCTTGCATGATGGCTTCGTGTTTTGAGCCATCTTCTAACGCAATCATAACAGTATGCGTTTCGGGCGTATAAACCAAATTTTTGAATTGACGTTCGTCAGCTGAAAAATGTAAGGGTTCTCCTCCGCCATATAAAACGCAAGGGACACTTCCAGCATTACGTAGGGCTTTGGTCGCTTTTTTGCCCACGCTTTCTCTTTTAGATCCTTTAATTGTTAATGATTTCATTACTTTTTGTTTTTAATTATTATTTATTTTAAATATTTGATTATCAATTACATGATAAACTTACTGCTTATCGATTTATGCGAATGAACATTGTGCATGACTTCCGCAAAAAGCGAGCCGCAAGATAGAACTTTTATTTTTTTTGACAAAATTTTTCTTGGAATAGAATCAGAGACGATAATTTCTTCGATTTTTGACTGTGCTATTCGTTGTTGTGCATTGTCTGACAGTAGGGCGTGAGTCACAACAGCTCGAACGCTTTTGGCTCCTTTTGACATCATCAAATCTGCTGCTTTTACAAGCGTACCACCCGTATCGATAATATCATCCACCAAGACGACATTTTTACCTTTTACATCACCAATCAGTTCCATTTTTCCTACAACATTTGCTTTTTTTCGTTGCTTGTAACATATGACGACATCAGAATCTAAAAATTTTGAATAGGCATAAGCCCTTTTTGAGCCACCCATATCAGGTGAGGCAATTACCAGGTTGTCCAATTTAAAATTGATAATATGCGGTACGAATATGGTGCTAGAATAAAGATGGTCAACCGGAATTTCAAAGAAACCTTGAATAGGGTCGGCGTGTAAATCCATTGTGATAATCCTAGAGGCGCCTGCCGCTTCAAGCATGCTTGCAACCAGTTTGGCAGCAATGGGGACACGTGGTTCGTCTTTACGTTCTTGTCTTCCCCAGCCAAAATATGGAATAACAGCATTGATGTAAAGTGCTGAGGCACGTTTGGCTGCATCAATCATCAATAACATTTCCATTAAATTGTCAGAGGGGGCAAAAGTGGAACCTATGATAAAAACCCTTTTTCCTCTTATAGATTCCCGAAATGAAGGCTTGAATTCTCCATCTTTAAAGTGTTGAAGGTGCATTTTTCCTAGACGAACACCGTATTCTTTAGCAATTTTTTCGGCTAAATCTTTACTTTGTGAGCAAGCAAAAATTAAGGCCTCTTCTCTTTTTTTGGACATGATTTGGTAGATTTTGAACTATGACAAAGATAATTTATATTCACGAAAAATCTTCTTTTTTATTAAAAAATATTTTGATTAAAGTCTGGTTTTGCTATTAGTATAAATAATTGCCATAATATTTTTAAATTGCATAAAAAATATTAATATCTTTGTTCTGTACAATTAAATACAAGTTCATTATGACCATAGCACAACTAAAATACCTGTTAGCCGTAGCAAAATATCTTAATTTCACTCGAGCATCACAGCAATGTCATGTCACGCAACCTACCTTGAGTATGCAAGTACAAAAATTGGAAGATGAGTTGGGGGTCATTATTTTTGATCGGAATAAAAAACCGATTAAAGTTACCGAAATCGGAAAAAAAATCATCGAGCAAGCCAAAACAATTGTCAATGAGAGTGCCAGAATAAACGATTTAGTGCAACAAGAGAAGGGTTTTATCGGTGGAGAATATAAACTGGGTATTATTCCCACGATTGTGCCGACTTTATTACCGATGTTTTTAAAGACATTCAATAAAAAATACCCTAAAGTACACCTGCAAATTATTGAAATTCCTACTGAACAAATGATGGAGAGCATTATCGACGGGAAAATAGATGCCGGTATTGCCGCAACGCCTTTGGAAGAAGAAAAAATTGTAGAAAAGCCCTTGTATTACGAACCTTTTGTCGGTTTTATCCCAGAGACCCACAGGTTGTTTAAGAAAAATGTTTTATCTGAGCAGGATTTGGATGTGAAAGATATTCTTTTGCTGGATGAAGGTCATTGTTTTAGAGATAATATCTTGAATATTTGCTCGACTATTTCAAAAAAAGAACAGGGCTTTGAGTTGAATATCGGTAATTTTGATGCATTGATCAAGTTGTCTAGAGAAGGTTTGGGAATGACTTTGTTGCCTTATCTCGAAACCGAAGATTTGTGTAAGGAAGATAAGAAATTTTTGCGAAATTTTAAAAAGCCCGAACCGGCTCGTGAGGTGAGTTTGATTCATGCCAAAGACTTATACAAAAAGAATATTACAGATGCCTTGTTTAAAACGATTAAAGGAATTGTCAAGGGTGCTATCGAATTTTATGATGTACGAATTATTAGTCCTTTACCTGCAAAAAAATAAAAACTAAAAATATTATTTTGATGACGATGTGGTTAGCTTATTTTGAAAACGCCAAAAAAAGATTATTCGACGACAAGAAAAACAAAGAAACCTACCGTTCTGTTTTTCAAATGGATTACGACCGGATCATTTTTTCATCTGCCTTCCGCAGACTGCAAAACAAGACGCAAGTATTGCCATTCCCCAAATCCGATTATGTTCGTAACAGATTGACGCACAGTTTAGAAACAGCTTCTGTAGGCAGGTCAATAGGTAATATTGTCGGAGAAAAAATTGTTTCGAAATATCCTGATTTAATTGAGAAATTACAAATTTACCCTACGGATTTTGGTCATTTGGTTTCGGCAGCTTGTCTTACACATGATATTGGAAATCCGCCCTTTGGTCATGCAGGCGAAGCAGCCATAAGTAGCTATTTTAGAAGTAAAAAAGCCAAAAAATATTTAGAAAACCTGACCGACAAACAAAAAGCAGATTTACAAAATTTTGAAGGAAACGCCTCCGGTTTGCGTATCATTTCTCAGACATTGGAAAATCAATCTGAGATTAAAGGCGGTTTGCGTTTGACTTTGGGAACTTATGCGACCTTTGCCAAATATCCCAAGGAGTCATTACCCAATAGAAAAGCCGAAAAACGGGCTAGTCTTAAAAAATTTGGTATTTATCAAAGTGAAATAGATTTGTTTGAAAACGAGATTGCCAAGGTCTTGCATCTCATACCGCAAAGCAAAGATAGCGACAAAGCATGGAAACGTTTTCCGTTGACTTTTCTCGTAGAAGCAGCAGATGATATTTGTTATCATATCATTGATTTTGAAGATGGTTTTAATGTTGGGTTTATCGATTTTAATACCTTAGAAAAAGCTTTCTCCGAATTGATTGAATGGAATGAACAATACAATAAACGCTATCAAAAAATTATCAGCCAACGCGAAAAAGCAAATTATCTTAGAAGTTTAGCAATCAATCAGTTGGTGCAACAAACCGCTCAAATTTTTGTTGAGAATGAAGCTGATTTTTTATCGGGGAAACTCGATAAAGCTTTGCTTGATTTGTTACCTGAAGACCAACAGCTAAAATTAAAAAAAATCATCGATATTAGTATCGACAAGATTTATCAATCCGATCCGGTGCTCAAAATTGAGGCCGCAGGCATGAAGGTTTTGCCAGATTTGCTCGATAAATTTGTGCAAGCAACCTTATTTCCAAAACAACATAAGACATTTTATAGACTGCTTCCACAAGAGTATAAAAATGGTCAGAGCGACTATGAAAAGATTTTAAATGTGGCTATGTTTGTGAGCAACATGACCGATAGGCAAGCTGTAGAGTTGTACAAAAATATTAACGGTATCGTATTGGCAGGTTATTAATCCGAAGGCTTATATCAAATGATTACGTTGTTATTTAGTCATCTGTTGTTTGTAATTTGTGATGAATACGGCTTAAAAATAATTAACCTATCTTTGCCGCTCAAGATTCGAATCGTCACGGATATATTTTGACGATAAAATTAAAATATATACATGACATTTAAAGATTTACAACTCATTGAGCCTATTCAAAAAGCGCTTAAAAACAAAGGCTATGTACAGCCGACACCTATTCAAGAACAAGCGATTCCTTATCTACTTCATCATAACGATTTACTAGGGAGTGCACAGACAGGAACCGGTAAAACAGCAGCTTTTGCCATTCCAATCATTCAACATATATATAATGATAGGAAGGATTCGCATTCCAAAAGAAAAATTAAAGCATTGGTAGTAACACCTACTAGAGAATTGGCAATACAAATTGCCGATAATTTTACGGCTTATGCCAAATATACGGGCTTGCGCAATACCGTTATTTTTGGAGGTGTTAAACAAGCTTCTCAAGTGGCAAAATTAAAACAAGGTGTTGATGTTTTAGTGGCAACCCCCGGTAGATTGCTCGATTTAATGGGGCAGGGGATTATTTCTCTAAGAGATATTCAGTATTTTGTTTTGGATGAAGCAGATCACATGCTCGATATGGGCTTTATCCATGATATAAAAAAATTATTGGTAAAACTGCCTCAACAAAGGCAATCTTTGTTTTTTTCGGCCACGATGCCTAAAGCCATAATTGAATTATCGGGAACCATCCTAAAAAAGAATTATAAAAGGGTAAGTATTAAGCCGCAACAAGCAACTGCCGAATTGGTCAATCAAGCGGTTTATTTTGTGTCAAAGAACGATAAAATAAAATTGTTAGCGGCTTTGATTATAGAAAAAAATCCTTCTTCAATATTGGTTTTTTCCCGTACCAAACACGGCGCAAATAAAATTGTAAAACTTTTAAATAAAGCCGGCATAAGTGCAGAAGCCATTCACGGAAATAAATCGCAATCTGCCAGACAAAAAACTTTAAAGTCATTTAAAGAAGGCAGTCTGAAAGTTTTAGTAGCCACCGATATTGCCGCTAGAGGTATCGATGTTTCTAAGCTTGCGATGGTCATCAATTACGATTTGCCAAATATCTCAGAAACCTACGTGCATAGGATTGGGCGTACAGGTCGTGCCAAAGAAAGCGGTATTGCCATTTCGTTTTGTGCGGCGGATGAGCGAAGTTTTTTAAGAGATATAGAAAAGCTAATCAAACAAAAAGTTCCGGTCATAACGGAACATGACTACCACGATAGCAGTAAAGAGCTGCCTCCTTTAAAACAAGGAGGGGGTAGATCAAGACCCAAACGCCCACAATCACATAAGCGCTCCAAGCGATAAAATTTCATCAACATACTTTGTCAGTTAAAACCTGCCATTCTGTCGTAAAAAAATGGATTATATCTATTATAATGACAAAAAACGTATATATAATGCTTGGCATAATACTTGTCAAAAGTATTCTGAAATTAAAAAATAAATCAGAATAAAATAAAAATATATATACTATGAGCAAATCAAACAAAATTATTGGAATAGATTTGGGAACAACCAATTCGGTTGTTGCTGTTCGTGAAGGAAATGACACGGTTGTTATTCCCAACCACGAAGGAAATAGAACGACACCTTCTGTTGTGGCATTTACAGATAAAGGTGAAATTAAAGTAGGAGATCCTGCTAAACGTCAAGCTATTACCAATCCTGAAAAAACCGTTTCGTCTATCAAAAGATTTATGGGTAATAAATATTCAGAGGTAAAAGATGAAGTTACAAGGGTTCCTTACAAAGTGGTTAAAGGACCAAATGATACGCCGAGAGTAGAAATTGATGGCAAACAATATTCGCCACAAGAAATTTCGGCTATGATTTTGCAAAAATTGAAAAAGACAGCTGAAGACTATCTGGGACAAAAAGTAACCGAAGCGGTTATTACTGTGCCGGCATATTTTAACGATTCTCAAAGGCAAGCAACCAAAGAAGCCGGAGAAATTGCCGGATTAAAAGTACGTCGTATTATCAACGAACCTACGGCTGCAGCTTTGGCATACGGATTGGATAAATCTGACAAAGAAAAGAAAATTGCCGTATTTGACTTAGGTGGTGGTACTTTTGATATCTCTATTTTGGATATAGGTGATGGCGTTACAGAAGTGCTTTCAACCTCCGGTGATACCCACTTAGGTGGTGATGATTTTGACCAAAGAATAATCGACTGGTTGGCTGACGAATTCAAAAAAGATGAAGGAATTGATTTGAAACAAGATCCAATGGCATTGCAACGTTTGAAAGAAGCTGCAGAAAAAGCCAAAGTTGAATTGTCCTCAGCCAATGAAACAGAAATCAATTTGCCTTATATTACGGCTACAGCATCCGGTCCCAAACACTTGGTTAAAAAATTAACCAGAGCACAGTTTGAAAAATTGACCGATGATTTGGTAAGCAGAGCCATGAAACCGGTAAAAGAGGCCTTACAGCAAGCAGACCTTAAACCAAGTGATATCGACGAAGTGATTTTGGTAGGTGGATCGACTCGTATCCCTAAAGTAGTTGAAGAAGTTGAAAAATTCTTTGGAAAAAAAGCTTCTAAAAACGTAAACCCTGATGAAGTTGTTGCTGAAGGTGCTGCTATTCAAGGAGCTGTAATGACAGGTGATATCGATGATGTCTTGTTGTTAGATGTTACACCTTTGTCCTTAGGTATTGAAACAATGGGTGGCGTATTTACAAAGTTAATCGATGCAAATACAACCATTCCAACTAAGAAATCTCAAATATTTTCTACGGCACAAGATAACCAACCTAGCGTTGAAATTCATGTGTTGCAAGGAGAAAGACCTTTGGCAAAAGATAACAAAACAATTGGTCGTTTCCACTTAGACGGCATTCCACCGGCACGTCGTGGCGAGCCACAAATCGAAGTAACATTTGATATTGATGCCGATGGTATTATTCACGTTACAGCTGCGGATAAAAAATCCGGAAAATCTAAAGATATTCGTATTGAAGCATCTAGCGGATTGAGCAAAGACGAAATTGAAAAAATGAAAAAAGAAGCAGAAGCCAATGCAGAAGCTGACAGAAAAGCCAAAGAAAACATCGAAAAATTAAACAAAGCCGATGCAATGTCTTTCCAATTGGAAAAATTGATGGAAGAACATAAGGATAATATTTCTGCTGACAACAAAACAGCTATTGAAAATATTGTCAAAAAATTAAAAGATGCTTATGACAAGAAAGATGCTGATATGGCTGAAGCAGCAACTAAAGAGGCAGATGAATTAATGATGAAAGTAGGACAAGATATTCAAAATGCTGCACAAGCCAATGCTGGCACTCAGCAAGCACAACAAGAACCGTCACAAGAACAAAAACCGGATGACGATGTGCAAGATGCAGATTTTGAAGAAGTTGACTAATAGTAATTCTTTTAGAATTAGTTTTTTAAAAAAGCAAGCAACTTGATAGTTGCTTGCTTTTTTTATGTCTTATTATAAAAAGTCTTTTCAGATTAGCTAAACAAAATGTCGTAAATACGTTCCATTTCCATAGCCAATTTTGGCACGCTAACGTGACGCGCTTGTCGGATGGTTTCTTTGCCGTCAAAATACACGAGTACGGTGGGGATGACAAATACATTGAAATATCCACGAGCTTCCGGAAGCATTTGTACATTGATTTCTAAAAACTGCATTTCCGGAAACTGTTCCTTCACCATATTTTGTAGTTTGGGTGATAAAGCATCGCCTACATTACAAGATTCATCGGAAAAGAAAACCAATACCGCCTGATTTTCTCTTAGAAATTCGTTGGCTTCTTCTAAAGTTTGTGCAAAAGTATATGACATTTTTATGCTATTTTAAAGCGACAAATATATTCTTTTTTTTAAAATAGGAAACCTCAAAAGTCTTTTTTTTATAATAGTCTTAAATATCCCATTCGCGGTAGAACTGTGCTAAGAAATCCAGCATAAATTGGTGTCTTTCTTTTGCCAATTCTTTGCCGGTTTCCGTGTTCATCAAATCTTTTAGTTTGAGTAGTTTTTCATAAAAATGATTGATAGTTGCCGTCTCACCTTTTTTATATTCTTCTTTAGTCAAATTTTCTTTTGGGACGAAATTGGGGTCGTAAATTAGATTGTTTTTATGTCCGCCATACACAAAAGCACGGGCAATACCAATAGCGCCAATAGCATCAAGACGGTCTGCATCTTGTATGATTTCTAATTCCTTACTCGTGAATTTTTGTCCGGAGAAAGTGTTTTTAAAAGAGATGTTTTCAATGATCTTAACAATGTGCGCAATATCATTTTTATCAATTTTCAACGTCTCTAAAAAATCTTGAGCCATTTTAGGACCGATGTTTTCGTCGCCATTATGAAATTTAGAGTCTGCAATATCGTGAAGCAAAGCGCCAAGTTGTACGATGTATCCATCGGCATTCTCTTTTTCATTAATTTTTTCAGCAGTTTTTAAGACGCGTAAAATATGCCAATAATCGTGCCCGGCTTCTGCTTGGTCAAGTGTTTTTTTGACAAATTCTTTGGTTTTCTCTATGTTTTTTTGTTGGCCAGGATCAAGCATAAATATTGTTTTTTGCAATATTACGCAATTAATTTTTAAGTCGGGTTTGCTAAAACTGTGGTTTGTATATTAGGTAGCATACAAATATGATTTGCTTGTAATTTTCTCGTATCATAAGTTACTAAGAAGTAAATTATTTTGACTAATTTTGTTCAATCTTAAACAAAAAATATGTCTTATATAAATTATAGTATTCAAAACAATATTGGTTTTTTAAAATTTAACCGTCCTGACAAATACAATGCTTTTCATAAGGAATTATTAGAAGAATTGTCGGATTTATTGAGTAGAGAAAATAGGAATGAATCGCTTAAAGTCTTAATTATTAGTGGCGAAGGGAAAGCTTTTTCGTCAGGAGTTGACCTTAAATCATTGTTGGATTTAAAAACGGTGGAGCAGGCAAGAGATTTTGCTTTGTTATTGGAGAGTACTTCCGAAAAAATATATAATTTTTCAAAACCAACCATTGCTTTGGTTAATGGTATTGCCTTAGGTGGAGGATTTGGTTATGCCACAGCAGCCGATATTCGCGTGATGAGTTTAAGTACAAAAGTAGGATATCCTGCGGTGAAATTGGGCGCTATTTTGCCGGCAACTTGCACGATGTACCTCAAAAGTTTGATAGGCGAAGGTAGAAGTATGGATTTATTGCTTACCGGTAGAATGCTACAAGCAGACGAAGCCTTTCAAATGGGTTTGGTGAATTATATCACTACCCAAGAAATGGCAGCTGATTTTGCCATCGATAAAGCCAAACAAATTATGGAAGCGCCTGAACTGGCTTTGCTTTATACCAAAAATACGGTTCATTTTTCTACCAAAAAAGAAATTGAAGCAGCCAAATTATATGCAGCAGATAATTTTGCATTTTTATCGCAAACGGCTGAATGGCAGAAGCGTATGAATGATTTTGCCAATAAGAAAAAATAAAGTTTTAGAAAACGTATTTGATGAAACCAAATAAGGGACGAGATTGCAGATAATCCAAATCATCCTCAAAATGATAGGCCTCTCTTTCAAATGAGATGTTTTTATATGCGAGATAAGTATTTTTGTAGTAGATTAATTTGATTAGATATTCCGTTAGATACCAAATAAAGAATACAATCCAAAGGAGTTCAACTTGTTGCTTTAGGTGTATTTTCTCGTGATTTATTAAAACATAATCATTTTTATATCCGGCTTCTTTTAAAAAAATAAAAGGATAAATGCTCAGCGCACTAAATGAACGTGCAATAATAGATGGAAAAACGATAATCATATTATCAAATTTTGGTCAAAGTTAATGTTTTTTTAATTGATTCCCTTTTGGTGAATGATTTGGGTTGACCCAAATCATTCATGAAATTATCTTTGTGCAGATACAAGGCATCGAATTTTGCCGACATATCCATATATTTCAAGAAATTCGTAACGAAGTAGATGCATAAAGAGAATTTTAAGTGTTGCTTAAATTTGGTATGTGTATTTTAGTTAGGAATACGATTAAAGTCTCGTATATATGGTATTTAATGTTAATTTTTGATAGTTACGGTGAATGATTTGGGTTAATCTTTTCTTAAAATAACACCTAGACAAGTACTTTTTGCTATTTTTACAGTTACAAATAAAAATATCAATGCAGGAAATTTTTAGCACAAATAATACCAAAGTCAAATATATTGCGCAATTGCAGAAAAAATCGGCATTGCGTCAGCAGTTGCAAGAGTTTGTTATCGAGGGTTTGAGAGAACTAGAAGCAGCTTTAAAAAACCGTTTTGTAATTAAAACCATTTATTTTTATCCCGATTTAGTTGAAGAACAGATTTTGTATAAATGGAAAGAGATATATAAATCTGATTTTGAGATGGTTAAAATCTCAAAAAACGTTTTTAAAAAATTGTCATATCGAAATTCTACCGAAGGTATTATAGCAGTTGGCAAAATGAAGTCGCATCATATAAAGGATATCAAACTGAGTAAAAATCCTTTGTTGCTTGTTGCAGAATCTATTGAAAAACCCGGCAATATGGGTGCCATGCTCAGAAGTCTTGACGGTGCCGGTGTCGATGCTTTTGTATTGGTCAATTCCAAAGTCGATATGTATAATCCCAATGTAATCAGGTCTAGTCTGGGCATGGTTTTTAGCAAGCAAATAGCTGTTGCTAATATGGCGGAGATGGCTATTTTTTTGAAAGAAAATTCAATAAAATTGTTTGGAGCAACCCTACAAAACGCAAATGTTTACCACCTTGAAGATTTTACAAAACCATCTGCTATTGCAGTAGGAGCAGAAGATAAAGGTTTGTCAGAAAATTTTAGAAAATTGATGCAACAAGCCGTTTATATTCCCATGCTAGGACAAGCAGACTCGTTAAACGTATCTGTTTCGGCAGCCGTATTGCTGTACGAAGCTTTAAGACAACGAAATCTAAGTAATTAATAACTAGTTAAGATGAAATTTATAAGATTTACACATTTATCAATTTTTTTCACTTTGCTTTCTTGTGGGCATCTTTCAAATTCTGATAAAGGGGTGGTAAAGATTACCGGAAAAATAGTCAATCCCAGAATATCCAAAATGTATTTATCCAGAGATTTATTGATGATGGATGTTGATACAATTAAAATAGACAATGCCAATAAAGTTAAGTCCGATATAAATATCGATCACGAAGGATTGTATCTATGCAGCATCTTTCCCGAATTTCAACTTTTTTATCTTAAACCCAATGATTCCTTAGCATTTCATATCAATGTAGATGAGTTTGATGAATCGCTGAGTTTCTCCGAAGGACTGGGTTTTGAGAACAATTTATTGATGGATTTGTTTTTAATCAATGAAAAGGAGAATTATTATTTTTATAAAAGACAACATCAATTTTCATTGCAAACTTTTCAAAAGAAAATTGATTCTTTTGACCGGATTAAGCAAAAATTAGTGCTAAACAATCACGAAGATCTAAAAAAAACATCCACAAAATTTAGAAATATTCTTGATTTATATGCCAATAGTGTTAGTTATAGTTTAAAAGAAAATTTTGTAAAAAACCATCCGGATTTACATTTTTCAGAAGATTTTCTGTCTTATAGAACAATACTACATAAACCTGTTGCCGATGCGAGTGTAATTGATTTATACCCTTTTATCGATCAGTTGATTAACAATAAAGTTTCAAAAGTGGGAATGAATGTTAATGAATACTATAGCACTATTGTTGATTTTTCAAAAAATGAAATAAAAGATAATAACGTAAGAAATAATGTATTGGCAAAATATTGTGGCGATTATATCGAATCAAAAAAGATAATAAATGAAGATGCAGTTGTTAAAAAATATTTGCAGGAAATTGGAAAAGTTAAATACAAAAATTTTTGCACCGATAAATTGATAAAAAATGCCAAAATGCAAAAAGGAAATATTTTTCCGAACATCAATGTTATTGACAAAAACAAACAAATACAACCCATTGATAGTTTGCTTAAAAATGGAAAATACTTAATAACATTCTGGAATTATTATTACCGTAAAAATTTCACAGCCAATCTTAAAAAATTGCATCAAATCCACCGTGATTTTCCGGATTTGAATATAATGGTCTTAAATTTAAATCCATCCGGTTTTGATAGTTGGAAAACCCAAATCCCTGAAAATGATGGTTTAATGTATTTTCAAGTACAGAAATTAAATCAAATCAAACAAATTCAACCCTTTCATTTAGCCCAAGTCTATTTGCTTAATCGAGACAGCATTCAGCAGAGCATGATCAATATTTATCAACCTGATTTTTATGCAATTATCAATGATTTTATGATTAAAAAATAATTGTTTTTTTTGTAACTTTTAGAAATAAGTTTCGTAATAATAATAAAGAGAAATAAAGAAAGATTATGGCATATATTGATTATTATAAAGCTCTAGGGGTGAAAAAGGATGCTTCTGAAGGCGATATAAAAAAAGCTTATAGAAAATTGGCTAGAAAATATCATCCCGATTTAAATAAAGACAACAAGGAAGCGGAAAAAAAGTTCAAAGAAATTAACGAAGCCAACGAGGTGTTGAGCAATCCCGAAAATAGAAAAAAATACGATAAATATGGAGAGCATTGGGAGCATGCCGATGAAATTGAAAGACAAAAAGCACAACAACAGCAATACCAACAATCTTACGGGGGAGGCGACTTTGGTGGTTTTGGAGGTAATGGTTTTGACCAAGAAGATTTTTCCGATTTTTTTCAATCCATGTTTGGTGGTAGGGCAAGTTCCTCAAGAAAGAGTGTAAAGTTTAAAGGACAGGACTTAAATGCTTCTTTACAGTTAAACTTAAGTGATATTTACAAAACCCATAAACAAACCATTACGGTTAATGGTAAAAAAATCAGAATTACCATTCCGGCAGGTATCAAGGACGGACAAGTTATTAGAATAAAAGGACATGGTGGAAAAGGTGTAAACGGTGGGCCAAACGGCGATTTATATATCAAGTTTAAGATTGTAAATGACACAGCGTTCAAAAGATTGCAAGACGATTTATATAAAACCGTTGATATTGATTTGTACACAGCAGTTTTGGGAGGTGAAATCGAAGTGAAAACGATGAAATCAAAAGTCAAATTAAAAGTAAAACCCGGAACGCAGTGTGGCACTAAAACCCGGCTCAAAGGAAAAGGATTTCCAAAATATAAAAAAGATAATGAATACGGTGATTTGTATATAACCTATAATGTTAAAATTCCTACGGATTTAAACGAAAAACAAAAAGAATTGTTTAAGCAATTATCTGAGATAAAATAAATTACGATTTCTTTTCTATTGGGCAATGATAGAATAGGATAATTAAAAAATGAAAGCAATGAGTAAACAAGAACTAATATCGATACAAAAAATTTGTGATAGCTATAGTATCCCATATTCGTTTTTTGAGGATTTGAGAAATTTTGAAATAATACCGCTTCACGAAGAAGACACCCTATATATTGAAGAGAACTTTCTGCCGGAAGTTGAAAAAATAATACGATTGCATTTTGATTTGCACATTAATATGGAAGGTATAGATGT
>JANTGO010000004.1 GCA_024763015.1 Flavobacteriaceae bacterium
TTTTTTATACTAAAAATATATCGCTTACAAACTTCCAAGAAATAGGTGTCTAAGCTTCCATTTTGATTTTTATCAAAAGTATATTTTTTGGTTAAAAAATAATGCTATATGAGCTTGTTTTTTTAAAGAATAAATGTATTGTCTTTGTGAGAGAAATAAAATTTAATCTATATCCTCAGCTCCCAAAACACTAGCAATAATGGTTTCACCACCACGGGTTTTATCACCAATTACAACTGAAACCTTAGTGTTTACCGGTAAAAATACATCGACACGTGAGCCAAATTTGATAAATCCGGCATCGGCGCCTCTGACTACCTCATCACCTACTTTGGAGTAGTTTTCGATTCTTCTAGCAACCGCACCTGCAATTTGCCTAAACATAACAGGACCCATCATGGGGTTGTCCACCACTATGGATGTTCGCTCGTTTAGCTCTGAAGATTTGGGATGCCAAGCCACCAAGTGCTTCCCCTTGTAGTATTTGCTATACAATACCTTTCCACTTACGGGATAACGCGTAGCATGAACATTTAACGGAGACATAAAAATTGATATTTGCAGGCGTTTATCCTTAAAATATTCGGGCTCAATGACCTCTTCAATAACCACCACTTTGCCGTCAACAGGCGCAATGACGTCGTTTGGCTTTGCAACGACCTCTCGAGAAGGAAATCTAAAAAAATAAACAATCAACACAAAAAATATCAAGGAGGCGATGGTAATAATCCAATTTAACCAGTAGATATCATTGTGTTTGTGCAAATAATAATTAACAATGGCAATCACAAAAAAAGCCCATGCAATTATTCTATATCCTTCTTTATGTAAATTCATTATTTCAAAATTAATAATAATATAAATACAAACGGAATAGCAAAAATAAAACTATCCAATCTGTCTAAAATGCCACCATGTCCCGGCATTATTTTTCCGGAATCTTTAACGCCTGCCTGTCGTTTAAATTTAGACTCCAATAAATCGCCCAAGGTACCAAAAATCACAATTACGAGGGCATACATTAAATAGATGTATAAAGAGAAGTGTAAATCAAATGAAGTATTCTTTGACATAAAATAATATAAAATTGCTACTAAAACACTTCCAGTTAGCCCACCAATAAGGCCCTCAATAGATTTTTTGGGTGAAATCTGCGGCGCCAATTTATGCTTACCAAAGCTAGAACCTGCCAAATAAGCAAAACTATCTGATGACCAAATAATCACAAAAACAAACAAGATTAAGTGCCAATCAATATGCAAGAGCAAGGCAAAGGGAAAGGCAATATAAAACATGCTCAGAAAAAACCTAGAAAGCATCTCACTTGTGATTTTACCAAGTATAAATTGCACAAAAGGAATCATCAAAAGTAAAATGCTAAAAGCCCATAAAATATTTTGGGTAAGATGCTTGTCGATATCAAAATGGTATTTAAAACTGCCACTCATAAAATAAATGGCAATGGCGGGCAAAATCAACAAACTTTTACGCACTTTGATTAATTTGGCAAACTCAACCAAGGCGAGCAACATAAAAATGAAGAACAGCCAAAAACGCAAGTAGGAAACTTGCAAACCCACCAAAACGATAAGGACATAAACCAAGCCAAAAAAACTTCTTTTAACTAACTCCTTCATCTCATTAATTCTCTATTAAAAACAGATAGGTATCAAACCAATTTTCAGATACTTCTCCTTCTTTATTCTTCTTAAAAACGCTTAAAGTTTGTATATTTGACGGGTAATCCTCATATTTCTTATTTATCTCTCTCAAGGCATCTGCTTTTGACAAGGTAATTTGATTGGACAATGCTATAAAAACCCTTGTATTGGGCAAATCTATATTTCTAAAATTTTTAGTTTGACGTGAGGTCGTCATAACGGCTCCTTCTTCAGCAATTAAGCTTTCGCAACCACCTAGCAAAACAGCATCTTTTGTAAGTTCGGTTGTACAAGGTACTTTTAATTTTTCTAAAAAATGCAAATAAGAACGTTCAATCACACTAAAACGATCCTTTTTAAGATATTTTAGCAGTTTTAACAATTCAGAAGCAAAGCTATCCATATCTTCGGGATAGAAAAATTTGCCGCCATTCTCCTTAAACCTAAAAACAAAGTGTTCATCTACCGGCATCTTTGTCAATTGGTCGATATCCTCAACTTCATCTTTATCGTAATCTTTAGACTTTGAAGAAAAAATTTTTTTAAAAAATTCCATTATCGGCTGATTTTTATCTTATAAGTGTTTTGCAAATATAAAAAAATAACACCGATAAAATGCAATTATATCGGTGTTATTCGTTTAAATATGTGTTACTTGCTATAAAAACATAAAATTTATAGTCTAATTTTATCAATTATAAATTTCAAAAATCTACGCCTCAGGCGTTTCTTTTTCTTCCTCATCAAAAGGTCTCTTGCCAAGAATTCTTTCTAGATCTTCTTTAAAAATAACCTCTTTTTCAAGTAGTCTATTGGCCAAATTTATCAACTTCTCCTTATTCTCACTTAAGATTTTTTTAACCCTAACATATTGTTCTTCAATTATTTTTGAAATTTCTTGATCGATAATCTCAGCTGTTTTTTCGCTGTACGGTTTGGTAAATCCGTAAGCTTCACCGGAAGAATCATAATAGGTCAAATTACCAATTTTTTCATTTAATCCGTAAACCGTTACCATCGCGCGTGCTTGTTTGGTTACTTTTTCCAAATCGTTTAAGGCACCTGTTGAAATATTTCCAAAAATTACTTCTTCGGCAGCCCTACCTGCCAAAGTAGCAGCCATTTCGTCCAACATTTGTTCTTTTTCTACCAACACACGTTCTTCAGGCAAATACCAAGCGGCACCCAAAGACTGCCCACGAGGTACAATGGTTACTTTAACCAAAGGATGTGCATGCTCAAGCAACCAACTTGCCGTCGCATGACCTGCTTCATGATGTGCCACACGACGTTTTTCTGCCGGCTTTATAATTTTATTTTTCTTTTCCAATCCACCGATTATTCTATCAACGGCATCTAGAAAATCTTGTTTATCTACTTGCTCTTTGGCTTTACGAGCCGCAATAAGCGCTGCTTCGTTACAAACATTGGCAATATCTGCACCCGAAAATCCGGGAGTCTGTTTTGCCAGAAAATCGACATCCACATCGTTTGACAACTTCAAGGGTTTTAGATGGACCTCAAATATCTCTTTACGTTCGTTTAAATCGGGTAAATCGACGAAAATCTGTCTATCAAAACGTCCGGCACGCAAGAGCGCTTTATCCAAAACATCTGCACGGTTTGTCGCAGCGATAATAATTACGTTATCTTGTGAACCAAAGCCGTCCATCTCAGTAAGCAATTGGTTTAGCGTACTTTCTCTTTCATCATTACTGCCTGTCATATTGTTTTTGCCACGGGCACGTCCTATGGCATCAATTTCGTCAATAAAGATGATTGAAGGTGATTTTTCCTTGGCTTTCTTAAACAAGTCTCTCACCCTAGAAGCACCAACCCCCACAAACATTTCTACAAAATCAGAACCTGAGAGTGAGAAAAAAGGCACTTTTGCTTCTCCGGCAACGGCTTTTGCAAGCAAGGTTTTTCCGGTTCCGGGAGGGCCTACCAATAAGACACCTTTCGGAATTTTACCACCCAATTTGGTGTATTTCTCCGTGTTTTTCAAAAAATCAACGATCTCTTTTACTTCTTCTTTTGCACCTTCTAATCCGGCAACATCTTTAAAAGTAGTTTTTTCTTTCTTTTTAGTATCGTATAATTGGGCACGTGATTTTCCAATGCTAAAAATACCGCCACCGCCACCACTGCCGCCGGCACCGCCGCCACTCATTCGCTTCATCATATATAACCAGAAACCAATAATGAGAATCCATGGCAATACCTGCATCAAGAATGCCATAAAATAATCGGTTGTGGTTTTAAACTTATATTCTACCGGAATGCCTTTGGCTCTTGCTTCGTCCAATTTTTTTTCGAAGAGTTCCAAATTCCCAATTTCTACGATATAATCGGGTTGCGGACCGGATTGAAAAAATCCTTTTTCTTTTTTCTTGCCCTTTTTATCCTTGGCAGCATCGGCAATAAATATATCGGCAAGTTGTTTATTCTCAATAACAACTTCCTTTATTTTGCCATGATCCAAGAGCTCTTCAAATTTATTATAGCTTATTATTTTCTCATCATTTGAATCACCTGAATTCATCATCAAGAAGAATAGCGTGGTAAAAATAGCAAAATAAATCCAAGATATATTAAATTTCATCGGGGACTTATTATTACCGGTATCAGGCTTTTTCATTCCTTTTTTCGAATTGTCAATATTATTCTTATCCATACATTAAATTAAAAAATTATTATTCACTTTTGAGCTGCATAATTTTGGCATCTGCCCAAAGTTCCTCTAAATCGTAATATTCCCTGGTGGCTTTTTGCATCACATGCACCACCACATCTACATAATCCATCAATATCCATTCGGAATTGTCAGTACCTTCGATATGCCAAGGCTTTTGATGCAATTCCTTGCTTACCGTTTTTCTTACGGAATCTGCGATGGCATTTACTTGCGTGTTTGATGTTCCATCAGCTATGATAAAATATTGAAAAACAGCATTTTCAATCTCTCTTAAATCTATGATTGTCGTATGTTGTCCTTTTACTTCTTCAATTCCTTCAATAATTTTGCTTATTAAAGCATCAGTATTATTTTTATTCGTCATATATTTTTCTATATTTTCTTCGTACTTTTGATAAAATTTTATCAATTAATTCTTTTGGCAAAGATGACAAAAATTTATGTGAAAGCAAAACCTATTTTTTTTGTATTTTTGATAAAAACCTATTTAAACATAAGAAAAATTGATTGTACCAAAATTTACAAATATTGCTATGAATCATATCAAATTTAATACCATAAGTTCAACGAATGACTTCCTAAAAAGTTACAGCAAAGAAAAAAAACTACCCAATTTTTTTTATGTACAAACCGACAGTCAAACGCAAGGACGCGGTCAAAGAACAAACAATTGGGAATCAGCTTGTTGTGAAAATATATTAATTAGCTTTTTGACTTTTCCGGATTTTAGCGCTCAAAAACAATATCTGCTCAACCATATCGTTTCGATAGCGCTGGTAAATGTTTTGCGAAAATTTAAGATTTTTAATGTCAAAATAAAACAGCCAAACGACATAATGGCAGAAAATAAGAAAATTGCGGGTATTTTGATTGAGAATGTCATACACAATCAAATCATCAAACAAAGTATCATCGGTATTGGTTTGAATGTAAATCAAACGATGTTTATCAATCTGCCCCAAGCCATTTCTATGAAAAATATCACCGGATTAACCTATTCTTTGGATGAAATCGTTCAAGTATTGAGACAAGAACTCATCGACTTATTTAACAAGAATGAATCGACCATTAAAGAACTGTATGAACAGATAGAAAGCTACGAAGTATAAAAATATGGGATATCTCGTAAAAAAATATCAAAAAGAGCATCAAAAAGACTGGGATGATTTTGTGCGAAAAACCGCCAATGGCACTTTTTTGCATCAAAGAAGTTATATGGACTATCATGCCGAGCGTTTTACAGATTATAGTTTGATGATTTATAAAAAGAACAAACTTATCGGTGCGCTACCTGCTCATATAATTGATAATGAAATATTTAGTCACAACGGGTTGACCTATGGTGAAATACTTTACCACAACAAATTACATCTTGCTGATAAGATAGAAATAACCGAACAGCTTTTAGAATACTTACAAGATAAAAAAATCAATCACTGGCATATCAAAAGCATTCCCAATATTTTTCACCGCTATCCCGATGATGCCAATTTGTACCTCTATCATCATTTAGCTTCAAAAATGCTTTGGATGAAACCCTTTTTTGTCATTTTTACGCCTACATTTACCGGCATCAATCGCAATCGAAAAAGAAGTATCGCCGAGACTAAATCGCTAGCTTTACAAATTTCTCAAGATCAAAAATATTTAGCAGGTTTTTGGCAAATCATCCAACAAAATTTAGCTAGCCGGCACCAAGCAAGCCCCGTGCACAGTTTGGCAGAAATGCAACTTCTAATGAAGAGGTTTCCACAAGAAATCAATTTTTTTGCATGTCTGTCAAACGACAAAGTGCTGGCAGGTGCCATTGTATATAAGTTTGCAAATAGCGTCCATTATCAATACATTCACGCCAACAATGAACCGGACAAAAGGAATGCTGTTGACTACTTAACAAACTATCTGATAGAACATTACAAAAAAGATTATACCTATATCAGTTTTGGAAGCGCAGAAAAAAACAAATTTATAGACCAAGGCTTGTCCTACTGGAAAGAAAGTTTTGGCGCAAAAATCATCAATCAATACGCCTACAAAATTGACATAAACAAGGCTCACGAACTCAAGCAAATACGACAATGATTCCATTCCTAAACCTTAAAGAAATCAACCTAAAATACGAAGTTGCTTTTCAAGAGAAATTCGCACAATTCTTGGAAAGTGGTTACTATGTCAGAGGCAATGAAGTCAAAAGTTTTGAACAAAATTTTGCACAATATTGTGGCACAGCGCATGCCATTGGGGTGGGAAATGGATTAGATGCCATTCGCCTAATTTTGGAAGGCTATAAAATCTTGGGCAAGCTCAAGCCGGCAGATGAAATTCTCGCACCGGCTAACACCTATATTGCCAGCGTTTTGGCCATTAGCCAAGCCGGATTGACACCCGTGCTTGTCGAGCCAAACATTAAAACTTATAATATCGACCCGCAACAAGTCAAAGAAAAAATAAACGCCAAAACCAAAGCAATTTTAGCCGTACACCTCTACGGACAAGTGTCAGATATGAACGCCTTACAAAAAATTGCTAAGGAAAATAACCTGCTTCTGATTGAAGATGCCGCACAAGCACATGGCGCTGTCTATGAAAACAAAAAAACGGGAAATCTGGGCGATGCTGCTGCTTTTAGTTTTTACCCAACCAAAAATTTAGGTGCTTTGGGCGATGGCGGTGCCGTTACAACACAAGATGCTAAACTGGCTGAAATCGTACTGCAATTATCCAACTACGGGCAAGCGACAAAATATGTCAGCCGGTTTAAAGGAATCAATTCTCGTCTGGATGAAATACAAGCCGGTTTTTTAAATGTCAAATTGCCATTTTTGGACGAAATCAATCAAATGAGAAAACGTATTGCCAAAACATATTTGGAGCATATTGATAATGAAAAAATTGTTTTACCACAGCCAACGGATTTTCAAAGTCATGTTTTTCACCAATTTGTCCTTAGAACCAAAGAGCGAAATCTTTTTAAAAAATATCTTTCTGAGCAAGAAATAGATAGTATCATCCACTATCCTATTCCACCGCATCAGCAAGATGCTTACCGTGAATGGAACGATTTATCCTATCCTGTTACGGAGCAAATTCACCAAGAAATTATCAGTATTCCCATCCGTGAAAATTTGACCGATTCAGAAATTTTTTATATTATTGAACAAATTAATCGCTTTTGAATGCTGTCAAAAAAATATTAAAGAAAAACATTTGGTTGAAAATCTCTTTTTTTAACTCCTTTGCTGTTGTTGCCAGGTTTATCAGCAGTTGGATTGTCAATAAGATTATCGCTATTTACATTGGTCCTGAAGGCACAAGTATGACGGAGCAGTTTCGAAATTTTTTGCAAACCCTTCAAGGCGTTTCCTCAATGGGTATTGGCGAAGGCGTTACCCGATATACCGCCAAATATCAAAACAACAAAAAACAGCTAAGTTCCTTTTTAGCAACCTCTTACAAGATTGTAATCATTACCTCGATTCTTTTTGCTATTGCCACCATTGTGTTCTCCAAAGACATCAACCGGCATTTGTTTGGCGACAGAGACTTTAATATGCTGATCATGTTAGCGGGGGTTTTGACGCCCATTTATGCGATTAACATCATTTTGATGTCTATCCTAAATGGGTTTCAGAAATATAAAAAAGTTACTTATCTCAATATTTTGGCAAATATTTCAGTCGCTGCTTTTGCTTTTTATCTTGTCATAAATTACCAATTATTCGGTGCTTTGTTGCTCGTATTAATCACCCAAGTCATTATGTTTGTCATCGTATTGTTACTGATTCGAAACGATATGATTGAAATACTGCGATTCTCACTAGGAAAATCTAAAAACAGTCATTACAAAAGATTGATTAACTATGTAGGAATGGCACTGGTTACAGCCATTGTTATCCCCTTATTCAGCATCTTAATCCGTAATCAGATATTTGATTATTTTCAAAATGATCAAGGAGTACATGCAGGCTATTGGGATGGCGTTAAAAAAGTATCAGGATTATTATTAGCGTTCATCACGCCCATTTTCAGCTTGTATTATTATCCCCAACTTGCCAAAATTACAACCAACAAGGAATATTTTGCTGAATTAAAAAAGTTTTTTAAACAGATTTTCCCATTATTCACGCTTGGAATGATTGTATTATACTTGCTGAGACATTGGGCTGTACTCCTATTTTTCTCGAAGGAATATACACCTATGGAAGATTTGTTTTATTGGCAACTCTTAGGCGATTTTGTCAGGATTATTTCGCTAACAATTGCCTTTTTGATGCTTGCCAAAGCCAAAGTCGTTTATTACATTTCTACGGAAATTGGCTTTTGGATAGTTTATTATTTTTTGACACAGTATTTCATACAAAAATATGATTTAGAAGGAGTTACAATTGCCTATTTCGTAACTTACCTACTTTATCTTGCCAGTTTGCTCCTGCTGTACAGGAGAATATTTACCAAAAGAACTGTTTTATTATAATTTAAAAGTGATTTAAAAATGAAAAAGATTCTCATCATAAACGGACCTAATTTAAATTTGTTGGGCAAGCGCGAACCGGAAATATACGGGAACGTCAGTTTTGAAGATTTTTTAATCGAGTTGCGTCAAAAATTTCCGAACATCGATATTTCTTATTATCAAACCAATCACGAAGGCAATATCATAGACAAATTGCAAGAAGCAGCCGATAGCTTTGAAGCTGTTGTCTTAAACGCTGCGGCTTATACACATACTTCTATAGCCATCAGCGACACTTTAAAAATCCTGAAAATTCCCGTTGTAGAAGTTCACATCTCCGACATCAGTCAACGCGAAGAATATCGCAAATTTTCTTTTGTCTCCGACCACGCTGCGCTAGTGATTATGGGCGAAGGACTGGCGGGTTATACCAAAGCTATTTCATATTTATCAAAGCTATAAATTTATGTATAAAACACTATTGAGTTGGAGCACCGGTAAAGATGCGGCATACAGTTTATACCTAAGCATGCAACAAAACCAAAAACCGGATGCTTTGCTTACAACCGTCAACCAAGATTTTGAACGCGTTTCAATGCATGGAATCAAATTAAATTTGCTAGAACAACAAGCAGAAAGATTAGGATTACCCATTTTTACGATTTCGATGCACAAAGATGTCAGTATGGCAGATTACAACCAAATTATGTTTGAGAATTTGATACAATTAAAGGCAAAAGGTTTTGAACAAATCATTTTTGGCGACATATTTTTAGAAGATTTAAAGATTTTTAGAGAAAAAGAATTATCAAAAATACCGCTAAAAGCCAACTTTCCGCTTTGGCAAAAAGACACCAGAATTTTGGCAAAAAAAATAATTGCCTCCGGCATAAAAGCCATTGTTGTCAGTGTCAATGCCAAATATCTTGATAAAAGTTTCGCGGGCAGAATTTACGATGAAAGTTTTCTAAACGACCTGCCGGACAATGTCGATTGGTGTGGCGAGAATGGTGCGTTTCATACATTTGTTTTTGACAGCCCCGATTTTTCTTCCCCGATTGATTTTACCAAAGGAGAAATTGTCTTTAAAAGCTATAAAAGCTGTACAGAAGATGACGAAAATTCCTATAAAAAAGATTCTCAAGGAGCCACTTCAAAATGGGATACCGGATTTTGGTTTATCGATTTAAACTAGTTATAATCAAACCTCACAAAGAATTCTAGCCGCACGCAAGAGCGTATCCTCGTCTTTTGGAAATGCAAAACGCAATATTTGTTGGTTTCTTTTGTCGTGATAAAAAGAAGAAATCGGGATAGCTGCCACGCCTTTTTCCTTGGTCAACCAAACGGCAAAATCAAATTCTTTTTGGCTGGAAATAGCACTGTAATCCAACAACTGAAAATATGTACCGTGAGACGGCAGCACTTTAAACCTGCTTTCTTGTAAAGCATCTACAAAAAAGTCACGCTTACTTTGGTAAAAACTAGGAATGTGTATATAATTCTCCGGGTCTTTCATATATTCAGCTAGCGCATATTGAATGGGTGTGTTAACGCTGAATACATTAAATTGATGTACTTTTCTAAACTCCTTCATCAAATTCTCCGGCGCAACTACATAACCCGTTTTCCAACCGGTTGCATGAAAAGTTTTGCCAAAAGAATATACGGCAATCGTCCTAGCAAACAAATCATCAAACAAGAGCGCAGATTGGTGTTGCAAACCATCAAATATTATGTGTTCATACACTTCATCACTAATCACTACAATGTCGGTGTTTTTGGTTATTTCTGCCAATCGCAACATATCTTCACGATCAAAAACAAAACCACCCGGATTGTTAGGCGTGTTGAAAATCAACAATTTAGTGCGTTCATTAATAGCGTCTCGAACTTGATCCCAATCGATTTTAAAATCAGGAGCCGATAAGGAAATATAACTAGGAATACCACCGTTTAAGCGTACCGCAGGGTCATAAGAATCATAAGCAGGTTCAAAAATAATGGCTTCATCTCCGGTAGAAATAAAAGCTGTTATAGCCGTAAACAAAGCTTGGGTTGCCCCTGCTGTTATGGTGATTTGCGTATCGGGATTGATATCTCTATCGAATAAGAATTTGATTTTTTGAGCAATGGCTTGTCGCAATTCCAACACGCCGGTCATGGGTGCATATTGATTTTTGTCTGCCAACATTTGTTGATTCACATCCTTGATTAATTCTCGTGAAACCTGAAAATTGGGAAAACCCTGTGATAAATTAATGGCATTATATTCATTTGCCAATCCGGACATAACTGCAAAAATAGATGTTTCGGCTTGGGGAAGTTTACTTGAAATATGCATATAAAAAATTTTTTTTGAGTGGCTAAATATACGCAAAAATGCTTATTTGTCAAATATGAATTAGCCCGTAATTTTCCAAAAAAATACTTGTATCTTGCAGGCCAAATCATCATTTATAATGAATTATATTTCCGTCCAAAATATCAGCAAGTCTTTTGGTGACCGCCAGTTGTTTTCAGACATTTCTTTTGGGATTAATCAGTTTCAAAAAATTGCCTTTATTGCCAAAAATGGCAGTGGCAAAACCACACTTCTAAATATTATTGCCGGAAAAGAACCAATGGATTCCGGTAAAGTGGTGATGCGCAAAGGATTAAAAGTCGTTTATGTAGAACAAAAAGACCGTTTAAATCCTGAATACACCATCGAACAAGCCGTGTTTAACTCTGACAATCCCCTACTAAAAATAGTAGAATCTTATGAACATGCGCTGAAAAACATGGATGATACGGACGCCTATCAAAAAGCCTTTAATGCTATGGAACAACATCAAGCTTGGGATTTTGATACGCAATACAAACAAATTCTCTCCAAACTAAAATTTGAGAATCATAGCTTGCAGATAAAAAACCTGTCAGGTGGGCAAAAAAAACGTCTTTCGCTTGCTATCTCGCTCATTCACAAACCCGACGTATTGATATTGGACGAACCCACCAATCACCTTGATTTGGAGATGATTGAATGGTTGGAAAAATATTTTGCCAAAGAAAAAATGACCTTATTTATGGTTACCCATGACCGGTATTTCTTGGAACGTGTCTGCAATGAAATTATGGAATTGGATCAAGGAAAAATTTATAGATACAAGGGAAATTATTCCAATTTTTTGCAAAAAAAAGAAGCAAGACTGGCTGTTGAAAAACAAACGCTGAGCAAGACAAAATCTTTGTTTAAAAAAGAGTTGGAATGGATGCGCAGGCAACCCAAAGCCCGAACGACCAAATCAAAATCACGCATTGATGATTTTCAAATAATCAAAGAAAAAGCAACTCAAAGACGAAACAACCACCAAGTACAGTTGGAGATTAGTATGGAACGTATGGGCAAAAAGATTTTGGAGATAGAAAACGTATCAAAATCATTTGGCTCGCTTAAAATTTTAGACCAATTCAATTATGTTTTTAAGCGTGGTGAACGAATCGGCATTATTGGAAAAAACGGCACCGGAAAATCGACTTTCTTAAATATTATTAGCCAACAGTTAGACATTGATTCAGGGGCAATTTCGGTAGGCGAAACCATAAAATTCGGTTATTACAAACAGAGTGGTATTCATGTCAAAGAAGGACAAAAAGTCATTGAAGTCATTCAAGAATACGGCGACTATATTCCCTTGCAAAACGGCGGTCAAATATCTGCCGGCGCTTTGTTGGAACGCTTTTTATTCGACAGAAAAAAACAATACGATTTTGTTGAAAAACTATCCGGCGGCGAACTAAAAAGATTGTTTTTGTGTACCGTTTTGATTCAAAATCCTAACTTTTTAATTTTAGATGAACCTACAAACGACTTAGATATCGTGACTCTAAATATTCTAGAAAATTTCTTGCTCGATTTTCCCGGAAACCTAATTGTGGTATCACATGACCGCTATTTTATGGATAAAATTGTAGACCACTTGTTTGTTTTTAGAGGCAACGGACTTATTGAGGATTTTCCCGGAAACTATTCGGACTATCGCACGTATGAAGATTCAAAGGAAAAAGAAAATGTTGAAAAAATCAAAAAAGATAGTCCTAGAAAAAAAAACAAACCTGCAAAACTCAATTTTAACCAGCAAAGAGAGTTTGACAAACTTGAAAAAGACATCGAAAATCTAAGAGACAGAAAGCAACAAATTGAGACTCTTTTTAACCAAGAAAGTTTGGATATGGAAGAAATCGACCAACTTTCTAACGAGCTAAAAGAAATTATCAACCAATTGGATATCAAAGAAGAACGCTGGTTGGAATTGTCTATGATTTTGGAAGAATGATAAAGGCAAAACTTTGCAAAATTAAACAAGACTGAGTTTTAATTATTTTTTCTAATAGAATTTCTTCTTGCTAACTTCCTGTTAACCTATAAACATTTTTAATCACTATTTCTACAAATTAAAAAGTATATCGAATAGAAAAAGCACCTTCATCACCATAAAAATGTGAATAGCCAATGAGGTTAAAACTCGGTTTCCAGTCCAAAGAAATAGCAATAGGAATACTTGGGATGGCGTATTCAATGCCCAAAATACCATCGGGACCAATCACCATATAAGACGTGCTTTCGCCCCAACCGACATATTTGTCATCATAAAAACCTATATGCGCCCCAAAACCGTAATACCAGCTAATGCCTTCAACATCGGTTATCTCATTTTGAAACTCCAATAAACCAACGACTTCAAAACCGCGCCATCTGGAATCTACGATTGCTTCAAGCGCTTTATTGTCATCGATAAAATGCTTAAAAGTAATGCCACTGTGAAATCCGCCTCGCAAGCCAATCGCATTTTCATAAGCCTGTGCATTTGCAGAGAAATAGCCTAAAAATAAGGCGAAAAATAAGTAAATCGTGCTTTTGTTTGTCATATTGCTTTTATTATTTATTTTACTTAAAAAGATTAAGTTTTTTAATTAAAAACGAAAATACATAAAAATTATTATTAATGATAAAAAAGTTTGATATTTGCAAAGATTAGAAATAACAATACAATGGCACAAAAACCAGGCATTCCAAAAGGAACCAGAGACTTTAACAGCGAGCAAATTGCCAAACGCAATTACATCATCCAACACATCAAAAGAAATTTTGAAAATTATGGTTTTCAACCGATTGAAACCCCATCTTTTGAGAATTATCAAACTTTAATGGGAAAATATGGCGAAGAAGGCGACCGCTTAATTTTTAAAATTCTCAATTCGGGTGATTATTTAAGAAAAGTAGATGCGGCATTATACGAGGAAAAAGACAGCAAAAAAATCACGCCGAAAATATCCGAAAAAGCGCTTCGATATGATTTAACCGTGCCTTTTGCCCGTTATGTTGTGCAGCACCAAAACGAACTGAGTTTTCCTTTTAAACGTTATCAAATTCAGCCGGTTTGGCGTGCCGATCGCCCTCAAAAAGGACGTTTTCGCGAGTTTTACCAATGCGATGCCGATGTAGTGGGTAGCCAATCGCTATGGCAAGATGTATCTTTTACATTATTATATGATCAGGTTTTTACCGATTTGGAAATACCGGTTCATATCAAAATAAACAACCGAAAAATTCTTTCAGGTCTGGCTGAATTGCTTGAAGAAAAAGATAAATTTACCGAGTTTATCGTTGCCTTGGACAAACTGGACAAAATCGGCAAAGAAGGCGTCGTGTCAGAAATGCTTGCTAAAAATATTTCTGAAAAATCCATTCAAAATATTTCGCCCATTTTTGAATCAAAAGGCAGCAACGAAGAAAAAATTGCTTTATTAAAAAATTTATTACAAAACTCTAAGGAAGGACAAAAAGGTATAGAAGAATTGAAATTCGTCTTGCAACAAACCAACAAAATCGGCTTGCAATCCGCCCAGATCGAATTTGATATTACCTTGGCGCGCGGGCTTAACTATTACACCGGCTCCATCTACGAAGTCGTTGCCGATAATGTGGCAATGGGCTCTATTGGCGGTGGTGGTCGTTATGATGATTTAACCGGCATTTTCGGATTAAAAAACATGAGCGGTATCGGCATTTCTTTTGGCTTGGATCGTATTTACCTGGTGATGGAAAGCTTGGATTTGTTTAAAGATATTACATTGGCTAAACCCGACATACTCTTTGTAAACTTTGGTGGAGGCGAAGCAATGTACAGCTTACAAGCCATTCAGAAACTGCGTAAAAATAATATTAAAGCCGAGTTGTTTCCGGACGCATCCAAACTAAAAAAACAAATGAATTATGCCAACAAACGACAAATAGCATACGTTGCAATGGCGGGCTCACAAGAAATGACAGAAAATGTTTTTAGTATTAAAAATATGCAAAACGGTGAGCAACAAAAATTATCGGTTGATGAAATAATTGAATTGTTACACTAAAAATTTTATCTCCAATAACTGATTTTTTTTATAGCAAACTGCCATATTTCCAAATCAGGTAGCTGATTGAAAAAATGCTTAGAAACAAGATACCTAATTGTGCATAAATTCGTAAATATTTTCCCGGGCGAAAGGATTCGGGAATATGACTGTCTGTAACCGCCTTATAGTTTAAAAACGCCAAAACCGGAGCAGTGATAAATGACAAAGTCGTTGCCAAATCAACCATAAATTTCATACTGGACGAAAAAGCATAAATCAGTAATAAAGCACCGGAAATTACAATCATCAGCCAAAACCAAACCAATTTATTTCCATATCCTTTGGTGGAAGGCAACAAATATTCCGTCGTAGGTTTTAGTACTTTTGAATAAGCATCCAAACAAGTCAGAGTGGTACTAAACATGGTTGTAAAAGCTGCAATTGCAATGATTATGTAAGCCCACTGTCCTATGCTCAAGGTGTATAAATGCATCAATTGTCCGGCAAACACGCCTCCTTTGGCCGAGAAATGTTCACCACTCCCATACATCAGCAATGCACCCAAACTCAAAAATCCCAAAGCCAAAAAAGCCGTTCCGATATATCCAATTTTAAAATCTAACAAGGCCTCTTTTAAAGTAGGACGATACTCGGTTTCCTTTTGTTTCTCGACCGACCAATACGAATGCCAAACCGATACATCAATGGGTGCCGGCATCCAACCGACTAAAGCGATTAAAAATGCCAAGTCAACAGCACTTCCCCAGTCAAATATTTTGGCGGTATCCAAATGCTCGGTAACCGGATTCATAAAGGCGCTCAAAACAGCAATAATGGTAGAAATCGTGAGCAAAATGATGATAAATTTCATCAATTTATCCAAGACAGCAAATTTACCTACAACCAATAAAATCAAAGTTCCCAACAATAAAATCAAGCTAATGCTTGTAACACCCAAACTTAGATCCATGATGTTTTTTAACAATCCTGCCGTTACCACCGTAACAGCTGCTTGGATGGTAAACATGGTTGCAAAGGTAAAAAAGGCATATAAACCTACTGCCCACTTGCCTATTCGATTATACCCGTCAATTAAGCTTTTACCGGTTGCTGCTGCATACCTCGGTGCGAATTCAAAAAAAGGATATTTAATAAAATTTGCCAATATGACAACCCAGACCAGATAAAATCCATAATTGGCACCTGCTCTAGTAGATTGCACCAAATGCGATACACCAACCGCAGCACCCGCCCATAAAAGTCCGGGTCCCAAGGATTTGATAAAATTTTTGTTTAATTTCATATGTTTATTTTTAATAAAATAACAACTAAATCATTTTTAATGCGTTATCTAAGTCTTCTATGATATCTTCCACATTTTCAATTCCTACGGAAAAACGAACCAATTCATCAGAAATCCCGGCTGATTCTCTCGCCTCTTTACGCAAAGAAGCATGTGTCATGGAAGCCGGATGTTGTATCAAAGATTCAACGCCGCCCAACGAAACCGCTAATAAAGCCAAATGTACATTATCCATCAATGTTTTTCCTGCTTTAAGACCGCCTTTTACACCAAAACTGATCATGGTTCCCGGTGCTTTCATCTGTTTTTTTGCCAATTCGTATTGCGGATGTGACTTTAAGCCCGGATAGGCAACCCAAGCAATTTTGGGATGATTTTCTAAAAATTCAGCTACTTTTATAGCATTCTCTACTGCACGTTCAACACGGATAGAAAGGGTTTTGACACCGCGTATTACCATATAAGCTTGGTGCGGATCCATATTAGCACCAAAATAAGTCATCGTTTTTCTAAGTCTGGCATAAATTTCGGGGTCTTTGGCAATCAAAGCGCCACCAACAATATCAGCATGACCGTTGATAAATTTAGTCAAAGAATGCAAGACAATATCGGCACCCAAGTCCAAGGGTTTTTGTAGATAAGGACTCGAAAACGTATTGTCAACAGCCAATAAAACACCATGCTTGTGTGCAATTTCGCTAGCTTTCTTTAAATCGGTTAAAGAAATGGTCGGATTGGTAGGTGTCTCTACATATAATAATTTAGTATTGGGACGA
The DNA here is from genome assembly GCA_024763015.1 of Flavobacteriaceae bacterium. Taxonomy (GTDB): domain Bacteria; phylum Bacteroidota; class Bacteroidia; order Flavobacteriales; family Flavobacteriaceae; genus WGBX01. The sequence continues at coordinate 17,273 of JANTGO010000004.1, forward strand.
ATGGCTTTTTCAATTTCATCAAGATTTGACGTATCTATAAAAGTAGATGCTACCCCAAAATCTTTAAAAAATGTTTCCATCAAACTTCTGGAAGGCCCGTAAATTGCCGCCGAACTCACTATATGATCACCTGATTTTAGCATAGCTGCATACAAGGTACTCACGGCACCCATCCCCGAAGCGAATACCACGGCACCAAATCCATTTTCCAAATCGGCTAACTTATGCTCTAATGCGTCAATGGTCGGATTGGCAATTCTGGTATAAATATATCCCTTCTCCTTGCCGTCAAATAAAGCAGCGCCATGGTTTGCACTTTTAAAAGCAAATGTTGAAGTTTGATAAATCGGTGTTACGGCTGCGCCAAATTGATTTTCAAAATCGCCCGAATGTATCAGTTTGGTATCAAAACCTTTATTTTTTGTATCCATTATACTTTATTTTAAGTTGATTAAAACAAATATAAGAATTAATAACGGATGCAAATATGCTTTTTATCAAGAAAGCATAGGGAAAATTTTAAACTTAAAATAAACGAATAGATTATTTTCTAGGAGGAAATTTACGCAAAAGTTTATCAATGGCTCTTTTGAAGGTCTGAAAATCATTTCCATCCAAATCTATATAGGTATTTCCTTGCCATACAATTTTTTTAGAGCGTGCATCAACAATGTCTATATACAAGCGCCCTTCTACTGATTTTTCTTTATAAATCCTTCTGTGCCAAGGACTAAAACGAACAGGATAGACATCTATTCTGTCGTGTAAGTCGGTAAAAACATTTACGATTAAATCCGGGCGGGATGACTTGCTTAAATTCTTGTGTAACAGCTCGTCGGATATGGTTCTTAGCACAAATCTCTTTTTATCTTTTGGTATTTTTAAAGCCCTGATGCCTTTTTTAAAGAAGGCAAAAGTTTGATATTGAGAAAAGTCAATATTTTTATCGTAACTAATTTTTGTAGATGAACAAGAAGAAATCGAAACGACCAAAAATACAATAAGTGATAATTTAAGCGGTGTTTTCATAAGAATATTTTTTAAAATAATAATCATTGTAAAGAATAGCAAGGCAAACGTTCTACAATTCACATTATGTCAAATACAAAAATTATTCCAAAGAGAAGACTAATGCGCTTGAAAAACAAAAACAGTAGGACGTTTATGCAAATCAGGCTTTTGTTTTTTCCATTTAGCAACAGGAAGGGTTTTTACCGACTCGGTATCCAAAGTAAGATCAGTTGCCAGTGTCAACAAAGTATCAGGATGTAATATTTTGGTTAAGGTCTCAAACAATTTTTGATTGCGATAAGGGGTTTCGATAAAAATATGGGCAGATTGGTCTCGCATAGAAAATTGTTCCAACTGCTTAATTTTTCTCTTTAATGCACCGGATTCTTTAGGCAAATAACCATGGAAAGAAAAATTTTGCCCGTTAAGTCCGGAAGCCATTAAGGCCAAAAGCAATGATGAAGGCCCGACAAATGGTTTGACTTTAATCTGATGCTTATGCGCCATTGCCACGACCAATGAACCCGGATCGGCAATCGCCGGCAAACCGGCTTCGGATAAGAGTCCCATATCCTTACCGGCAAGCAAAGGTTCTAAAAATGATTGCAATCCTGCAGACTTATCGTGTTTGTCCAATTGAAAAATTGTCAATTCCGATTGCTTGCATTCGGGACATATTAGCTTGATAAACCTACGAGCTGTTTTTTCATTTTCTACTATAAAATAATTGAGTTCTTTAATTGTCTCCTTCAATATAGCCGGAAAAACATGCGCCGGATTTGAGTCGCCTAAAGTGGTTGGCAGTAAAAATAAAACGCCTTTATGCATCGCTATATTTTTTTGCAATGATGCTTGTTGCTTCATCTAACATTTTGAAAACCAATTCGGCAGCGTTTTTACCTTTGTTATAAGAATCGGGCACATCTAAGTTTTCGCCCGGATACACTTCATTCAAAATAAAATCAACTTTTTGAATATCCTGAGCATTTCTTGCTATTTTTTTTATCATCTCCCAATTTTGACGATCCATGATGTATATTTTATCGAACTTGTCAAAATCCTCTAAATTAAAAGGACGCGAACGTAAATTTGAAATATCTAAATTATTTTTTTTGGCTATTTCCTGAGAAGTTTTGCAAGGTGCTTCCCCCTTGTGCCAATCATCCAAGCCGGCAGAATCTACCACTGCTTTATGCTCCGGAATTTTTGAGCGCAATAGTGCTTCAGCCAATGGCGAGCGACAAATATTGCCCAAACAAAGCATCAATATTTTTTTTGGTCGATTCATTCTTCTAAGTTTATGGGCAAAAATACAAAAATAGTCTTAGTAATACCAGTGATATTTTCTTAGTCTTAGACAGGCTTAATCGTAAATTATAAAGAAAATTTTATTTCCAAATCTTTGTAGTATTTACGAAAATCTTTATCTACATTTCTTAATCCGTCAATGGTTTTACAAGCGTGCAAAACAGTAGCATGATTACGTTTACCAATTTTTCTACCAATCTCAGCATAAGGTTTGCGAGTCATTTTTTTTGCAAAATACATGGCAAATTGTCTGGCTTGAACGATATCACGTTTGCGTGATTTTGAGTTGAGTTCCTCAATATCGACATTAAAATACTTGGCCACCACTTCTTTAATCATGTCGATAGAATAAATTTTTCTATTTTGTTTGACATAATTACTGATAATTTCACTGGCCAATTTCAAATTGATTTCCCGGCGGTCAAAAGAAGCATGTGCAATAAGAGAAATGATAATACCTTCCAGTTCGCGAATATTGGTTTTGATGCTTTGCGCAATATAATCCACAACGTTATCAGGCAAATCAACGCCATCAAGATATAATCTATTGAGAATTATTTTCTTACGCGTTTCATAATCCGGCTTTTGCAATTCAGCAGAAAGCCCCCATTTAAAACGGGATAAAAGTCGTTGTTCGATATCTTGCATATCCACCGGTGTTTTATCAGCCGTCAGGATAATTTGTTTCTTATTTTGATGCAAGTGGTTAAAAATGTGAAAGAACACATCTTGCGTACCCGGCTTCCCTGACAAAAATTGGATGTCATCTACGATAAGCACATCTATCATTTGATAAAAATGAATAAAATCATTTCTATTGTTACGCTGGGTTGCCGTCGTATATTGTTGGATAAATTTCTCAGTAGAAACGTATAAAACGGTTTTTTCAGGAAAAATAGATTTGACTTCCAAACCGATAGCATTTGCCAGGTGGGTTTTACCCAAACCAACATCGCCATAAATCAATAAAGGATTAAAGGATGTACCTCCGGGTTTTTTGGCTACAGCCATCGCTGCATTTTTTGCTAAACGATTCGAATTTCCTTGAATAAAATTATCAAAAGAGTAATTTTGATTCAATTGAGAATCGATATGAATTTTTTGAATTCCAGGAAAAGCAAAAGGATTTTTTATGTCAGGAACCAACTTATTGGTTGTCTTTCTATTTTGGAGCGGCACTTTGGGTCTGTTAGAACTTGGAAGGTCTAATAAATCTTTTCCGTTTGTATGTGCTTCACCACTCATTTTGATGCTGTAAATCAATTTTGCATCCGCACCCAAATATTTGTTTAAAGCAATTTTTAACAGCTGTAAATAGTGTTCTTCAATCCACTCAAAATAAAATTTGCTCGGCACCTGAATCTTTAACTTTTTTCCCTCAAGTGCTACGGGAATCAAAGGCTTGAACCAAGTTTCATAAGAAACCTCATCGATATTGTCCTTAATAAAAGACAGACAATTATTCCATAAGCCAATAGCTTGATTCATAGTTAGTTAATGATAATTCAGGTTAAAACTGTGGTTATTGTTGCTTAAACTTAAGTGCAAAATTGAGACAAAATTTCCAATAAAAAAAATTTTTTTCGCTTGTTTTTTAATTATTTTTTTCCTAATATGAAATGTTTAAAAAAAACTGCTAAATTTCAGTTTTAAGTATTACTTTTGTAGTATTAATATCAAATTAATGTAAAGATAGAAATGAAACAAAAAGTCCACGAAATTAAATTTAAAACCCGTTATGCCGAAACCGACCAAATGGGTTATATTCATCATAGCATTTACGCCCAATATTATGAAATGGGACGCATCGATTGGATGAATAAAATCGGTATTTCATACAAAAATATGGAAAAAGACGGTGTTATTTTGCCTGTCTATTCACTTTACACAAAATATTTCACCCCACTCACTTTTGACGAATTAATCACCGTAATAACATACGTTAAATACTTAAAAGGTGTAAGATTGGCTTTTGGCTATGAAATTTATAATGAAAAAGGTGAAAAATCAACAGAAGGTGAAGTCGTTCTCGTTTTTGCCGATGCACAAACCGGAAAACCCATCAGACCTTATCAAGAATTTGTAGAAAAACTCAATCAAGTCATCTAATACTAACCTGTTATCAAGATAATGAAACCACCATGTAGAATTCTATTTACGCACGGAGATATAATTAAGGTGATTCCATGTGTTACCAACAAAAAATATTAAATTATAAATGCATGAAAACAAAACTAAGCGTAAATATTAACAAAATTGCCACCCTCCGTAATGCCAGAGGCGCCAATTACCCTGATGTTTTGGCATTTGCCCAACGCATACAAGAAATGGGTGCTGATGGTATCACCATTCATCCAAGACCCGACGAAAGACATATACGATATACCGATGCACTTGCTTTACGTCCCTTGGTGTTTACCGAATTTAATATCGAAGGCAATCCTATCTCAAAATTCATTGATTTGGTGTTGGAAGTAAAACCCGAGCAAGTAACCTTGGTTCCCGATGACCCCAACCAATTAACCTCCGATCACGGTTGGGATACGATTAAGTATAAAGACTACCTAAAAGAAATCATATCGGAATTTAAAAAAAATAATATTCGCACTTCTATTTTTGTCGATCCGGATGTCAAAATGGTCGAAGGAGCAGTCGCTACCGAAACAGACCGAATAGAATTATATACCGAATCTTATGCCAGTGAATATGCCAAAGGGAATACAGAAATTATTAAACCTTTTGCAGAAGCTTCAGAACTGGCACATCAATTGGGCTTGGGCATCAATGCAGGGCACGATTTAAATTTGAATAATATTTCCTTTTTCAAAAAACATTTAAAATATCTTGACGAAGTATCTATCGGGCATGCATTAATCGTAGAATCGCTTATGTACGGCTTAGAAAATGTGATTAGAATGTATCAAGAAAAATTAAAATAATGGATGGATAGCCACCAAAAAATACTGCATTCAAAAATCATAGGAAAAGGCACTCCCCTACTTATTTTACATGGATTACTGGGAATGGGTGACAACTGGATTAGCTTATCAAAACAATATGCCGAAAATGGATTTGAAGTCCACATAATCGACCAGCGAAATCATGGCAAAAGTTTTCACAGCCATCAGATGAATTACAGCATAATGAACCAAGATTTGCTGCAATACATTAATCATTACCGCTTAACAAATTGTCAAGTAATTGGACACTCAATGGGTGGCAAGAGCGCTATGAATTTTGCTGTTAGTTATCCCGACATGCTTGAAAAATTAATTGTTGTGGACATTGCGCCAAAATATTATGCACCCCATCATCAAGTTATTTTTGAAGCCATTAAAAGCATCGACCTTACATTATATAATAAACGTAAAGAAATAGATGATTTTCTTTCGCAAAAAATCGCATCACCGCCCATCCGAAATTTCTTGTTAAAAAATCTAAAAAGAAATAGTGATAACAAATTTGGATGGAAAGCAAATATAGATGTTCTTGAAGCATCACTGGAAAAATTGGGTGAAGCACTTCCCGATAATAGCAAATTTGACAAGCCTACCTTATTTATCAAAGGACAACAATCTCCATATATCAATCAAGCAGATTTTGAAGTAATCAAAATACACTTTCCACAAGCAAATATATTGGAAATTGCAAATGCCGGACATTGGGTGCATGCGGAACAATCCGATTATTTTTTCAAAAAAACCTTATCATTTTTAACAAATAAATAAATTTTAGCGTTAAAATTACATCATTTTGAGAAAAAATGCTTTTAATTAAACAAAATACTTGCAGGAAATAATTCTTTATATTACTTTTATGAAAAATTAATTTAAACTTAACAACTATGAAAAAATTACTAGTAGTATTAGTCTTTCTATCTATTGGCAGCATTTATGCCGGCGGATATAGAGTAGCACTCCAAGGTCAAAGAATGTTGGGAATGGGACATGCCGGTTTATCCGTATTTTCCAATACAGAAACTGCATTTTTTAACCCTGCGGGTTTGTCTTTCTTAGATAAAAATTTCTCCATTTCATTTGGGGTTAGTGGTATTATGTCAAATGTCAAGTACCAAAATGCCCAATACAACCAAACGGCAGGAACCAATGACCCAATGGGAACACCTTTTTATCTTTATGCGTCATATCGAACAAGTGACCAAGTCACTTTAGGTTTGGCTGTTTACACCCCTTTTGGCAATTCACTCGAATGGGATAAAGATTGGGCAGGATCCAGTATTGTGAACAGTATTTCTATGAAGGTTTTTTATATTCAACCTTCAATGGCTTACAAATTTAGCAAGCATTTTAGCGTAGGCGCATCTTTGATCATGGCTTACGGAAGTGTCGATTACAATAAAAATATCAACCGATATTTGACAGATGAATCGGGCAACAGAACGGATGCCACTGTTAATTCGGGTACTGTTAGTGCAGCAGGATATTCTTTTAGCATGGCCTACAAACCCTCTGATAAACTTTCTATGGGTTTAAACTACCGTTCCTCTGTAGTCTTAGATGCGAAATATGGTAAAGCAGAATTCAACGATGTTCCTTCATTTTTAGCTGGAAAACTTAAAACAGCTGCTATTTCAGCCAAATTGCCTATGCCGGCAGAATTGGGTGTCGGTTTATCCTTTAAACCCTTAAAGAAAATGTTAGTCGCCCTTGATTATAACTACACTTACTGGAGTATCTATCAAGAACTAAAAATAGAATTCAAAAATGGCTTACCACCTAGTGTAAGTGAAAAGAATTTCCATAACACCAGTACTTTTAGAATTGGTGCTGAATATGTCGTTAATGACAAAATTAATGTTCGTGCCGGATATTATTACGACCAATCGCCTTCAACCGAAGGATATTTCTCACCCGAAACGCCTAGTTTAAATTCAAACAATTACACTTTTGGCATCGGATATCAAATGAAAAAATTAGCGGTAGATTTTTCTTTCCTCTATGTTGATGGTATAGAAAGAACCGACTACACCTATGTTAGAGGTGAAGGCCCTTCTGCCTACCGTTTTGGCGGTACTTATGTTAGCAATGCTATCATTCCAGGAATTGGTCTTACTTATTCATTTGACAAATAATCATTAAAAAAATTAAAATTATGAAAAAGATATTATTATTAATCTTAATCGTTCTGGTCGGCATTAATTTTACTGCCTGTAAACCGGAATTTGCTTCACCTATCAGTGATGGTGATTATACGAGCGGTAATGCCGATTTTAGCAAATACGTAGCGGTTGGTAACTCATTAACCGCAGGATATACCAACGGTACTTTATACAAAAGTGGTCAAAGCAACTCATTCCCATCTATGTTAGCAGAAAGAATGCAACTAGCTGGCGGCGGTGCTTTTACGCAACCTTACTTAGATGATGACACCAAAGATATTGGTGGTATGGTTTTAGCCGGCAATCCAATTTTGACGCCAAAATTTATTATCAATGCGTCATCCGGTGGTCCTGAACCCATCAATGACGTCCCTACTATGGATGTAACCAATATTCACCCCGGACCTTATAATAATATGGGGGTTCCCGGTGCTAAAGTATTCCATTTAGCCGCAGCCGGATATGGTAATGTAGCCAATTTGGCTTTGGGTGCTGCCAATCCATATTATGTAAGAATGGCTTCTGCGCCCAACACGCCTGTTATTCAAGATGCTGCCGGTCAAAACCCTACATTTTTCACACTTTGGATTGGTAACAATGATGTGCTTTCATTTGCAACCAGCGGAGGTGTTGGTGTCAATCAAACAGGAAATATGGATCCGTCAACTTATGGACCCAACGACATCACTGACCCTACGGTATTTGGTGCTGTTTACAGCCAACTATTGGATGCAATGACAGCCAATGGTGCCAAAGGTGTGGTTGCTACTATTCCGGATGTATCTTCTATTCCGTTCTTTACTACTATTCCTTATGCACCCATCCCAATGACTGATCAAAATACGGTTGACGCCTTAAATGCCGCTTATTTGCAATATAATCAAGGTCTGCAGTTGGCATTGGCTAATGGATTAATCACTGCTGCTGAAGCTAGTAAAAGAACCATTACTTTTGCCTTAGGTGCCAATGCTTTGGTTATTGAAGATGAATATTTGACCGACCTATCAGGATTAGGTTTGCCCTCTATCAGACAGACGAATGCAGATGACTTGGTTCCGCTAACTGCCAAAGCTATTATAGGTACTCCTGATCCAAATAATCCTCAGTTAATCAATGGCGTTACAAAACCTTTAGAGGATCAATGGGTATTGGTTAAAGAAGAAATTAATATGGTCAGAACGGCTGCTACTGCATATAATGCTACTATTACACAATTGGCTGCTGCTAAAGATTTACCGGTTGCAGATATGGCTGCTACGATGCAACAAATGTCACAAGGACTAGCTACCGAAGATGGTTCCATTTACACAGCTGACTATTTCAATGGTGATAATTTAGACAATTTGGTATTTGGATTGGATGGTGTACACCCCACTCCTAGAGGATATGCTATCATAGCCAATAAATTTATCGAAATTATCAATAAAGAATATAAATCTAATTTACCATTGGTTGTACCTGCAACGTATCCAACTTTTGACATTTTAAGTTCAAACTAGATTTTTTTTAATAACCAAAATATAAACTCAATTATTGAGGGCGTTTGCTTCAGCAAACGCCCTCAAGTTTTTATATATCAATTTTGCACATCAATATTTACCTCATTATGTGCTTTTTCCAGAATAAAACTTTTCTTTGAAGTGCCATTCATAAAATGAACAATATTCTTTTGTTCATCGAATAGGTCTTGCAAAATAGCATTATACACTGCTAATGATTTCAGTTTTTGCTTTAAAGGTACTTCAATCAAAATAACAAGAAAATCATCTTCTTGGGTTGTGCCTAATATATTATATGACAAATCAGTTTCATTGGTTCGTAACTTGAACTTTTTATGAACATATCTTTTTAACAATGCTTGTGTTTTTGATTCGCCTAAATGGGCATCTACTTGATAAGTGTCAGACAAAACGTGTTCCATATCATCAGGAAAAACACGCATAACGATTTCTAATTTCATCGCCTCTGGCTTATAAACAATCTCTGTAACACTTACATAATATTTATGTAATGCAAAGGAACTCAGTAGCAGAATAATCGTTAAAAATCCTATTTTTTTTATACTTTTGTCAAACATTTTATTTCTATATAAATTAATATTGTTTTAAGTCACAAACATAAACAATAATAAAGTGCAAATAAAGGCCATTCATCAAAAAACAAAACATGAATAAAAAATTTCTATCCTTCGCTTTACTTTTCATCTTAATATCTTGTAATTCGTTAAAAACAACAACACAAATATCATTCCCAAAAGAAAAAAGTCCGGTTATCACCTTGCAGCGCAGTCAAAATTTGTATTCAGATTTGTCGGAACCCAGTATCTGTATCAACAAATCAAACAACCAAAACATTGTTGCCGGAAGCATTTTTGACAATGTTTACGTTTCTGATAATCAAGGAAAAACTTGGACACATAACCGGTTGCATTCAACTTATGGGGTTTTTGGCGATCCTTGTTTGGCTTCGGATCATCAAGGAAATTTGTATTACCTACATTTGGCAGACCCTGATCATAATAGATTTAGCAAGGAATTTTTAAGCTCAATAGTCATTCAACGATCAACAGATAATGGCAAAACTTGGGATTTGGGAACGGCTATCGGTTATAATCCCAAAACCATACAAGACAAACATTGGATTGGTATCGATCCCGTTTCGGGGGCGCTTGCCGTTACTTGGACAGAATTTGATGCCTACGAAAGTAAAAACCCCAACGATCACTCTCGCATCCTCTTCTCTCGCTCCGATGATCATGGAAAGACTTGGTCCAAACCTATAAGTATTAGCCAATTTGAAGGAGATTGTCTAGATGATGACGGCACAACCGAAGGGGCTGTCCCCGTTTTTGATAAAAAAGGAAATATTTATGTCGCTTGGGCTTGGAACAACAAAATTTATTTTGACAAAAGCACCGATGGCGGTAAAACTTGGTTAGACGAAGATATTGTCATAGCCAACCAACCCGAAGGATGGAATTATACAATTCCGGGTATATTTAGAGCCAATGGCATGCCCGTTTTGTGCATTGACAACAGCAATAGCCCTTATGCCGGTACTTTATACGTTAACTGGTCAGACCAAAGAAAAGGCACAGACGACACCGATATTTTTATCAGCAAAAGCACAGATGGCGGTAAAACTTGGCAAAAAGCCAAACGCGTCAATACCGACAAAAGCAAAACTCATCAATTTTTAACTTGGATGAGCCTTGACCCAACTACCGGTTATATCTATATCGTTTATTATGACAGAAGCAAATATAAAGACAACAAAACAGATGTTTTCCTAGCTTTTAGCACCAATGGCGGTAAAGATTTTAGTGGCAAAATCATTTCAGAAAAACCTTTTACACCCCAGCAAAATTATTTTATGGGCGACTACAACAATATAGATGCTTACAAAGGAATCGTAACACCCATTTGGACAGATTTTGATAAGAATGTATTAAGCATCAAAACTGCTGTGTATCATTTTGAGTAATCAAGTCTGAATAGCCCCAACATTGTAGCGCTCTGTAATCGGTTTTTTGTTGGCCATATCTATTCCAAGACTAATCCATTTACGCGTTTCAAGCGGGTCGATAATCGCATCGGTCCACAAGCGTGCTGCCGCATAATAAGGCGATATTTGCTTGTTGTATTTATTTTGGATATTTTCGAGCAATTCTTTCTCCTTTTGCGGGGTAATTTCTTCGCCCATTTTTTTTAGCCGTGCTTCCTCTATTTGCAACAGTACTTTTGAAGCAGCAGCACCGCTCATCACCGCCATTTCTGATGTCGGCCAAGCTACAATCAGTCTAGGATCATAGGCCTTGCCATTCATTGCATAGTTTCCGGCACCGTAAGAATTTCCTACAATTACCGTGAATTTTGGCACAACCGACGTACTTACGGCACTGACCATTTTTGCGCCGTCTTTGATAATACCGCCTTGTTCAGACCGACTACCCACCATAAATCCGGTGACATCTTGCAGAAATACCAATGGAATTTTCTTTTGGTTACAATTCATCACAAAACGAGCTGCTTTGTCAGAAGAATCGGAGTAAATAACCCCACCAAATTGCATTTCGCCTTTGGCATTTTTAACGATTTTACGTTGATTGGTAACAATCCCAACCGCCCAGCCATCGATACGGGCATAACCACAAATAAGTGTTTTGCCATAATCGGCTTTATATTCATCAAAAGAATCAGCATCAACCAATCGATCGATTATCTCGTACATATCGTATTGCGATTGTCTTGATACCGGCAAAATACCATAAATTTCTTCCGGATTTTTCTTTGGTTCTTTTACCTCAATTCTGTTAAAACCTGCCATATCGGGCGCCCCTATTTTACCTAAAATATTCTTTATTTTATCAAGCGCCTCTTGGTCGTTTTTTACCTTATGATCTACCACGCCCGAAATGGCCGTTTGTGTAGTTGCGCCACCCAAACTTTCATTGTCTATATTTTCGCCTATCGCCGCCTTGACCAAATAACTGCCTGCCAAAAAAATACTTCCGGTTTTATCTACAATCAGACTTTCATCGCTCATAATGGGCAAATAAGCACCGCCGGCAACACAACTTCCCATTATGGCAGCAATCTGAATAATCCCCTTGCTACTCATCACGGCATTGTTGCGAAAAATACGACCAAAATGTTCTTTATCGGGGAAAATTTCATCTTGCATTGGCAAATACACACCTGCAGAATCGACCAAATAAATAATAGGCAAATTGTTCTCCATGGCAATTTCCTGTGCGCGCAGATTTTTCTTTCCGGCAATTGGAAACCAAGCGCCTGCTTTTACCGTAGCGTCATTGGCAACCACAATGACCTGTCTACCATCTATGTAACCAATCTTTACTACGACACCTCCGGCAGGACATCCTCCGTGTTCGGCATACATCTCATATCCGGCAAATGCCCCGATTTCAATCTGTGACTTGTCATCATCCAACAGATATGCAACGCGATCACGAGCGGTCATTTTGCCCTTCGCATGCTCCTTTTCAATACGTTTTTTGCCACCACCTATATGAATTTTTGCCAGTTTTTGGCGAACTTCGGATAATTTTAATCTATTATAATCTTCGTTTTTATTGAATTGAATATCCATAAAATGTAATACTTAAAATGATTTGTCTAAAGTAACGAAAATGCAGCAAACCTCAAAATGTTTTGTATAATTTAATATGCAATTGCAAGGAATCTATTAGTTTTCTGGATTTGCGTTTATAACCTTCAAATTGATAGGCCTTAAAATTTAAAAAATGCAATTTGTCAAATATCTTTTTTTGATTGGATTTTGGCTGAAACGGATGATAAAGTGTACTTGAATCCATCGGGAAAAAGTAAAATGTATTGATAGAAATAATAGAATCATCACTTATTTTATCCGAGTATCTATAAATCTTTTGTGGCAAATTGGACCAAGATTGCGAATCTTCTGAAATCTCAATTATCTGTTGGCGCGGATAGCTCCTTAAATAAGACCAATACACATCTCTTGGATAGGAAATGTTTAAATAATGCTGCATCTGAACAAAGAAAAATGCCGTTGCTAACATTACAATTGACAACATCAATATATATCGATATAAAATTTTAATGTTGGATATAACATATAAAATTAACAATATCCATATTGGAAAAAATTGGTGCAAAATCCTGGCATAGAGCGTTACTGCATAAAAATAATAACCCAAAACTACATAAAGTAGGTAGAAAAATGTGTAGGACAAAAGCACAGCTAATAATACTTTATCGCTATGTTTTTTGCCTCGGATTAATCTATACAGCATAAAAATACCCAAGACAAATATTATCAAAAAAACATATCCTAAAAAACCCTCAACAGCTATCAGATATTTAAATATGAAAGTTGGGGTATCCCAAAAATCTCCTTGTGTAACGGTAGTAGAAAGCCTTAGCGCATTGTGAATAAATGATTTTCCGCCCAATCTCGAAAACAGTTCAAAAAATAACAAAATCGAAATACTTCCGAAGATATATGTTAGAACTACAAAACTAGTTCTTTTAAATTTTTTATGACTAGATTGAAATAGAACAAACAAAAACACCCCAAACAAAGCCATAAAACTTAAATTATACGCCGGATAGACCAAGAAAGCAAAAAAACTTAATCCGCCAAGTAGAAATGCTTCTTTTGGAGCAATCTTTTTTTTATCAAAGTACAACCTAAGCAAGCGATATAAAACAAATAAAAATAATAACAATGAAGCATCATAAGGATAAAGATGTCTCAGATAAACATAGGAATTTAGCAGCAATGTATAAACCAAAACGCCAAACAAAGCCAAATCTCTGTGCTGAAAAACAAGTAGATAAATTTTATATAACAACCAAATTATCAGGCCATAAATGATAAAATTATAAACAAAGACCACATAAAAATTTCTTGTTTCAAAAAAATCCAAATCAAAGATTTTAGCCGTGATGAACTGCATGCTTGCCGGAATCATTTTAAGTAAAATCTCACCCGGTCGCCCTTGTGCAGAAAATACCGCCGAAGAAAAGCCGTAAAAGTCGCCATGCATTAAATGTTTCAAGGCACTCCAAGCCATAAGATATCGACGTTCATCGGGCTCTGTCATATAACCGGCATTAATCAAACGAAATTTGTACAAATTCGTCAAAACCAAAAAGCCGACTAATATTTTTATAAAAAATTTTGAAAACTTTGCATTCATTAGAGCAAAGGTATTAAATTTGAAGTTCACTACCTAAATTAGAGAACCTAAGCAAATAATACTTATTCATTCTTACTTGCCAGAAAAGTTTGGTAATCGCGTATATAATCCGATTCATCAAATTTACCCGAATTTAAAACCAAGCAGACGCTACCTTGAGAAAAAGATTGCAATTCGCGCCAAATGCCGGTGTCAATAAGCAAACCTCGATCGGGACGGTTGAGTAAAATGGTTTTTTTTTGAATTCCGTCATCTAAAACAACTTCAAAACTACCACTGATGGCTATTAGAAACTCTTGTTGTAACTTGTGTGCATGACCACCCCGATAGGCGCCTGCAGGAATATCAAACAGATAATAAACCCTGTTCATCTTAAAAGGCAAAATGCCATTTTCGACCACTGCCAAATTACCGCGATGGTCTTTTATCTTAGGTATTCCTATAATTTCACAATCTGTTATCAATGCCATTTTTTACATTTATCGGTGCCATTATTCGTAGCGCAAAGACTCAATCGGATCTAATTTTGATGCCTTATACGCAGGATACAATCCGGAGATAATAGCTACCGCAAATATAACAAAAATTGCCACACCAATCGCATTCCAAGGCATTGAAAAAGGCATGTGCATCACATTAGCCACCAAAAATCCAATTGATAAACCAAAAACGATTCCCACAAAACCACCTAAAAATGTAATGACTAAAGTTTCTACAAAAAACTGAATCATAATTAATAAACGATTGGCCCCAATGGCTTTACGGACACCAATTTCACGCGTACGCTCAGTCACGGAAACCAGCATAATATTCATCAAAGCAATCGACGAACCTAAAATGGTAATCAAACCAATAATGAATGCCAAAATTTGCAAGGAGCTGCTGACACTTTTCAATTCTCCTGCCATTTTATCACTCCTGTTAATACCAAAATTATTCGGTTGAATCGGACGTAGCTTCCTTATTTTTCGCATCAGCGAAATCGCTTTATCTACTTGTTGACCATACGAATCCTTGTCGGTTACGGCTACGGCAATACTGTAATTTGCTTGCGCAGAAGGAAAAAAATTACGTGCCAAATTTAGCGGAATAAAAATTTGATCATTTCTACTGCCACCAAAGGTAGATTGCTTGGGTTTTAGCCATCCGGCTACCTTAAATCTATTCCCGTTTATAATAATTTCTTTTTTAATTGGATCTGTATCCGGAAACAAATCAGCTTTTAAATCTTCACCGATAATGGCGAGGTGTCTATTGTTTAAAATGTCTTTTTGTGTAAAAGACTTCCCTTCTTTCACTTCATTGGCATTGACCTGCATATAGTTTTCATCGACACCGACTATCTTAAACTTTGGGTCTGTTTTTTTTGAGTCGCTTTTTATCTCAACATCACTTGCTACAAAACTCGATAAGGAAACTATCGCATTTTTTTCAAGGTAGCGTTTTTTAAACGCTATTGCATCGCGATAACTAATTCTTGGATTAATAATTTTATGTCGATTGTGTCTTCCTTTTTGAATAAATTGATTTTCGTATCGTTTAAAAGTAAATTTATTCGACCCCATACTTTGTAAACTGGACGCAAAACTATTGTCCAAGCCTTTTACAACTGTAAGCGTCCCGACCAAAGCCATAATTCCAAAAGCAATAATCAGGAGCGTAATAGCAGCTCGTACTTTCTGGGATTTAATCGATTCAAAAGCGATTACAATATTGTCATATATGATTTTCCACATAATTAATTTAATTTAATAATACAAATGCTATAAATACAACTTATAGATATTCAAATACTTATAAGTCAAAAAGACATCTATTTCAATTCAAAACAAAAAATATTATGCATTTGCTGAAGATATTTCAAACATCAATTCAACAAAACAAATATTTCTATAATAAAATACGACTAAAAACGTTTATTATTACAAATATATTTAATAATTTTACATAAATTTTTAAAAACAGAGGAACCATGAAAAGAATCATCATTTTAGGATTTGTAATCAGCTTATTACTAAGCTCTTGTGTCAGCAAAAAAAAATATAACATGTTAAAACAGGGTAAGGCCGAAACCGAACAATACCTTAGAGAGTACAAGGATAAATTCTACAAGTGTACAACAGACAAGGAAAAATTGCAAACCAGACTGGAAGCGCTTAACGATAACAACAAAACTTTGCAAGATGCACTGGACAAATGTGTCAATCTCAACCAGCAAGGAAATGTAAATATCAGTAAATTGTTAGACGAAATCAATAAATCTAACAAATACATCAGAATGTTGATTGTAGAAAATAATAAAAAAGACTCTTTAAACAAAGTTTTAAGCACCCGTATTACCCGTTCGCTCAAGGATGTAGATACCAAAGATTTGGATGTTAAAGTAAAAAAAGGTGTGGTATTCATCTCGTTGTCAGACAAAATGATGTTTAAATCCGGCAAAACAAAAATCAACAAACAAGCCGATAGCGTATTGTTAAAATTGGCTCGAATCATCAACGACTACAAAGATTATGAGGTATTGATTGAAGGACATACCGACAACGTGCCTATTCACACATCTTGTATGAAGGACAACTGGGATTTGAGTGCCTTAAGAGCTACTTCTATCGCACGAAAACTCCAAGACGATTTTGGGGTAGATCCTGCCAGACTTACTGCCGGCGGACGCGGAGAATGGGTTCCAAAAGTTAGCAATGACACACCCGAAAACAGAGAAATTAACCGTAGAACCGAAATTATTTTGTTGCCTAATCTTAAACAATTTAATCAGTTAATGGAAAAAGGACATCAATAAATTTTTAATATCGGCTAATTATCAACAAACAATTTAATTTATAAAATTATACACTACGTGTATATATGAAATATCACGAATTCGTGATATACGTACGTTACCTACAATTTGAATGAAACAATACGTAAAATTCACCATTAAGGATTCTGATAATAATGAAACTACTGAATTCAGTTATGTTCCAAACTCGTTTGGAGAAATTGAATTGCGAAAACTGACTGACAAATTGAATATTCTAATCATTCATTTTGAGAATCTGGATTTAGTAAGAGAAAACTTGGATGATGAAGCAGACGAATTTTTAGATGACCCAATATCAATAATGCTAACAAATTATCCAATAAAAATAAATGAACTATCTGAATTAGAATTGGATTTAAAAGATGGCTGGACTGATGATATGTTATTTACTATGGTCACTTTTAGAGATGGAGAATCGATTAATAATAACAAAATATCCATTAAAAAAGATGGGAATGGAGTGTTTGTCGTTAATTGGACAGGAAGTTACTCAACTTGGAACACAGACCGTTCTGATAGATTTTTAGAATTAAATATAAAGGCAAAACTAAAAACTGAAATAGTAACACCTTTATGCGAAAATGATGAAGTTATAATAGAAACGTTCGATAAAAAACTGTAGGTAACAACGTGTATAGCTCATTGCTATTCAGTTGCTTAATCGAAGTTAAAGCGTGTTTGGAAAGTCGCCAAATTTTTAAATTTGACGATTTCCAATAAAAAAGATAAATAATAAAATTTAAGAATCTGGCTTGTGGCTCAACCGAAAATTAATTGCTAATTTGCACGCAACGAGCCATACACAAGACCGTT
>JANTGO010000005.1 GCA_024763015.1 Flavobacteriaceae bacterium
ATTGTTCTATCGGCACCAAAATCCGGAACGTGCCCACCGCTGTTCCAGGTAGTAATATCGTCAAAGCGTACTTGTCCACCTTGATCTTTATAAACCGTATCACTAGGATAGTGGTAATTAATCGCACCGATAGGACCGGTACCGCCACCACGTCCAAACATTCCATAAACGACATTGTTAAGTTGCCATTGGTCATTGATAAACCAATCCCAATTCAAAGAAATAATAGGCTTGTGAAAATAATTTTTAGACCATGAGTAAGCCTGCCCTTTCAAGTACCCCCACTCACTGTTATATTTTATATTAGGTTCACTTGTGTTGGAATAACGCAAAAAATCCAACAACATCGGCGCCAAATTACGTTGATAATGCCATTGCGGTGCCCCCATCACATTAAACATAATATGATGCTTTTGGTTGGGTGTCAAATATCCCACATTAAAGTAATAAGTATAAGCATCAACGCTGGTCATATTTACATATCCATCACCGTTTATGTGTCCCAATTGCATCGAGGCAGACAAACCTGTTTTGAGCAATCCGGTATTATAAGATGCATCTATTTTTTTTAGACCGTAATTGCTATAAGCATAACGCAAACTCCCACCTTCTTGTTTTTGGGCAGAAGCCGTTAAAATATTAATAGTACCACCTACCGAAGGAATAGCCAATTTAGAAGCCCCCATTCCAGGCTGCAACTGTGCCGTATTGGTAATGTCGGGCAAATTGAGCCAATTGCTCCAATACACCCAACCTGTTTGCATATCGTTTACCGGAACACCATTGATAAGCACTGCAATATTTCGTTGACTAAAACCTCTAATATTAATCCGACTGTCACCTATTCCACCTCCTTTTTTAGTAGCATAAACGGAAGGTAGTTCATTAAAAATTTCCGCCAGGTCTTTACCAATAGCAGCATTATGAATAGACATTTTACTGACATTAGTAACGGCAATTGGTTTTTTATTATCTAATACAAAATCTGTGATATTGGAAATAACAAGCGTACCTAAGTTTTCAGCTTGGGGTTCTAAATAAATAGACCCCACATCAACTATAGTGTCACCGGGTTTTACAACAAGCAATAATTTTTTTGATTGAAATTGGGGTTTCGTAAGAATAAATTGATAATTGCCGACATTAAGCTTGGTTTGAAACCCACCTAAATCATCTGTAATTAATATTTTTTGTATAGGTGCAATGTTAATTTTAACACCAGAAAGAGCTTCATCACTACTTGCATTATATATTTTTCCTTTAACCAAGCTTTGCGCTTGGCCAAAAAAAGGGAATAAAATAAATAAAATTAAAGTACAGAAATTTTTCATTGCTTTTTAGTTCTCATTTGTGTATTGCAAAGATAAAAACAAAGGACATTTTTATATACTATAAAATGTTAAATGTGATTTACCAAAAATAAAAAAGTGCCGCAAAATGCAGCACTTTTTAATAAGTATTTAATTAAAATTATAAGATATTAAAATCTTAATTTTACACTAAAGTTCCAAGCTCTACCCCAACCGAAGAATACACGGTTGCTGGTATTCACACCATTCCAAGTATCATCACCAGGACCAGCAAATTTGTTGGTAGCAGAAGATGAAATATAATGTTTATCAAATAAGTTGTTTACAGACAATCTTGTTGTAATTTTACCAACTTTTTTAACTTCAAATTTATAAGTAGCACCAGCATCAACCAAGCTGTAAGAAGGCAATTTTAAAGAACCATCATTTTCTTCTTGACTAAATGAAGCCGGGTCAATATTAGCATATAGGTTGGCTACATAGAATTGATTTAAGTTTAAGTAAAAACCTTTGAAAGCATTATAATTAACACCCCAAGCAGCCGTTGTTTGTGCAGAGTTACCTACTTTTACACCGTCTAAATAAAGATCAGTCGTGTTAATAACATCATTATTGTCATCTACCATAGGAATATTTTTGATATCACCTTGGTAAGTCCAATCGTTTAATGACAACATACCATGAATTTTAAGGGCACCATATTTAGCTTTGGTTTCAAGTTCAATACCTTTGTGAACTTCTGTAATACCATTAACTTTACCGGTAGTATGATCGTGTCTATTACTGATTACTTTATATCTGTCTGCCCATTTGGTATTGTAAGCATTCAAATTAACTCTCCAATGATCATTTTTAAAACCATAACCTACTTCATAAGTGGTTATTTTTTCATTGGTTAAATCAGTATTGATTTTATTGGTATAATAAGGGAATACTGCACCAAATTGCGCAGGTTTGCTATTATAACCTGCATTAAAAAATACATTGTGATATTTATTAATATTATAGTTGGCACCCCCTTTAACGTTGTAACCATTCATAGCTACTTTATCAGAAATTTGTTCAGGATCACTATTCAAATAATTGAAATAATCTTCTCTTTGGAACTGTTCGCTAACCAAACCACCTGAGATAAAGGCTGAATATTGTTCAGTTTTGTATTCAGCTTGAGTGAAACCACCTATCCAACTAACATCTCCAACACTATAATATTCTATTTTTTCTTGTCCTTTAATGTCAATAAAGGGATTCCAAGAAGGATTGGCTTCAACATAATCTGCAGGATAGATGATGTGATCAGGATTGTTTTTATCTTTATAAGTATTATTGTAGGCATCTGCTCCTAAAGTATTGTTCACTACTCTGTAGTGGTATCCTTTGTACATACGGCCGTCAAGACCTACTACAACATTAAAGTTTTCTGACAAATCATTTTTATATTTGATAATTGATCCATACCAGTCATGTGAGTTCATAGAAGCTCTACGGCTAAATCCTTTTTTTCTTTCATTAATATAAGGTGCACTACCCGGTCTGTCAGCACCAAAATCAGCTACATGACCACCTTTGTTCCAAGTTACGATATCATCAAAACGATATAAACCGTTAGCATCTCTAAATTGTGAATAATATTCGTAGCTATGATTGATTTGTCCAATTGGTCCTGTTCCACCACCACGACCCCAAGAGCCATAGAATACAGAGTTTAATTTAGAATTGTCATTGATTTTCCAATCCCAGTTAATAGAAGCAATCGGTTTGTGATAAAAGTTTCTTCTCCAAGTAAAAGTTTCACCGTTTAAGAAACCCCAGTCACCATTATATTTGATATTAGGTTCACCATCTTCGCCACCATATTTGATATAGTCAGCCAATTTAGGCGCATAATATCTTTGGTTGTGCCATTGCGGTGCACCCGTTGCAGTGAACATTACACTGTTATTATCATTAATTTTATAACCTAAACTTAAGAACCAAGTATAGCCTTCACCTTGCGTAGCATCGGCATAGCCATCACCACTAAATCTAGATAACAATACAGATGCAGACAAACCATTTTTCATTAAACCGGTATTGTATGCAGCGGAATATTTCATAAAATTATCATTGCCAAAAGTAGCAGCAACCGATCCGCCTTCTTTTTTGTCAGCTGAATTGGTAAAGATGTTTACAGAACCCCCTACTGAAGGAATAGATAACATAGAAGAACCAAAACCTCTTTGTACTTGCATAGCAGAAGTAACATCGGCTAAACCTGCCCAGTTTGACCAATAAACTTTACCGCTCTCCATATCGTTAACGGGCATACCGTTAATCAATACAGCTGTGTTTCTTGAATCAAAACCACGAATGGTTATGTCGGAATCACCAAAACCACCACCTTGTTTGGTAGCATATACAGAGGGTGTATTGTTCAACACCTCAGGCAATTCTTTGGTTCCAATTTTTTCTTGAATTTCAGCAGCTTTAATCGTAGATACTGCTACAGGCGTTTGACGTTCTTTGGCAACATCAGCTACCCCAACAATCACAACTTCTGATAAAGATTCAGAATCAACAGATAAAAAGACTTTACCTACATTCACTGTTTTACCATTCACAACGGTTACATCAATCGTTTTAGAACTGTAACCTACATAGGTAATATTTAGTTTTTGTGAACCAGCAGGTACTTGTAAAACAAAATTACCGTCAAAATCTGTAGAGGCACCAGTAGTTGTGCCGGCTACTACAACGTCAGCTCCGGGAAGCGGTTCGTTTGTGCCTTTCTCAAGCACTGTACCTTTAACTGTACCTTGAGCGAAAGCGTTGCTTGCCATTAGGCCAAAAATAGCAAATAAAAATAAATTTTTGAGTGTTCTCATTTTTTGTTTTTTTTTGAGTTTGATAACGCAAAAGTAATTTTTTTTTTTAACAAATAAAAATTATCTCTAAATTTAATGTAAAATTAAAATAATATAGGCAACTTGTTGAAAACAAATAGATTAAAAATATAGACCCCCAAGAAGAATAAAGCAAAAATTATTTAATAAAAATCCAAATGTTAAAATTATTGCTTAGAATAGAAATATAAAAAAGAAGCAAGAAATAATTCCTGCTTCTAAAAAATATATTTAAGTGAAAAATCTACCAAATAAAAATAACGACACCCAATGAAGGGGTAAAAAACCAGTCATTGTATTTATTATCTACCTGAGCAGGATCCGGATTGATTCCATCCACATAATCATCAAAGAAATATCTCCATTTATTACTAAATACAAACTGCATGGATTCATCAAAACGATAACGCAACCCCACTTCAGCATTCAACATTGGTTTAAAAGAGCTCCCATTTTGAATACGTCCTTTAAGTGCCGAGGGGACCAAGGATGGGTCTTTTTCAAAATTACCTAGCGATGATTCTATCTCAGTATTGTGAAACATTCCCCCAAAACCAATACCAAAATAAGGATCTAGCCTATTTAAGAAACCACTACTGAAAAAATTAATATTTTTTAAATCTGTCAGATGGTATTCTGCATTCAAGCCTAAACTAACGAAATATATTTGTCCGTTAAATGATTTTAACTTTGTAAAACTTGGTTCCTGATAAGCTGTTCCATACGAAAGCATTGAATAACCTGTATTTATACTTGCATTGAATTTAATATGCGTACAAGAATAGCATTGTGTCCTATCTGAATCTAAAAAATTTAAATATACTTTAGCTCCCAAGACACCACCAGAATTTCCCAGTGTTGTATCAAACTTACCTCTTTCTCCAAAATCTCCTTGAAAATTTATATAACCAACACTTGCCTCCCATTCATTGATAAATGAACTTTGTGCATTTGAAGTAGTTATTGAAAACAAAACAATAAAAAGTGTGTAAAATAGTTTGTTCATGATTCTAAGGTTTTAAAATACAAAATTAAAAAAAAACATTGATTAAAAAAAAAATAAATAATTTTATTCTCATAAATTTTTATATTTTTACCGAAACAAAAAATTTTTGTCAGATTACTTTGAAAAATATCAAAAAAGAAAGCTTATTACAGCCAACATTTCTGTGGTTGTGAGTATCTCTATTGTACTGTTTTTACTAGGAATTTTAGGGTTTTTCCTGTTAAATTCAAAAAGCATCACCAACCACTTCAAAGAAAAGATTGTCATTAGCATATTTTTTAATGATAAAGCTAAAATAACTGAAATTAAAAGTTTTGAAAAAAGCATTCGACTGGAAAAAGAAGTCAAAAACACCAAGTTTGTGACCAAAAAAGAAGCAGCAAAAGTCTTAAAAAAGGAAATTGGAGAAAATTTTATCGATTTTTTGGGTTACAATCCACTTCAAAATAACTTGGAGGTCGTTCTCAAAGGTGATTTTGTCAATGAAAAAACCATACAAAAACTAAAAACCAAGTGGCAAAAAAACCGAATAGTCTCCAGCATCAATTACGAGTATTACAGACCATTACTAAAAGTGCTCAATCAAAATATCAAAAAAATGAGTTTTTGGATTATATTGATTAGTAGTATTTTTATCATCTTGGTGTTTTTACTAATCAACAGTGCTATCAGACTATCCATTTACAGCAAACGCTTTAGTATCAGAACGATGCAATTAGTTGGTGCAACGGGTGCTTTTATCAGAAAACCTTTTTATAGCAAAGCTATTGGCTTGGCCTTTATAGGTGCTACTATTGCATCTATTGGCTTAGCAAGCATACTTTATTCAATCGACAAGTATTTTCCTGATTTTAGATTTTTGTCAGACACAAAACTGCTTATCATACTTTTTGCAGGCATTTATTTCATCGGAATTTTAATTACCCTTATAAGTACATTTTTCGCCACAAGACATTTTCTAAATCTATCATCTGAACATATACATTATTAATACTATGGGCACAAATAAAAGAAAAAATACTACACCTCAACCGGAAAAAAAAGTCATGCTTTTTGGTAAGAAAAACTATCAATTTTTATTTTTAGGACTTATTTTAATGGCTTTGGGTTTTATATTAATGTCAGGTGGTGGCAGCCATGATCCGAATGTTTGGAATCCTGAAATTTTTAATTTTAGGAGAATTAGATTGGCACCGATGCTCATTCTATTGGGTATATTAGTCGAGATATATGCCATTATGCTCAAATCGGATAAATAATTATTATGAACGAAATTCAAGCTGTTGTTTTAGCTGTTATTGAAGGAATAACAGAGTTTTTACCTATCTCTTCAACCGGACACATGGTGCTGGCATCCTCGTTTATGGGTATTGCCTCCGAAGATTTTACAAAACTATTTACCGTTGTGATTCAACTAGGCGCCATCCTATCTGTTATGGTTTTGTATTGGAAACGTTTTTTGCAATCCTGGGATTTTTACAAAAAACTATTTGTAGCCTTTCTACCTGCTGTTTTTCTAGGATTGCTGCTTAACAAATTTATTGACCAACTTCTTGAAAGTCCACTTGTTGTTGCCATTTCCTTAGTCTTAGGCGGGTTTGTCCTGCTAAAAGTCGATGACTGGTATGCAGATAACAAGCAAAGTGATATTTCATATAGCACTGCACTCAAAATTGGTTTTTTTCAAACGCTTGCCATGATTCCCGGCGTATCGCGAAGCGGTGCCACGATTGTGGGTGGAATGATGCAAAAAATAGACAGAAAAACAGCTACGGAATTTTCATTTTTCCTTGCCGTTCCTACTATGTTTGGTGCCACTGCCAAAAAACTGTGGGATTATTATCAAGAAGGTCTACAACTCAACCAACACGATATAAACCTACTTATTATTGGTAATGTAATTGCTTTTATCGTAGCCATGATTGCCATCAAAGCTTTTATCAATTATATCACCAAAAAAGGTTTTAAAATTTTTGGTTATTACCGCATCATCATTGGCTTGCTTATCATCTTTATTCACTACTTTATTCATCCTTTAAGCATCGTATAATGACCCTGGAAGAACTCAGAAAAGGACAAGTTTTATTACTTGACAAACCGATTAATTGGACCAGCTTTGACGTGGTGAATAAGATAAGGTATGCCATCCTCAAAAAATACAACATCAAACGGTTTAAAGTAGGACATGCAGGTACCTTAGACCCATTGGCAACCGGATTGCTTATCATTTGCGTGGGAAAAGCCACCAAAACCATCAACCAATTACAAAACCAAACTAAAGAATATACCGGCACGTTTATCCTCGGTGCGACCACTCCTTCGTTTGATATGGAAACTCAAATTGATCAAACTTATCCAATTGATCATATCGATGAAACACTTATCAAGGAAAATGCAAAAGAATTCATAGGAGAACAAGACCAGATACCCCCCATATTCTCCGCTATTAAAAAAAACGGAAAAAAACTCTATGAACACGCTCGAAAGGGTGAGAAAATAAAGATTGATGCGCGTAGGATTGAAATATTTGAATTTGAAATCACCAAAATAATATTGCCCGAAGTATATTTCCGTGTCAAAGTGAGCAAAGGGACTTATATTCGCTCCTTGGCATTTGATTTTGGTAAAGCTTTGGGAAGCGGTGCCTACCTTTCTTCCTTAAAAAGAACTAAAATTGGCAATTTTTCCATCGAAAATGCCGTTTCACATCAAAAATGGATCGATGAAGTTATCGGACAAAATTCACTTTAAACTCTCGCATACCGAAAAAGCTTTATTAATCAGTGCTTTTATTGAAGTACTAATTATTGTCATGCTTTTTAATATTGGATTTAAACAAAAAGTCAAAGAAAAACAATATGCCATTGAGTTTGATGATAAATTTAATTTTGACGATCTCAAACCGGAAGAAAAAATAGAACTCCCCGACATTTCAAAATACACCCATAAAAAATACCGTACAAATGTGGCATCAAATGCTTTGCAAGAAGAAGAATACTTCGAAAAATATAAGGAAAGTCACGAAAATGCCCTTAAAAATTTTTACAAACAACGCGAAAACAATCAATCTGTAAGCGTTGGTGAAGAAAAAACAAAGAAAAAACAAAAGGAAAACAAAAAGCGTTTTACCGGAAACAGTAACATTCGTTATTTTGTCAAAAATAGACGTGATATTTTTCTTAGCAATCCTTTATATACCTGTCCGGAGGAGATGTCCGGATTAATTGTCATAGATGTTCGTATCGACCGTTCGGGGAATGTGGTTTCTGCCAAATACAACAAAGCAAAATCAACCGGCACTGCTGCTTGCCTCATCGAAAGTACCCTGCAAGCTGCCAGAGAATCCTATTTTAATGAAGATATGTCTGCACCCGAAATACAAGAAGGCTTTATTACTTATCAATACTAATCCAATGGGTGTTGGCTTTTATCCTTTGGCTGTTGAGGTTAAGTTTCCATTGTATGATACACGTTTTGCGTATCGTCATCCTCTTCAATTTTTTCTAGCAATTTTTCTACATCTGCCTTTTCTTCTTCCGATAGCTTTTTGGTTACTTGCGGAATATATTCAAAACCGGAAGACAATATTTCTAAGTTATTCTCTTCTAAATATTTTTGGATATTTCCAAATTGACTAAAAGGTGCATAAATAAGAATACCATCTTCATCTTCAAAAATTTCCTCCACATCAAAATCGATAAGCTCCAGCTCCAGCTCCTCTAAATCCATGCCCAAATTTTCTTTATTGATTCTGAAGTTACACACATGATCAAACATAAAAATAACCGAACCCGAAGTGCCAAAAGTACCGTTTAACTTATTAAAATAACTTCTAATATTTCCAACGGTTCTGTTGTTATTATCCGTAGCCGTCTCGACCAAAATAGCAATTCCATGAGGTGCGTATCCTTCAAAAAGAACGGTTTTGTATCCGGCGGTATCTTTTTCTGTTGCTTTTTTTATCGCGCGTTCGACATTGTCTTTGGGCATATTGGCAGCCTTTGCATTTTGTATAGCCGCTCGCAAACGTGCATTGGCGTCAGGGTTTGGCCCGCCATCTTTTACTGCCATTGATATCTCTCTTCCTATACGCGTAAAAGTTTTTGCCATCGTTGCCCAACGCTTAAACTTTCTCGCTTTTCTAAATTCAAATGCTCTTCCCATTTTATAAATTATTTTTTATTCTCCTATTATTTTATTACTGCCCTTCTTTAATGTCTAATATCCTTTATTTTTTCAGGATTGTGTTTATATTTAAATAGTATCGCAAACAAAATGGCGATAACCAATGCGTATGCTGCAAAAGTAAACCATATATTTTGCCAATCCTTAACACCGTCTTTTGTAAATAAATCAATAACGAAACCACTTGCTTTTGCCCCGATAACAGCACCAAAACCATTGGTCATCATAATAAACAAACCTTGGGCAGAACCTCTTATTTTTTTATTGGTTTCTTGTTCTACAAATAAAGAGCCCGAAATATTAAAAAAGTCAAATGCCATACCATATACAATCATAGATAAAATAATGGCAACGGCACCTAAACCAACCGGACTGCCAATACCAAATAATCCAAATCTAAAAAACCATGCCAACATACTCATCAACATAACTTTCTTAATACCAAAACGTTTTAAGAAAAAAGGAATAGTCAAAATAAATGCCGTTTCCGATATTTGTGACAATGACATCACAAAACCATTATATTTCACAATAACGGCATCTTTAAAAATAGGATTGGCTCCAAAATCGTGTAAAAATGCTTCGCCCCACATATTTGTAATTTGTAAAGCAGCGCCCAGAAGCATTGCAAATATAAAAAAGATTGCCATCTTATACTGACCGAACAATTTGAATGCATCTAAACCGAAAGCTTCTACTAAAGATTTTTTCTTAGCTGTTTTTTCTACTGAACAATCCGGCAAAACAAAGGTATAAAGACCTAAAACTAATGAAATAGCAGCCGCAAAATAAAACTGATTTATATTCATTCCCCAACCAAAATAATCCGTTATCCAAGTGGCTATAATAAAACCGATTGTTCCCCAAACCCTGATAGGCGGAAAAGTTTTTACCACATCCATATCGTTTTTTTCTAATATACAATATGAAATCGTACTGTCCAAACCTATGGTGGGCATATATAACATTAAATATAGTAGGGTAAACAAAAATAAACTGTCATAATCAGATTGTTGTGCCATATAATACAGCAAAACAGCGCCTGCAATATGTGATAAAGCAAACAATTTATTAGGGCTCCACTTATCTGCAATGATACCCATTATACCGGGCATGATTAAAGAGGCAAGGCCTAATGTTGCAAAAATAGAACCTATCTGCCCTCCTGTGAAATGCAAGGTAGCACCCATATATTTTCCAAAGGAAAGCAACCACGCCCCAAACACAAAAAATTGAAGAAAATTAAGGACGGTTAATTTAAATTTTATACTATTCATCTTGTTCGTTTTTAGTGCAACAAACTTACAGTTTTAGCCCGATATAACCAAAAAATATTTATCCGTACAATATTTGGATAATTGCTTGCGTTTAATTAATAAAACGACGCTTATAGGATAAACAACTACCTTTTTCTTAACTCAAAATTCCAAAATTATGAAAGACAAGGTATTTGAAATTCACAAACTGATCTTAATGCTCGTCGTTTTATTGCTCATTTTTAGCATTGGGATAAAGATAATTTTTTCATAGAAAAAACTAACTTCTTACAAGGGTTCCAATGTTTTTGCCTTCGATAAGTTTTTGAAGATTGCCTTTTTTGTTCATATTAAAAACAATGATAGGCAATTGGTTGTCTTTGGCAAGTGCGAATGCCGTGCTATCCATTATCTTTAATTCTTTTTGCAAGGTTTCGTCATAAGAAATACTTTCATATTTCACGGCATCCTGATATTTTTCGGGGTCTTTATCATATATACCATCAACGCGGGTGCCTTTAAGAATGGCATCGGCTTTAATCTCTAAAGCGCGTAATACCGCTCCGGTATCCGTCGTAAAAAAAGGATTGCCCGTACCACCGCTAAATATAACGACGCGTTTTTCCGAAAGGGCTTTTTTTGCCTTTAAAGGACTGACTTCGTCTGCCACTTTATCTACTTTTATACCACTCAACAAACTGACCGGAATACCTTCATTAATAAAGACGCTCTCCAAAGCCATCCCGTTGATAACCGTTGCCAACATGCCCATAAAATCGCCTTGCGTTCTGTCCATCATTTGTCCGGCTTCCGACAAACCTCTAAAAATGTTACCGCCCCCAATCACAATACCAATCTCGATACCCAATTGATAAATATTCTTTATTTCTTTTACAAAATCCAATACTTTTTCGGGGTCAATGCCGTAAGATTTGTCACCCATTAAGGACTCGCCACTTAATTTCAATAAGATTCTTTTATATTTCATCTTTTATTTTTTATTTATACCCATCGATATTCAGCAAAATAAGCAATTAAACTATTTTTAATCAGCATATCAAATGATCATTTTTTTCTTAAGTTCAAAAGTATAAAATTTTACTTACATTTGTTCGTTAATTAGCATTGAAATCAATTAACAAGCAAGCAAACACTCGTTTTGATTTAAAAATTAACCGAAAAACAACAAATAAATGAAATATTTTCTGTCAATTATACTTTTTTCAATATTTTTTTCAGGCGTTTCGCAATCGAACAAAAGTATAGATTCCTTATACAAACCAGACCCTAATTATTTGGAAGACCAATTCTATTTCGGCATTTCGTATATCGTTTTGCAAAATTTACCGACCGGAATCAAACAAAATGGTTTTTCAAATGCCATTAAATTAGGATATATCAGAGATATTCCCATCAATGAGCAACGAAATATAGGTCTGGGTATTGGATTGGGCTACTGCAGAGATATTTTCTACCAAAATCTGCGCATCAGTACGGATGAAAATACCGGAGAGCTTGTTTATGATGTACTTGAAGGTGCTGATTATCAAAGCAATTCTTTTAGTCTGAACAAAATAGAAATGCCATTCGAACTGCGTTTTAGAGGTAGCTCACCTACAAAATATAAATTTTGGCGCGTTTATGCCGGTGCTACACTTTCATACGTTGCAAGTGCTTCCGCAAACTACACCAGTAGCAAGGTAAATGTAAGTTATAACGGCATTAAAAACATCAATCCCTGGCAAGCTGGTTTAAACATATCGGCAGGATATGGCACATGGAACTTTAATTATTACTACGGATTGACCAAAATTATAAAAGATAATGTCTCCATAAATGGAAATGCCGTCCAAATGAAGGAAATGCGTTTCGGTATCATGTATTATTTTTTGTAAATTTGTAGCCGATAAATCGATAAAAAATAATTATGGCAAAAACAAAATTAGTTTGGAAGCGCGGCATGCAATTCGATGCCTATTCCGCAGGACAAGATGAACCCATTCATATAGAAGCAGAAGAAAAATTTGGTGGAATAGGTTACGGTTATCAACCCAAACCGCTTATGTTGGTTTCACTAGCAGGCTGTACGGCACTCGATGTTGCTTCGTTGATGAAAAAAATGCGTATCGATGAAAACGTAAAAGATTTCACCGTAGAAGTAGATGCCAATATGACTGATGAACACCCTAAATATTTTGATAAAGTTCACGTAATTTACAATTTTACAGGTAAGGATATGAACGAAGAAAAATTGACTAAATGCGTCAGCTTATCAGAAAGTAGATACTGCGGCGTATTTAAAATGTTTAGAAGTTTTGCTGAAGTTTCTTACGAAATTAATTTTATTGAAGAAGAATAGATTTATTAACTAAAATTGCGAATTTAAAAATATAAAGGAAAAGAAGCTTTGTCCTGCGTATTTTTTTAGAAATTTATTATACTTTTTTGCGTAATTTAGCGTTATACTAAATCTCTATCACGGTTTAGTATAATATTTATTCAACTTGTTTGCGGTTTTTACAAAACAGCTCACAATTTTAATTTTTGAAAAAATGCGTTATATAAAAAAATATTTTGCTCCCTTATTCTTATTGTTTATAGTAGGCAGCTTTGTCAATTGCTCTACGCAGAGAAACAATATGGTCAACAGAAATCTGCACAAATTATCGACCAAATACAACGTCGTTTTTAATGGGAAAGAAGCGCTCAAAAAAGAGTTGGAAGCAAAACATGCCAATTTTCACGATAATTTTTTTGAAGTATTACCCGTTGAAAGGTTCAAAGCCGAGTATGAAATATTCTTACCGGGACAACAACAATCTAATGCCAATCTGGAACGAGCAGAAGAAAAAGCCGTAAAGGCCATCCAAAAACACTCTATGGAAATCCATGGCGTTCAAGAGAATAATCAAATCGACGAAGCATATCTTCTACTAGGGCAAAGTCGCTATTATCAAAAACGTTTTTTGGCAGCAATCGATGCATTTAATTATGTATTGGACAATGATTTCAAATCAAATATTCGCCCGCTTTTTAAATTATGGCGCGAAAAATCTAATATCCGAATGGATAATTACTCAGAAGCCATTCGAAATTTAAAATTTTTAGCCCATAATGTCGACACGCCAAAAGATGTAAAAGCAAAAGCCAATGCTTATATTGCCCAAGCATTTATCAAAATAGATAGCTTTCCGCAAGCCATTAAATACCTTGACTTGGCATCCACATTAAGCAAAGACAAGGAACACAAAGCGCGTTATGATTTTATCACAGCACAGCTCCTCGACAGAACCAGCCTGAAGGATTCAGCGGTTGGTTACCTCAAAAAGATAGAAGAAATGAAGCGACCGCGAAAATACAGTTTGCAAGCTGAATTATATCGTTATCATTTATCTTTGGACAAAAAGGACCAACATCCCGAAATGCTTAAAGCGCTTTATACCAAATTAAAACGATTTGAGTATCTTAAATTTTATCCCTATATAAACTACGAGATAGGCGAAATCTTTCACAGCGAAGACAGTCTAAAAACCGCTGTTACCTATTACACCAAAGCAGCTCGCTCACAAGACAAAGTCTTAAAAGAAAAAGCCTACGAACAAATGGTTGCCATTGGTTTTTACAAAAAGGATTATCTTATGGCGGGTGCTTACTTGGACAGTTTGTTACAAGTAATGCCACACGAAACGCTTAAATACTTAAAAACACAACACAAACGCAACAATATCGAAGATATCATCACGTTAGAAAAAACGATTAAGCGAAATGACAGCATCATGAAACTCGTCAACTCGGACAGTCTGGGCAGACTTAAAATTATTCAAGATTATATCGATAAATTGCGTGAAAAAGAAGCAGATTCCGTTTCAAAAAGTAGTGTGGAAACCGATTATTCACAGGTAAAACCAAAGTTTACCAGTTTTTATTTCTACAATAAAAGCTTGGCTTCCAAAGGCGCCGAAAAATTTAAAAAAGTTTGGGGCGATATGACCCTTGCAGATATGTGGCGACTCAAAAACAAAATGAGCATAGACCAAGACGAAGAAACATCGGATGAAAGTGAAGAAGAAACAGATACTGAAAACACCAAAACCGAGGAAAACATACCCGATAAATACAAAGTAAGTTTTTACTACAAAAAAATTCCTACGGAAAAGAAACAAATCGACAGTATTTTGGGACAAACAAATTATGCACACTACCAAGTCGGTATGATTTATTACGAAAAGTTTAAAGAGTTGGAAAAAGCCCAAGAAAACTTGGAAAAAATGCTTGCCAACAATCCCAAAAAAGAATTGATTCCCGCTGCAAAATACAATTTGTACAAAGTTTACAAAGATCTAGGCAAAAACTTATTGGCAGAACATCTGTCTCAAGAGATTTTAGACAACTATCCCGACAGTATTTATGCCGATTTAATCAAAAATCCGGACAAAATATCAGAACGGTCTAATAAAGCTTTTCAGACAGCTTACAAGAAAATATATCAACTGTACAAAGCACAAAAGTATGACGAATTACTCGCACAATCAGCACCTATGCTTCTGAAGTTTAGTTTTCACCCCGAATTGGGAAAAGTGGATTTGCTACGCGCCACAGCACTGGCAAAAAGCGATGGATTACTCGCTTACGAACAAGCCCTTAAAGATATCATTATTAAATATCCAAAAAGCCCTTATGAAGAAGAAGCCAAAAAACGAATGACTTTGGTAAATAAATACAAAAATCTGGTCTATACCAATGCCAAAAGCGATTCGTACAAATTGGTCATTCCTTATGATATTTTCTCACCTGAAGCTGATAACTTTATGGATTGCATCAAGAATATTATCAAAGAAAATAAAAGTGAATTTTTAACAATTTCAAAAGACCCGTTCACCCGTAAACAATCTTTTATTGTGGTACACAATTTTTTGAGTGGAAAATCTGCTGCATACCTTGCCGATTTAATGAAAAAAACGGTTTGCAGTCCTAATAATTATTTTGTAATTTCGTCGGACAATTATAAGACACTTCAATTGACCAAAAAATTGAAAGCTTATTTAGCATTTAACAAACAAACAAAAGAATAGCAATATGTTCGCAGAAAAGAAAAAAAACGGAGCCGAATTATCCAGATTACCCAATCATATCAGTCACACATCTAAATTTAAAGGAGACATTACTTCGGAAGAAGATTTTAGAATAGATGGTTATTTCGAAGGAAACCTAACAACTACTGCAAAGATTGTTTTAGGTGATAAAGGTGTTTTAAACGGAAATATTAAGTGCGGAAATGCAGAAATTCTTGGTAAGGTTAGCGGTGAATTAATTGTCGATAATTTATTAAGCATAAAATCTAGTTCTTCAATCGATGGGAATGTTACGACAGGAAAATTAGCCATTGAACCCGGTGCCTTCTTTAATGCCACTTGTCAGATGAAAAATGGCACAAAAAAAGCTAATGAAACGCCCAAAAGCAAATAATCGCAGTAAATTTTTACAATTTACCTCCATTCCTTTTGAAATGTTTATCATCATATTTGGGGCTTATAAATTAGGTGCCTATTTAGATGTCAAATATCCCAATGAGACATCGCTATATACCATTATATGTATGCTGAGCGGGGTCATGTTATCAATGGGATATATTCTCATTAGAGTAAAAAAGTTAAACCAAAAATAATGCGGCAAAGCTTTACATACCTATTATTATCAATCTTCCCTTTTTTCTTTCTTTTTTACAAAGTGCACGAATATCTTATGCATGCACTGGTTCTTAAAAGTCCTGAATTTTCTTCACATTTTTTTACTTATATAAGCGGAATTAGCCTGATGATGCTTTCAAATATACTTCTCATGCGATGGCTCAAACCAAAGTATGTAGGATTTACATTTTTGGCTTGGTCTATGATCAAACTAATGCTGGTGATGGCCTATTTTAGCTTTATCAATAAGTTTGAAATTAACAATGCTAACATCATCGAAATGCTGATTGTTTACCTTTTGTTTCTTGTTTACGAAGTGTTTTTTACAGTTATTTTATTACCAAAAAGGATTAAAGAATAGTTACATCCAATCAAATAAAAAGTCTAAATCGCGTAATTATTCGCTCACCTTTCTATAATTCCATACCGCTAGCGTGTTTATTACTAGTCCGTATATTGCCATTATAAAAAATTGATGGGCTACATCTTTGAAAGGGCTCCCCTTAAGCAAAACCATTCTCATAAACTCTATAAAATACTTAATTGGATTGAACCAAGTTATCTTTTGTGCCCAAGCCGGCATGCTCTCAATCGGTGTAAACAAACCACTCATCAATATAAATATGACGAAAAAAAACCAAGAGATAAACATTGCCTGCTGTTGGGTTTCGGATATGGTCGAAATCAATAGCCCAATACCCAAAACTGCCGTTAAATAGACCAATGAAAAAGCATAAACCAATAAAATACTCCCCTGAAACTCGATGTGGAAAACCAGTTTTGCTACTATCAGTCCAATCGTTAATTCTAATAATGCAATTAGCAAAAAAGGCATTAATTTTCCTATGATAAACTGATGTTTCTTGATTGGGGTAACGTTCAATTGCTCTATCGTACCTATCTCTTTTTCCCTAACCACAATCATGGCACTTAAGAACATACCTACCATGGTTACAAGTAATACCAAAATACCAGGGACCATAAAAGTCGAATAATTCATCCCCGGATTGAACCAATCGAGAGTCGTAATACCAATGGGCGGTAAAAATACCTTGCCGGTAGATTTTTCTAAAAGTTCAAAATTATAATCTCTTATGATCATATTGGAATATGCATTGGCAAGACCTGCTTTTACACCATTTACCGCATCTATACTCAAATGAATTGGTGATGCTTCACGATTGACCAATTTTTTTTCAAACTTTGACGGTATCTCTAAAATCAAATCGGCATTTCCTTTTTTCATATCCTTCATGCCGTCTTGGTCTCTAAATGAATAATTGACAATATTGAAATAAGGTGAGGCAGAAAATTTGGAAATCAACCCGCGCGAATATTGGCTTTGGTCATTATCTATTACGTGTAAATTCAGGTTTTTTACTTCAAAATCAGCAGCGTATCCAAGTAGAATTAATTGAACAAACGGCATCACAAAAAGCAATGGAAGTATGGCTTTATTCCTGCTTATTTGTAAAAATTCTTTTCTTAATATTATTAATATCGTCCGCATATTTTTTAATTTATTCAAGCCTTATTTTAAAGCTTTTTATACTCAACATCATCAAAAGGACCGTCATTCCGAGCAAAATCAATGTTTCATTTAATATATATCTTATGTCAACGCCCTTAATCATTATATTCCTAATCATAATCAAAAACCATTTTGCAGGAATAACATCACTGGCATATTGGAGTAGTTTGGGCATGCTTTCTAATGGGTAAATAAATCCTGATAAAATAATCGTAGGCAACATCAATCCCATCAAAGAAATCAAAAGGGCTTCTTGCTGGGTCTTTACTTTTGTAGATATAAAAATACCCAGACTAAGCGAAGTGATGATAAATAAGGTAATCTCAAAGAAAAGCAAAAAATAATTTCCTCTTATCGGTAATCCAAACACAAAAACGCCCAATAAAAGTATTGTAATTGCATTTGTAAGCGATAAAAAGATATAAGGAATCACTTTTCCCACTATAATCATAAATGGTTTTAAGGGTGAAACAAGCAAGATTTCCATGGTGCCTTTTTCTTTCTCTCGTGCTATGGATATGGAAGTCATCATCGCCGAAATAAGCATCAATATTATCACGATGGTACCGGGGACAAACAGATAAACACCTTTGAGTTGAGGATTGTATTCCATCCTTGTTACGACTTTGATTCCGCCGGGCGTAAATGAATTTAACGCAATCTGACCTTGGTAATCGACAAGAATTCTACTGATATAGTTTGACAATGTTGCTGCTGTATTGGGGTCGGTAGCATCGGTGATAATCTGAATTGAGGGATTTTCATTTTTGTGTAGTTTTTCTGCAAAACCATCTTCAAAAACCAATGCAAGTTTTATTTCACCTTTCTTAAACGATTGCGCTATTTGTTTTGAATCCTCTAAATACTCAGATAACAAGAAATATTTTGTCGAGAGAATTTTGTTGCTTATTTCTTGCGTTACCGCATCTTTGGACTTGTCTAAAATAGAAATTTTGGCATCGACAATTTCGTTTGTGATAGCAAAACCAAATAAAATTACTTGTACAATAGGCATACCGATAAGAATCAACAAAGACCTCGGATCTCTAATGATATGATAGTATTCTTTTCTGATAAATGCCCCAAATGCTTTCATATTTATTATTTTCTTATCCTCTTGCTAATTTTACAAACACTTCTTTCATACTTTTTACGCCAAAGTTTTCTTTTAAATTTTTTGGCGTATCCAATGCTTTTATGACCCCATCTACCATTATGGAAGCTCTTGTGCAATATTCTGCTTCATCCAAATAATGGGTTGTGATAAATATAGTAGTGCCTTTTTCTGATGCTTTGTAAATCATTTCCCAAAATTGTCTTCGTGTGATTGGATCCACACCGCTTGTCGGCTCATCGAGGAATACCACAGTTGGATTGTGAACCATTGCTACGGCAAATGCCAATTTTTGTTTCCATCCCAAAGGTAAATCACCAACGAGATTATTTCTCATAGCCTCCATGCCCAACTCCTGTATCAAATTGTCTATTTTTGAATTTATTTCTTTCTTGGGAATACCATAAATTCCGGCATACATTCTGATGTTTTCAAAAACTTTCAAATCGTCGTACAAAGAGAACTTTTGACTCATATAGCCAATTTTATATTTTACTTTTTCAGGCTCTTTTACCACATCAAATCCTGCCACTATTGCATCTCCGGATGTTGGCTTTGATAGTCCGATTAACATCTTTATTGCAGTGGTTTTACCCGCACCATTTGCGCCTAAAAAACCAAAAATCTCACCTTTGGACACATTAAAAGAGATTTTGTCCACCGCAGTAAATGAGCCAAATTTTTTTGTGAGTTTTGAAACCTGAACTATGTATTTATGCTTCATTTCTCAACATTTTTTCCATAAAACAGTCTTCAATATTCGCATTGATTCGCTCTGTATGTGTTCTCTGTCCTGTAAATTTCATTATTAAATCATTCAAAATAGCAGAATCATATTTTTCAAATGTGGTCAAATGGATTGAATCACCAAATGGAAATGCCGTTTTTGTCAATTCCATTTTCCTCAAATCCAATAACAAATTATAGAAGTTATTGCCTTTTACCGCATACAAGGGAGTGTCAAAATCTTCGACTATTTGTTGTGGTGTATTTATTTCCATCACTTCACCTTTTTGCATAAATGCTACCCTGTCACACAACTGCGCCTCATCCATATATGGCGTTGAGACTATAATCGTCAGATTTTGTTTCTTTAGTTCCTTCAGCATGTCCCACAATTCGACTCTCGATACGGCATCGATTCCTGTGGTAGGTTCGTCCAAAAATAATATTTCAGGTTTGTGAATCAAGGCACAGGACAATGCCAATTTTTGTTTCATCCCTCCCGAAAGATTTCCGGCTCTCCTGTCTTTAAAGGGTTCTATCTGCTGATAAATATCTTTGATTAAATGGTAGTTATTCTTAACAGTTGTATTGAATATGGTTGCAAAAAAATTAAGGTTTTCTGCTACGGTCAAATCTTCGTATAAAGAAAAAGTTCCGGGCATGTATCCGATTAAATGACGTAATTTCTTAAAATCTTTGACGACATCCATTCCATTAATGCTAGCGCTTCCTGATGATGGAAGCAGCATAGTTATAAGAATTCTTATCAGCGTAGTTTTTCCCGCACCATCAGGACCGATTAAACCAAATAACTCGCTTTCGTCAACGGAAAAATTAATGTCGTTTAGCGCTTGGACTTCTCCATAGGATTTTGAAACCTTATTTATATTTACAAAAGCTTTATTCATTAATTGGTTTTCATTCAACATGTGATTAAGCAGATTTTTATCTGTGTTCTGTTTGTGCATTAATATTGCCAAATATTACTTCTCCGGGCATTCCTATTTTAATACTACCATCATTTTTCACTTCTATTTTTATGGCATATACTTGATTTACCCTTTCTTCTTTTGTTTGAATAGTTTTTGGTGTAAATTCTGCCTTAGATGATATCCAAGATATTTTTCCTTTCAAGGATGTATTTTTGCTTTTATCTTCATCAATCAGCACTTTTACTTCTTGATTGAGTTTGATGTGGGGCAATTGCGCACCTGAAACATAAGCTTTAAGTTTCATCTTTGAAAGATCAGCTATCTTATAAATAGGCATTCCGGGTACAGCCACTTCACTTAATTCTTTATATACAGAAAGAACTTGACCATTTATAGGATTCTTGATGATAGACTTTTTTATTTTTTCATTTACCTGATCAATTTGCGCTTTTAAAGGATCCGATTGATTTAAGATTCCATAGTTTACATCTCTTACTTTTTGTTTTACAGCAATGATTTTTTTATCGAGCACTCTAATCTGGGCATTCAAATCGTCTATTTGTTTTTGGGTTGCTGCATTGCCTGCTAATAATTTGTTTAGACGTGCTTTTTCATTAAGCAAATGTTTTTTTTGTTCTTGCAATACATTGACTTCTGCTGCGGAATTTTGTCTTTTAGATTTTACCGCTTTGATAGAAGCGAACAAAATTTCTTTCTGTTTATACAATAAGCTGGTATCAACAACTGCTGCTATCTCATCTTTTTTCAAGAACTGTCCTTCATCTACATTAAGATAGATTATTTTTCCCGGCATTTCTGCAGATACGCTAATTGTAGTAGCTTCAAAATTACCATAAGCGTCTGACTTTCTGTCTTCGGATTTGCAGGACATCAAACTAAAAATAAGTGTCGAAATCATTAAAAATTTTATTTCTTTCATTTTTTAATTTTTAAAAATTATTTATGTGTGTTTTGCACCTTTATTATTATTTATTAAGCAATATTTTCAATTTATATTTCAATTTTTGTTTTTCTAATTTATGAATTGCACGATTTATCTCTGCAATTCTCTTTACATTTACTTCTTTAATATAATCGTTGATTTTTACCACACCGTTTTGATATTGATTTTCAACCGTATGAATTATTGATTCTTGTTTTTCTATGAGTTCATTGTCAAAATGCTCATTGGCTTCAATACCTTGAATTTCGGTAAGCAATTTGTTGACTTGCATCTTGGTGTTATAATCAAAAACGGTATTCTGATTATCGATAATAGATTGTTCTAAATCTAATTTTTGTTTTTCGATGGATGATTTCTTCCAATCGTAAATATTCCATATAAATTTCACGCCACCAATGGCATAAGGCGCAATATTATCATCAAAAAAGTTAAAGGGATTTGGATACCCAACGCCACCTTTTGCAAACAAAACGATTTTTGGTTTTTTCTTCGCCGAGATAATATTCTTACGCTGTTTCAGTAGTTGTTTTTTGTAATCAAAAAGCAATTTTTCCGGTCTTTTATCAGCATTATAGTTGTTGATTTTTATATTTTGAACATCAGAGAGCTTTTTGTCGTTTACATCTATGCCTGTGAGATCTGTAAGCGCAGTTTTTAGTGTTTTTATTTTATGCTCAATCGACGCTTTTGATTGATTGATTTTGATTCTTTCGAGATGTATTTTATCCAAATCACTTTTTAAGGCAAGGCCGTTATTGATTGCCGTTTTTACTATTTTTTCTTGCGTATTTAAGACAATCATCGAATTATCCAAAATTTCTTTTTGTTTGTTTAAAATCAAGATTCCAAAATACACATCTACAAGCTTATCTTTGAGTTTAAAAAGCGCTATAGCAATATTTTGCTGTCCTACTTTGGCCTTTAATTTTTCATTGTTAATCAAAGATTTTGTGATACCACCGTCATACAACATATAATTGGTCTCAAGATAGGTCTGCGCCCTATAAAGCGGTAATGTTATGGGTTCAAAGTTTGGTAACGGAAATTCCAAATCTAGGTTTTCACTTTGTAGTGAAGCTTCAGCATTCAAGTCAATATTGGGGAGGTTTTTTTTCTTCAAGGATTTAATATTCAAGTTTTTTTTATCTTCAATCAGACTTTTTTGTCCGTTTAAAGGATGATAATTTACGGCTTTTTCCAGAGCAATCTCAAGGGTGAACACGGGCTTTTGTGCCATCAAATCTATCGAGATAAATGCTGTAAATAGGGCAATAATTATTTTTATCCTTTTGGCTAACATATTTATATTTTTATATTATTAATCAATGTATCTACGATCGTTTTTTTTCTCCTTTTCATCAAGTCTATAAACTGCTCATCGTTAAGTCCTGAAATCTTTTTAAATGCCGGTTTTACAAGAAAAGGGTATAATATCAGTGATAGTGTATCCAATATAAACTGAAATGGATCTACCGGTTTGATATGCGCTTTAGAAATCTCATCTTGTATCAAAGAAAGAACAAAACTTATATTGGGCGTATCTACTGACTTTGAGAGCGTATCTATAAAAACATCGGTGTTTTGATTCAACTCATTAATGATAAAAGGGGGTAAATGTGGATTTTTTATTAACAGTTCTATATATTGATCTACAATCAATGCTATCTTTTCGAAAAATGGCTTGTCTGAGTGTAAAATTCTATCGAGTTTAGGAGGAAAATCTTTGGCACCAATTTGCAAGACTTCAACAAACAGTGCATTTTTTGATTTGAAGTAATAATGCAAAAGCCCTTTATTGATTTGAGCAGCATTTGAAATATCCCTCATCGTCGTGCCATTATAGCCCTTTTCAAGAAATATTTTTATAGCAGTATTTATTATTTTTTGTTTGGTTGTCTCACC
Source organism: Flavobacteriaceae bacterium (assembly GCA_024763015.1). Lineage (GTDB taxonomy): Bacteria > Bacteroidota > Bacteroidia > Flavobacteriales > Flavobacteriaceae > WGBX01. The sequence goes on from JANTGO010000005.1 coordinate 23,496, forward strand.
CATATCTTACAATTTACCCAAATGGGTAACACAAAGGAAGTACATTTTTTTTGAAAAAACAAATATTTTTTTAAGTGCCAGCTTTAAAAATGGTTCATGAGTTAATCAGTAAAAAATAAAACAGTAAAGAATAATAAAGCCGCTCATAAAAATGAGCGGCTAAAATCAAAATATGTAAGCTGTAATTATTCTGCTTTTTTAGGGGGAACAATAATGAATTCCGAACGTCTGTTTAATTGATACTGTTCTTTAGTACATCTATTACAATTAACAGCCGGTTCTGATTCACCAAGACCTTCTGAAGTTAATCTACTTGTATCAATTCCTTTAGAAACGATATATTCCAAAGTAGATTTGGCTCTTTTTTCAGATAATTTTTGGTTATAAGCTTCGCTTCCTCTTTTGTCGGTATGAGAACGGATATTGATGTTCAAATCGGGATATTTTTTCATAGCTTCCACTACTTTATCCAATTCGAATGCCGCATCTCTACGAATGTTCCATTTATCAAAATCGAAATAAATAGGATTTAGGACAATTTCTCTGGGTGTAATAATTTTTTCAATTGGATTAAGCGCAATGGTGATATCAACTTCCTCATCAGTTGTGGCGGCAACATTTACCTTGTTGTTTTCATATTCATCCATCCTACCTTCTGCTACTACATCCTTACTACATTCGATTAAGAAATCTACTTTTCCTTCGTCATCTGCCAACTTTGTTTTGATAGGATTTCCTTCTTTATCTGTCAAAGTTACAGAAGCACCCGGCATGATTTTCTTAGTTTTGGCATCGATAACGGTCGCAGAAATCCAAACATCGCAAACCGGTTTAATATTTTGAACTGTATAGATATTATCGTCACCTATTCTTACGGCATCTCTGTTGCTGGAAATAAATCCGTTTTTGGTGTCATCATTAATGTAGAAAGAAAAATCGTCTTTTCCACTGTTCAAAGGCACGCTTAAGTTACGCGGACGTGAAAATCTGCCATCGACATTTTTACAACCGAAAACGTCTAAACCGCCCAATCCGGGGTGTCCGTCAGAAGAAAAATACAAATCGCCTTTTTTACTAATAAAAGGGAAATTTTCTCTACCTTCCGTATTGATGTTGGGACCTAAGTTTACAGGTTTGCTAAATTTATTTTTGCCTTTTACATCAACTTCCCAAATATCAGATTGTCCTAAAGAGCCGGGCATATCTGAAGAAAAATATAATTTTTTTCCATCGGGACTTAAAGCAGGATGTCCTACTGAATAATTGTCATTGTTAAAGGGTAATTCTTTGATATCAACCCATCTGTTATCGACATTTTTTGCAGAAAACAGTTTCAATCTAGATACTTTAGTAGAATCTGTTTGATAATTATTATTATAGTAATTATCTCTCGTAAAATACATTGTTTTACCGTCAGGGCTCAAGCAAAATGTGCCATCGTGGTACTTAGTATTAACCTCGCCGGGTAATTTTTCGATATTAGTCGCAATACCATCGATATAATCTGCTTGGTAAATATCCAAGAAGGGTTGTCCGTCCCAACCGTAATCTTTTCCAGTATCTCTACCTGAAACAAAATATAGTTTTTCACCAAAAGGACGTGCGCCAAAATCGGCATATTCTGTATTTATGTTATCCAATTTTCTTACGACAAATTTATCGTTTTCTCTATTTAAGATCTTAACCAGATATTTTGGGTTTTCTCTAAATTTAATAGCCCTATGATCTGCCGGTTTCATTTTGGCAAATTTTTCCATCCAAGGGGTGCTTTCATCATATTTACCATTGGCTTTCAACATTTGTGCATAGCGATAATAAATCTCAGGATTATCGGTTTTATCAATTATTTTAGCATAATATTTTTCTGCATTTTTTGCATCAAAAATATTGTAATAAGCATTGGCCAAATTTGTATAAACATGTTCATCAGCTTTATTGTTTGCTACTACTTTTTCGTAAGTTTGAGCAGCTTTTACATATTCGAGTCGGCTGAAATATTTATCTGCCTTTTTTACAAGTGAACTCTGTGCAAATACTGTTGATACGCCTAGAGTTAAGGTGATTATTAATATATATAATTTTTTCATAGTTGTATTTTTTAGAAGTATCTAGGTGATAACATTACTTTCTTAGTTAAACGCCAATCATAATTCAAGAAAAATTCGTGAGAAGAAGGGCTATAAAATCTTATATCCGACACATGTCTGTCATAAGCATATCCTATTTTGAGCGCATCGAATAAACGCAAGTTTATCATACCGCTAATAGCATCGTGTAATCTATTGGAGATACCAAGTTCTAATCTGTTGGCAAACAGCATATTCAAGTTAATATCTGCTTGAAGGGGTGCAGCACCGCCCTTAAACAAAAGAAAATGTGGTTTTAATTTAAAATTTTCTCCAATATTAAACACATAACCACCTGCCAAGAATATATGCATTTCGTCAGATGATTCGTATTGATAAGAAGAAGAGCTGTATTTGTTTTTTAAGAAGTTAGGAACCGACAAAGAGATATAGTAATTGTCTGCGTAGTAGAAAACGCCAGCTCCAACATTAAATTGCGTATCGCTTACATCGTTTTGAAACAACGGATCACCGGGGTGTACAACTACTAAGTCTTGTAAACCAAGTTTAAACAAATTAACACCGGCTTTTAAACCAAATGCCAAATTGGTCTTGCCAAAATGCAAGGTATGTGAATAATCCGCCGTAATGGCATTTTGATTTACCGCACCATATTTGTCATTAATAAATGATAAACCAATACCATTGTTGTCGTTTAAGGCAGTATGTGCATTTGCTGTTATGGTCTTAGGTGCATCTGCTTGTCCTGCCCATTGATTTCTATATAAAGTTCCTATTGAAACTACTTCAGGTCCGTTTAACCCCGCGTAAGCCGGGTTAATAATATTCATATTATACATATATTGTGTATAATGTGGCAATTGCTGTGCTTGGATACTTCCTACTGAAAGGAAAAATAATCCGATTATGCTAAATATTAATTTTTTCATAGTAAATACGTTTTTTTATCTTACAATTTGTACCCAACCGGTTAATTTTTCTCCATCCATTAGTTTGATCACATAGAAATAACTAGCAGCCGGTAGTACTTTTCCGTCATTGGTTTTTCCTTCAAATTCGTGAGTATAACTATCTTTTTCATAAACCTTAACACCTCTACGGTCAAATATTTCTAAAATATCGATACCGGGTTTGGCAGCTAAATAATCAAGAATAAAAGTATCATTCTTTCCGTCTCCGTTTGGTGAAATACCTTGGGGTATCACACAAGGATATTGCGTTACATCTACATCGTAACTTGAAGTACAGCCATCAATATCTAAATTTAATGTATAAGTACCAGGTGTCGAAACCTCAAGCATGGCATTAGAACCAACTACCGATCCGGCATCATCAGTCCAAGAATAAGCAACACTCGTGTAATCGGAAGCATTGGCAACTGTTCCATCTATCGTATAGGTTTCATCTGAACAAAAAGTAGCATCATCCGGTAAATTTAACTGAACATCAGGAAGTGGTGTTACCGTTACTTCGTCAAACTCAGAATAGATATTACCGTGACAATCTTCAAAATTGGCTTCCAAAGTATAAGTGGTTGTTTGTGTAACATTTACAGAAACATCTGCGGTAGTGCCAATTACGTTACGGTTTTGGTCATACCAAGTTAGTGTTACGTTGGCATCAGGTATAAATTTATAAGCTTCTGATGCTGTATCGGGAATATCCCAAACACCGGTATTTCTGTTAGGTAATGTTGGACTGGTTGCATCACCAGGATAATTACCACAAGTGTCGGGTAACAATTCTTCATTTTGAGTACCCAAAGTGGCAAGCCCATCATTCCAACCGGCACAAACAGGTTTGTTTTTGATATGAACTTCAAAAGAAAAGTCATTTTCATTAAATATGATTTCTTGACTGGTTAAGTCACTATTACAACTAAACTGAGGAATATCGTTGTAAATAACAATAAATTTTCTGTTGGGTGCCGTACCTACTGTTTTGTATTTCAATTCTTCAGAAGGATAGGATACACTAATGTCTATATCATGATATGCACCCATAATAGATGCAAATGATAAACTATTGCTAGAATCCCAGTAGGGCAATGTGTGATCAGGAATCAACTGCGTTGCATCGATAGACCAACCATCATAATCTGCCGCAACCGAGGGTTCAAAAATAATATCCCCATTTGAGCCAACAACTATTTGGTTGTACCTTCTGCCATAAAATGAAACAGGGAAAGGCAGTGTGATGGCATCTCCATATCTGTCGTCAATACGCAATGGCGATGTAGAACCACCATCGGTAATCATAACATCTTGAGCGTTGGTAAAATCACCATCCCACACAAAAGGAATACTCTCTACACGGTACCTGCCGGTCACCAATCTTCCTACATCTGCATGCAAAGTAGCATTGGTCTCACCCGGACAAAGTGTAATATCCGGACCCGCATCTATATGCTGCGCATTCATTTTTGTGTTAAATATTGCTAATACGAATAAAAACAATATAAAATAATAATATCTTTTCATAATTTTGCTGTTTTGATTTAAATTCAAAAATAAGAAAAAAATTATAATTACTATCGAAAAATAGTATTATTTTTACAATAAATAGAAAATGATAGAAAAAAAAGAAATTTTTTACGAAAAAGTCATCCTCATTGGCATCATTACACAAGCGCAAAGCCAAGAAAAAGTTGAGGAATACCTTGCCGAACTTGCTTTTTTGGCAAACACAGCAGGTGCCGAAGTGAAAAAACATTTCACACAAAAATTGGACAAACCCCTTCCAAAAACCTTTATTGGCACCGGAAAATTAGAAGAAATTAAAGCATATATTGAAAAACATGACATCGATATTGCCATTTTTGACGATGAATTATCCCCTGCACAACAAAAAAACTTAGAGCGTATTCTCGAAATAAAAATTATGGACAGAACGCTATTAATTCTGGATATTTTTGCGCAACGTGCACAGACTTCTTATGCGCGAACCCAAGTAGAATTGGCACAATATCAATATTTACTACCCAGATTAACCGGTATGTGGACGCATCTTGAACGACAACGAGGCGGTATTGGTATGAGGGGACCCGGAGAAACCGAAATTGAAACAGACAGACGTATTATTCGAGATAAAATTTCACTTCTTAAGAAAAAGCTCGTCAGCATTGACAAACAAATGGCTACCCAACGCAGCAACAGGGGCAAAATGGTTAGAGCTGCTCTTGTTGGATATACCAATGTGGGCAAAAGCACCTTAATGAATGTGCTGAGTAAATCGGATGTTTTTGCCGAAAACAAACTCTTTGCAACACTTGACACCACCGTTCGCAAGGTAGTCGTACACAATATTCCTTTTTTACTAACCGACACGGTGGGTTTTATCAGAAAATTGCCCACACAACTTATCGAATCCTTTAAATCGACCCTCAACGAAGTAACAGAGGCAGATTTATTGATTCACGTAGTCGATATTTCGCATCCCAATTTTGAAGAACATATGCAAACCGTTCAAGAAATTTTAGGTGAGATAAAAGCTGGGGATAAACAAACAATTATTGTTTTTAATAAAATAGATCTGCGTCAAAACGAAACTGATTTTGATGTAGAACAATTAGAAAAATCTTGGATATCCAAATCCAACAACGCCAGCATTGCTATTTCCGCCGCTAACAAAACGGGTGTTGACAGGTTAAAAGATACATTATATAATGAAGTGCGAAAAATTCATATCAAACGTTTTCCATACAACAACTTTTTGTATCCGGATTTAAAAGACATCGATAATTCATAAATTGTTTTATCTTTGTGTTTTGTGCAGAAAACAAACAACAACCGGATGAAAGTGTTTCAAAAAAACTGAATAATTCACTGTGATTGTCAAGTTTGTAAATGCTTCCATCAAAAAAAACTAAATAATGAAAAAATACGCTTTAATACTATTGCTGATAAGTTTTATGTTTACAGCATGTGTGCCTTATAAAAGTATTATATATGTTCAAGGTGAATTAAATGATCAAAACAAAGTCAAAACTACCTATCAAGTTCAGGAGAATGACATTTTATATGTTGAAATAAAATCTGCCGATAAAAACATACAAGACTTATTCAGTTCAGGCTCGCAAAATGGCTCTAATAATTTAATGAGCAATCAAAGGCTTTATTTTAAAGGATATACCGTCAAACAAGGGAAAATTGAATTGCCCCTTCTTGGAAAAATAGAAGTTGCCAATCTTAATTTTGACCAAATCAAACAAAACATCAAAACCAAACTTTTAGAAAAACAATTCAAAAGCTTAGACGATATTTTTATCACGGTAAAACTGGCCGGCGTACCCTACTCCATTCTAGGTGAAGTAAATAATCCTCAAACTGGTGTTTTGTACAAAGAAAATCCTAACATATTGGATGCCATCGCTGCTTCAGGCGATATTTCTATGCTTGGCAACCGAAAACAAGTGGTTATCATTAGAACCGAAAACCATAAAAAAACCAAAAACATTCTCGATTTGACAAAATCAGATGCCGTAAATTCAGCCTATTACTATGTTCGCCCCAACGACATTATTTATATTCAACCGCTGCGACAAAAAACTTTGGGCACAGGCACCACGCTTACACAAACCATCAGCACAACCATTACGGCATTGTCTCTGATTACCTCAATTATTCTCATTTCGAAATATGCCAAAAATTAAATTATGGAAAATCAATTTTCATTTATAGATCAACCTACATTTGATATCAAAGTACTATTGTTAAAGCTTATATCAAATTGGAAATGGTTTCTCATTTCTTTAATCATCGCATTTTTTATTGCACATTATATTAATGTAAGAAAAGAAAATATATACGAATTAGACAACTACGTAACGGTTAAGGACGAAAACAATCCGTTTTTTACCTCCAATATGAGTCTGGTTTTTAACTGGGGTGGTGTAAGTGACAAGGTGAACCTAATCACCACAACATTTAAGTCTCGAACACATAACGAAAAAGTTGTGGACAAGCTTAAAAGTTACATAACATATAAGAAGAAAGGCAGATATAATCTCATAAATATTTACCAAAAGAATCCATTTAGCTTTGCTATGGATGAAACACACCCGCAACTCATCAATTTGCCTATCGAAATAAAAATTATAGATAAAAATAGATTTGAAATAATTGTAAATCCGGAAAAAGACACGTATAATCTTTATGATTATGAAAAAAAAGAAAGCAACAGTACATCTATTCCTAAGTACAAGAAAAAATTTACATTTGGAGAAAAAGTTACCTTGCCTTTTCTTTCAGGAACTTTTACACGAGCCAAATACATTCCCTTTCAAAATAACAAACAGTATTTCATAGTTTTAAAAGATTACAACCAAACCGTCAGGCATTACAAGGATGCTTTGGTGGTAAAACCAAAAGACAAAAATTCTTCAATCTTAGTGCTAAAACTCAGGGGAACCAATAAAAAAGAATTAGAAGAGTACCTCAATACAACCACGCAATTACTCAAAAAACAAATTCTTGATGACAAAAATAGGTATGCCATAAATACTATCAAATTTATTGATTCCACCTTGACCTATATTCAAAACGATTTGTCTTTGGCGGCAAAAGATTTAAAAAAATTCATCAGTAACAAAACAGTGCTAAACTTAGACGATCCCACAGCCAAATTGTATGAAAAAATTACCGGTTTGGACTTGCAAAAAAATACAATTTTTCAGAAAAAAATATATTATGATCAGTTAAAAAAATACCTAAAAAATAAAAGCAATTATGAGAACCTTCCGGCACCAACCGTTGTAGGAATAGAAGATCCAACTATTGTAAGCAATGTGGCTAAAATTACCCAATTGGCTATTCAACGAAAGAAAGCCCTAATGAATTTCCAAGAAAATGCCGTTCCTATTAAGAAAATTGATTTGGAAATAGAATCCATCAGGCAATCTTTATTGCAGACCGTAGAATCTGCGCTTTATAATCTCAAACAAGAATTGCAATTTGTCAACAAGAACATCCGAATCTTGGAAGCGCAAATAAACAAACTGCCCGCAGCCAAACAAACCTTGTTAAGCCTTAAACGCAAGTACGAGTTAAAAGAAGAAGTTTACAACGCATTGCTTCAAAAAAGAAATGAAGCCAGTATTGTAAAAGCCTCAAATGTATCCGACTTAAAAATTATTGATAATGCTAAGGATATTGGGCAGTTGCCCGTGGCGCCTAACAGAAAAATAAATTATCTTATTGCCTTAGTTGCCGGGGTTTTACTACCCTTACTCATTATTTTTACAATTTTCTTACTAGACAACAAAGTTCATGACATTTCCGATTTGGAAGAACTAACCAAAGTGCCCATACTCGGTCAAGTTTACCATCACGATAAAAAAGGTAAAATGCCCGTCCGCGATTTTCCAAGAGGTGTTGTCGCCGAATCATTTAGATCCTTGCGTTCAGCTTTGCGGTTTATGTACCCCAAACACGATGGCGCCGACAGTATTTTGATCACCTCGTCGGTATCCGGAGAAGGAAAAACTTTTGTCTCAATTAATTTGGCATTGATCCAAGCGGCTAGCAATAAAAAGACCATACTGCTAGAGTTTGATCTAAGAAAACCCAAATTTAAAGAGTATTTTAAAGAAGCTAAACACAAACATGCAGGCTTGTCACATTACTTAAGCGGTCTTGCTAGTATTGAGGATATTATCGTCCCAACTATCCATGAAAATTTGGACTTGGTATTATCCGGTAGCATTCCCCCCAATCCCTCAGAGCTAATATTGACAGATTACACCAAAAAACTATTTAAGGAATTATCGGAAAGATATGATCAAATCATTATAGATTCACCCCCGCTTGGCTTGGTTTCCGATGCCTTAGAACTACAAAAATTTGCCGGAATTTCAATCTTTATCGTACGAGAAGATTACTCTATTAAATCTTTTGTAAAAGATATAGACGAGCGATACAAAAGAAAAGAAATTGAGAATATTGCCATTATTTACAATGATTTCAAAGTCAATATGTTGAAAAAATACGGTTATAGCAAAAACTATGGTTACAGTTACGGCTACGGATACGGCGGTTACTTTGACAAAAAAGACAAAGGCATCAAAAAATGGTGGAAAAAATTGAAAAAAGCATTCAAAAAATAATCTTGAATTTTTAAGCAAAAAAAATCCCGATGCCAATTGGCATCGGGATTTTTTTACAAAACGATTTCCTCGTTATTTTTGTCAAAATATTTATAAACTAAATAATTAAAAGAATCTCGTGCTTGTACATTTATTTTAGCTTTATACTTCCAAGCCCATTTCCTTTTTATAGAAAACAATCCTTTTGTCAAATAAGCTGCAATAAACGGGTGAACATGTAAGCTGAAATTCTTATAACCTTTATCCACTAATGTTTTAATATCCTCATCAAATCTAGTTAGTAACGTAATCGGCGCATCCGTTTCGTCTTTGTGCACCAAACTGGGATCCTTTTCTTTGGTAGAGATATTTCGTTCAGGTCTAAATCGTTGTCTGGTAATTTGCATTAATCCAAAGCGAGAAAGCGGTAAAATTTTGTGCTTGGCACGGTCATCGCTCATCTCATTTTTCATATGTTCATACAATTTCTTACGATTTTCAGCATCTCTCATATCTATGAAATCCACCACGATAATGCCGCCCATATCACGCAAGCGCAATTGACGGGCTATTTCGCTGGCTGCATTCATATTTACTTGCAACGAATTCTCTTCCTGACTTTGTTTTTTGTCCGAAGCATTACCGCTGTTTACATCAACTACGTGCATTGCTTCAGTGTGTTCAATAATCAGATAGGCACCTTTTTCCATCATAACGGTTTTGCCAAACGACGACTTTATTTGTCGTTCAATTCCGTATTTTTCAAAAATAGGTGTTTTTGAGTCGTGGTATTTTACGATTGATTCTAAATTGGGTGAAATATCTTTAACAAATTCAACGATTTCTAAATATAGCAATTCATCATCTACTACAATTTTTGTAAATGAATCATTTAAAATGTCTCGTAACATAGTCGTTACGCGATTAACTTCGCCCAACACGCGTTGTGGTGGGTGGGCACTTTGTATTTTTTGTGATAATACTTGCCATTTGTTAATCAAACTCTGTAGGTCTTTATCCAAATCCGCTACCTTTTTGTCCCTGGCGGCTGTTCTTATAATAATCCCAAAGTTTTGGGGTTTAATACTTTTAACAAGTCGCTTAAGACGGTCTTTTTCCAAGTCATCATCAATTTTTGCTGAGACAGAAACTTTGTCATAAAAAGGCACTAAAATTAAATAGCGTCCGGCCAGTGATAATTCTGAAGTAAGCCGTGGTCCTTTTGTTGAAATAGGTTCTTTGAGAATCTGTACAAGCATACTTTGCTTGCCCTTGATAACATCTTTTATGTTACCCGATTTTTCTATATCGGATTCTCTTTTAAAATTTTTTAAAGAATAATCTTTATTTTTACCGGAACTAACTTGTTTGGTAAAATTAACGAGCGATTTAATTTGAGGACCTAAATCATGATAATGTAAAAATCCATCTTTTTTGGCGCCTACATTTACAAATGCGGCATTGAGTCCGGGAATAACTTTGTTAACCTTTCCCATATATACATCGCCTACGTTAAACTTATTTGAAGTTTCTTCTTTGTGAAGCTCGGTGAGTTTGCCGTCTTTTAATAAGGCAAAATCAATAGCAGAAGGGGTAGACCGAATAATTAATTCTGTATCCATTCCTTCATTTTTTATATAAAATATAATATTCTGAAGCAAAAAACACTTTCAGAATAAAAATATTTTATTCGGGTTAATATGTCAATGATCTATTTAATA
>JANTGO010000006.1 GCA_024763015.1 Flavobacteriaceae bacterium
GATGCTGTTACATAATATGAATATGTTGCATTTGAGTCAGTTGTATTATCATTATATGTCATATTATTAACGCCCAAACTTGTCCCAATATGCATAAATCTATTAGCATACATTCCTTTTCTATATATATTATATTTTACAATAGGTGTTGTTCCATTATAAGAATAAGTCCAAAAAAGTTGAATACCAGTAGGTATTGCTTGTCCTTGTAAATTCCAATTTAGAATTACAATTGGAATTTGATGTTGACCAACATCATCATGACCATTTCTTTCATTATCCCCAATTACTATGACAGGTTCATCTGGTTCAATTGTTGAATTTACAGATGCTAATTGTTGATTTTGATATGCTGGCAAGTCAATACTTTGACCATCATCAAGCATTTCAGGTATAAAAGTTACTTTTGGTATATAACTATCTGTCCAGTCATCAGCGTGAACAGGTACACTAATTTGTAAGTTAGGGTACATTTGTGTTAATTGATCAATATAATCCTGTGCGTTAGATTTATTATCTACAGATATATCTAGATCTTTTGCATAATTTGAAAGAAAACTTCCAATATTTATTTGATTATTTGATTTAGTATTAGAGGTTACTTTTTCGTTTTTAAAACTTCTAAGTAATATGTCATAATCTCCATCAAACTTTTTCAAAGCTTCGCTTTTAACAAGTTCTCTAAAATTGTCATTTTTATTGATTGCAATACTAACAACTCTAGCTAAACCTTGGTAATCTTTGTCTCTTTTGGTAAATGATAAATTTGATATTTCATTAGTCTTTGTGTCATCAACTTTTCTACAATTAAATAAAAATAGAGTTGACAATAATACCAGTGAGAAAATTTTACCTTTTTTCATAGTTTTAAATTTATTGTTAAACATTAGATTCTTTAAACCCATTTTATTTCCGGTTTATTCTAGAAATTAGGATCACAAACCCTGTTTAACTAAAAATTTGTATTTTTGCTGTGTCAGGCCAAGTGTATTATGACGTATAATGCGACATTCTTTTTGTCAAGAGTAAGGCATATAATTTTCAGTATAGCCACAGTTATTGGCAAAAAGAACAAGTCTTGGTTATGTTAATAATATACTTGACTTGGCACTAGGTTAAACAAGGTTTAACTTCTACGGGAACGTTACTGTAGTTTGGTGCTGTTAGTGGCGTTCCCTTTTTTTAGTTTTCACCTAAACTGTGTGATTATGTTCAAAGAAAAGGGCTAATGCTTTGAGATAGAAATGTTTGTAAAAAGCACAGGAATACCCCGTGGTATTGTGAACATTTTTACAAGTCATTTACGCTCAAATGATTGGTTCTTTTCAAAGGAGATAATCACTCAATTTAGGTTATAGTAAGTTATCCCATAGGCAGTTTGTTTTATGAATTTTATTTAAACAAATGATGCACGATATTATATAATGCATCTGCTACAAATATATAATAAAAAAATTAAATAGCAAGTGTTTTTTTTATCAAAAATTTTAAACATTTCCTATAAATTATACAAATAACCAAAGAAAATATTAAGAAATAATGGTGAAATTTCACATAAGACCGGCAGTTGAAAAAGATTTTAAAGCAATTCTAGATATGATAAAGGAATTGGCACTTTTTGAGAAAGCACCCGAAAAAGTTAACAATACAGTAGGACAAATGAAGGAAGAAAAAGATTATTTTCAGGCTTGGGTTGCCGAAAAAGAGGATGGTGAAATTGTAGGAATGGCATTGTTTTATTATGTTTATTACACTTGGGTTGGCAAATCTATGTATCTGGATGACCTATATGTCAAAAAAGAATACCGAGGACATAAGATAGGAAGTCGCTTGCTCGATAAAGTACTTCAGATAGCCAAGGATAATAATTGTAAGCGTGTCAGGTGGCAAGTATTGGACTGGAACAAACCGGCCATAGATTTCTATAAAAAACTAGGTGCTAACCTTGACGGCGAATGGATTAACTGCGATATGGAATAGATTTTTTTATTCATATCTTATTAATTTACAGGGAATTTAGTCCTTTTGTCAGGAATTCTTATTTTTCTTTAATTCTTTCTTTTTTTCGAGTAATTATCTTTTTAACTTGCAGATAATAACCCTCGTTTGTCTATCTTAAATAAGACAAGCAGATTAAAATGATATAGTTATGAAACGATTTATTTTAGCAAGTTTACTCATGTTTTTTGCCTTAAATCTACAGGCACAACGCACAAAAGACATTGCGGGCAGCAAGGATTTTCCATTGGTGTCGCGTTTTGATGGTTCTATTATCCAATGGTATCAGCACAAAAACTTTGACAGGTATTTTATGTTGTCTTTAAAAGATCATAAATTAGATAAATATGAAATTGATGGTGCTGTAACACGCATACAATATGCTGTGTCAAAGGAGCATTCCGTTTTCGAAATTTTTAAAAGTTACGAAGCGGCTTTAAAAAATAATGGCTTTAAAATTTTATTGGAGTTGGACAAAACCAACTGTGGTGTTAACCTAAGTGAGCAATTGTACAATGGAGAATTTAATGGTTTAAATGCACTAAGTGATAAAAAATCGCTAAGCACTAATTATCGTGAGGGTGAATTTACTTACCTGTCGGCAAAGAAAAAAGTGAACGGAAAAGATGTTTACATCGTGGTGTATATAGCCAATTGGGATTATCCGTTGATTACTTTTGATGCCATTGAAGTCAAAGCGCTTGATAATGCGTTGGTAACGGTAAAGGATTTAGAATCAAACATTAATGAAGACGGACATATTGCCATTCATCACATTTACTTTGATACAGGTAAGTTTGTTATAAAACCAGAATCCAAAGAGGTGTTGAATAATATTGCTACATATTTAAAAACCCACTCCGATAAAAAATATTTAATAGTCGGTCATACAGATAATGTGGGGGATTTTGAGGCCAATTTAACTTTGTCACTTCAAAGAGCAAAAGCAGTTGTTGATTATTTGGTCGGTAATTATGGCATCGATGGCGCACAACTTAAAGCTTATGGCGATGGACAAACCGCTCCTATAGCTAGTAATACAACCGAAAAAGGACGCGCCAAAAACAGAAGGGTAGAGATTGTAGCGCAATAAACAGATTTTTAATGATTTGTTAAAAAAAAATTATATATTTGCAATTCGTAATTTAAGTATAACCATATAAAAGAGGTGTAAAACTATGTTGATCATACCCGTAAAAGAAGGAGAAGCTATTGATAGAGCGCTAAAGCGTTTCAAAAGAAAATTTGACCGTACCAAAACGATGCGTCAAATCAGAGACCGTAAACAATTTACAAAACCTTCTGTCAAAAGAAGAGCGCAAATTATCAAAGCAAAGTATATCCAACATCTACGTGATTTAGAAGATCAATACTAATATTTGAAAATTTATTAGTTAAAAACTTGCCTTATAAAAAAGAATTGAGTAAATTCGTTTTTATAAGGCTTTTTTTATGCTTAAAAAACAATTTTTAGATTATTTACAGAAAGAACGGAATTATTCTTTGTTAACCATTAAGAGTTATGCAGGAGACATTTCTGATTTTGAAGCATTTATAAAGTCTATAGCTGTAAAAAATAATTTCACCAATATTTCTACCAAAGAAGTGCGCATGTGGATTGCAGGTCTTTCGGATAAATCCCTTTCCGAAAAAACCATCAATAGAAAAATAGCCGCTCTCAAGAGTTTTTATAAATTTTTACAAAAGACAGATAGTCTGAAGATCAATCCCTTGGCAAGTATTTCAGGCATGAAGATCCATAGGAAAATTTCCGTACCTTTTTCTGAAACGGAAATGCAAAATTTATTTGATGAAAGATTGTTTTCGGAGGACTTTGAGGGTGCAAGAGACCGAGCCATCATCTCCGTTTTTTATACGACCGGTATTAGGCGGGCAGAATTGATAAATTTATCGCCACCCGGGATCGATTTTCACAAAAAAGAGTTAAAAGTATTAGGAAAGAGAAATAAGGAACGAATAATTCCGTTATTAGAGAATACGATTGGTTTTATCAATAAATATTTATCCTATAGAAATGAATTGGAGGTGATAGAAGATGAGGATTTTTTATTTTTAACAAAAAAAGGAAAAAAAATATACGAAAAACTTGTGTATAGACTAATTAATTCGTACATTAGTAGAGTGAGTATTAAACATAAAAAAAGTCCGCATATGTTGCGACATACCTTTGCAACACATTTGCTAAACAACGGTGCAGACCTTAATGCCATTAAGGAATTGCTGGGACACACCAGTTTGGCAGCCACACAGGTTTATACGCATAGCGGTATACAAGAATTAAAAAATATTTACAAAAAAGCTCATCCAAGGAGCCGGAAATAGAAGTCTAACTAAAAATGAAGTGATATGAAAGCAATTTATCAAGCTACAAATTTTGATGCCGATCAAAAATTAATCGATTTTATCCAAGCCAAATTAGATAAATTAGATAATTTTTTTGATAAGGTAATTGAAGCGGAAGTGTATTTAAAGTTGAATAATAAGGGTGAAAAGAACAAAACTGTTGAAGTAAAAATCGATATTCCCAGAAATGCCGTAGTGGTTTCCAGAGATGCAGAAACATTTGAAAAAGCAATGGATTTAGCTTTTGATGTTTTAAAAAGGCAGTTAAAGAAACAAAAAGAGAAGTTAAAAAAATAAATTCATACATTATATATATATGTAAAAAAATACAGCAAATATTTGCTGTATTTTTTTAAATAATAACCATTTATTTATGGTAATAAATGATTACATTTGCACCGGTTTTGAAGACAAAAAAATAATATTAAAAAAAAGTCAAATTTTTTTTGCTAAAAAGAATAAAGTTTTTAACTTTGCAAACCGTTAGTGAGAGAATAAGCCGATGTAGCTCAGCTGGCTAGAGCAGCTGATTTGTAATCAGCAGGTCGTGGGTTCGAGTCCCTCCATCGGCTCATAGAAATTGACATATTGAATAAAGTAATTACTGGTGAGGTACTCAAGTGGCCAACGAGGGCAGACTGTAAATCTGCTGCGCAAGCTTCGGAGGTTCGAATCCTTCCCTCACCACAATTATTAAGGAAACATATCCTTGATAATATAGTGTCTGTCAGAAAACAGACAAATTTTATAAAATGAATTTTTATTAGTGAGATTTTAAATTTCTTTTTATGAAGTGATGCTAAGCATCAGACGATTAAAAAAAATTGAAAAGATTGCAATAAAAAACATTTTTAGCTTTAGAGTGTTTTCTGACAGTTACTATTAATACCAGCGGGAGTGGCTCAGCTGGTAGAGCATCAGCCTTCCAAGCTGAATGTCGCGGGTTCGAACCCCGTCTCCCGCTCAACTCAAGGCCGATGTAGCTCAGGGGTAGAGCGCTTCCTTGGTAAGGAAGAGGTCACGGGTTCAATTCCCGTCATTGGCTCTACGGAGGCACATTAAAGAAAAAAATAAAGATTAAAAATTAGTATTATGGCTAAAGAAAAATTCGAAAGAACCAAACCGCATGTTAATATCGGTACTATTGGTCACGTTGACCACGGTAAAACCACATTGACCGCTGCAATCACAAAAGTATTATCTGAAAAAGGTCTTGCTGAGATCAAAGATTTTGCTGCTATTGATAATGCTCCTGAAGAAAAAGAAAGGGGTATTACCATTAACACTGCCCACGTTGAATATCAAACTGACAAAAGACACTATGCACACGTAGATTGTCCCGGTCACGCCGATTACGTTAAAAACATGGTTACAGGTGCTGCCCAAATGGACGGCGCTATATTAGTTGTTGCTGCAACTGACGGACCTATGCCTCAAACTCGTGAACATATCCTTTTAGCGCGCCAAGTAGGTGTGCCTAGAATTGTTGTATTCATGAACAAAGTAGATATGGTTGACGATGAAGAGTTAATCGAATTGGTAGATATGGAAATCCGTGATCTATTAAGCTTCTACGAATATGATGGTGACAATACACCTGTTATTGCCGGTTCTGCCTTAGGTGGATTAGAAGGCGATGCAAAATGGGTTGGTAAAATTGAAGAGTTAATGGATGCTGTTGACGAATGGATTCCTGAACCTGAAAGAGATACTGATAAACCATTCTTGATGCCTGTTGAAGATGTATTCTCAATTACAGGTCGTGGTACTGTTGCAACCGGTAGAATTGAAACCGGTGTTATCAACACAAGTGATCCTGTAGAAATCATTGGTATCAGTGATAAAAAAATGACTTCTGTTGTAACCGGAGTTGAAATGTTCCGTAAAATCCTTGATAGAGGTGAAGCTGGTGATAACGTTGGTTTATTACTTAGAGGTATAGACAAAAATGATATCAAAAGAGGTATGGTTATTGCCGCACCTGGTACCATTACACCTCACAAAAAATTC
The DNA here is from genome assembly GCA_024763015.1 of Flavobacteriaceae bacterium. Taxonomy (GTDB): domain Bacteria; phylum Bacteroidota; class Bacteroidia; order Flavobacteriales; family Flavobacteriaceae; genus WGBX01. The sequence goes on from JANTGO010000006.1 coordinate 6,373, forward strand.
AAAGCGGAAGTTTATATCTTGAAAAAAGAAGAAGGTGGTCGTCACACACCTTTCCACAACAATTACCGTCCTCAATTTTTCTTGAGAACTTCTGACATCACCGGAGAAATTCGTTTGCCCGAAGGTGTAGAAATGGTATTACCTGGAGATAACTTGACCATCGAAGTAGAATTGATCAACAATATTGCCTTGAACAAAGGTTTACGTTTTGCAATCCGTGAGGGAGGTAGAACAGTTGGTGCTGGTCAAATTACAGAAATTTTAGACTAAGTCTAAAACAATATAAAATTAGAGTCTGATTTGGAGCCCATTTTTGGGCTTCAAATTCTCTATAAAAAGACCTTGCATTTCCTACAGTTGTTTGGAATATAGTGTCTTAAATAATTTACGGGCGTAGCTCAGTTGGTAGAGCACTGGTCTCCAAAACCAGGTGTCGGGAGTTCGAGTCTCTCTGCCCGTGCTAATTCGATTTGAATTTTTTTAATCAAAATAGAATAATATGTTTAAAGGTTTTATTAATTATGTAAAAGGTGCATACGATGAGTTAATGAATCATGTAGTATGGCCCAAATGGGATGAAGTTTACAAAATGACAATTGTTGTTTCTGTATTTTCTGCCATATTCTCAATATTCTTATTCTTCGTCGATTATATCTTTAGGACGATATTAAAATACTATTATAACATAGTCAAAAACTAGTTAATGAGCAATCAAGTGAAAAAGTGGTACGTTCTTAAAGTAGTAGGCGCAAAAGAAGCCAAAATTAAACACATGATAGAATCCGAAGTGCAAAGAAATGGTTTGGAGGATTATGTGGAAAATATTTTGGTACCTACAGAAAAAGTTGTGCAAATACGTAATGGAAAACGTATTCAAAAAGAAAAAACACTCTTTCCGGGTTACATATATATCGAAGCAAATTTATCAGGAGAATTACCGCATGTGATTAAATCAATTCCGGGTGTTATGCTTTTTTTAAGTGGTGTTAAAGGAGGTGATCCTATGCCGCTTAGTAAGGCCGAAGTCAATAAACTTTTAGGTAAGATTGACGAAATGGCTATGAATGATGACAATATCAGAATTCCTTACGAAGTAGGGGATAATGTTAATGTAACCGACGGACCCTTTAAAGGTTTTGACGGCGTGATTGAAGAAGTAAATAAAGAAAGAAAGAAAGTAACCGTAATGGTGAAGTTTTTTGGAAGAAAAACACCACTCGAATTGGGTTATTTTCAAGTTAAAAAAGTATAAACTGTTACATATATAAAAACTATTAGGCTTCCAAAATAATAGTTTCAAAAAAACAATTTAAAAATGGCAAAAGAAATAGGTAAAGTAGTTAAACTACAAATTCGGGGAGGTCAAGCGAATCCTTCGCCACCGGTTGGACCCGCATTAGGTGCCGCTGGAGTAAATATCATGGAGTTTTGTAAGCAATTTAATGCGCGTACACAAGACAAACAAGGTAAAGTACTTCCGGTAGCAATTAATGTTTACAAGGACAAATCTTTTGATTTCGTCGTGAAAACGCCACCTGCCGCAGTGCAATTATTAGAAGCTGCTAAAATCAAAAAAGGATCAGGCGAACCCAACCGTGTAAAAGTAGGAAGTGTTACTTGGGAACAAGTAAAACTAATCGCTGAAGACAAGATGCCCGATTTAAATGCATTTAGCGTTGAATCGGCTATGAAAATGGTTGCTGGTACAGCAAGATCAATGGGATTAACCATTGCAGGAGAGAATCCTTTTAATTAAAAAGATTTTAGAAATGGCAAAATTAAGTAAAAAACGTAAAGAAGCACTATCAAAAATAGATAAGAATAAATTATATTCTTTATCAGAAGCCGCCAAATTAGTAAAAGAAATTTCGACCACTAAATTTGACCCTTCGGTTGATATTGCTGTAAGATTGGGCGTAGACCCTCGTAAAGCGAACCAAATGGTCAGAGGGGTAGTAACGCTCCCTCATGGTACCGGTAAAGATTTAAAAGTCTTGGCTTTGGTTACGCCTGACAAAGAAGAGGAAGCAAAAGCTGCCGGTGCAGATTATGTTGGATTAGATGAATACTTGGATAAAATTAAAGAAGGTTGGACAGACATTGATGTCATCGTTACCATGCCAAGTGTTATGAGAAAATTAGGTCCCTTAGGTCGTGTTTTAGGGCCTAGAGGATTGATGCCTAACCCCAAAACAGGTACCGTTACCATGGAAATTGGTAAAGCGGTAAATGAAGTAAAAGCCGGTAAAATCGATTTTAAAGTTGATAAAACAGGTATTATTCATGCTGCTATTGGGAAAGCGTCTTTTGATGCTAAAAAAATTGAAGAAAACGCAGAAGAGTTGCTTTCAACTATTCATAAATTGAAACCGGCTGCTGCTAAAGGTACTTATGTAAAAAGTATCGGGCTTTCTTCAACTATGAGTCCGGGTATCAAAGTAGACCCTAAAAATTAATGAAGGCCAAAAAAATTAAAAAATGAGAACAAGAGAACAAAAAGCTCAATTAATACAAGAACTTACTGATAGATTGTCCGAAAATGAAGTAATTTATTTGGTTGATATTTTAGGATTAAATGCTGAAACCACTTCCAATTTACGACGTGCTTGTTACGGAAGCGATGTGAATATACAAGTGGTGAAAAACACCATGCTTAAACAAGCAATGGATAATTCTAATAAAGAATTTGGTGAATTGGTAGATGTCTTACACGGCAACTCGGCATTAATGTTGGCTGATGTAGGAAATAAACCTGCAAAAATCATCAAAGACTTTAGAAAAAAATCTGAAAAACCTATATTAAAAGGTGCCTGGATTGAAGAATCAGTATATGTTGGAGATGATCAATTAGATACACTTGTAGCAATTAAATCTAAAGAAGAATTGTTAGGAGAATTGATTGGATTATTACAATCGCCTGCTAAAAACGTTATTTCGGCTCTTAAATCTGGAGGCGGAAAACTTGCAGGAATCCTAAAAACCTTATCAGAGAAGTCTGAATAAATACTACTAAATTAAAAATCATAAATTAAATAATAAAAACGATAGAAAAATGGCAGATTTAAAAGCATTCGCAGAACAATTAGTTAACCTTACAGTAAAAGAAGTTAACGAATTAGCCGAAATCATGAAAGAAGAATACGGCATCGAGCCTGCAGCAGCAGCTGTAGCAGTAGCTGGTCCCGCAGGTGGCGGTGAAGCAGCAGCAGAAGAACAAACAGAATTTGATGTAATTTTAAAAGCAGCTGGTCAATCTAAATTAGCAGTAGTTAAATTGGTTAAAGAATTAACCGGTTTAGGACTTAAAGAAGCTAAAGGTGTTGTAGATGGCGCCCCCGCTCCTGTTAAAGAAGGTGTTTCTAAAGACGAAGCAGAAGGAATCAAAAAGTCTCTAGAAGAAGCTGGTGCTGAAGTAGAACTTAAGTAGTTCTTACATAAATTCCTTATTGGTTTAGGTCTTCCGCTAACAAGCGGATAGACCTAAACCATTTTGCATATAAAATATGCAACGCACCTTATCGACTGATTTTCAGTCACTTGAAATATTATTTAACCCTTAATTTTGTCCTACAAATATGACAAATTCAACAAATGACTTACTCGTAAAAGGGAATCAAAACAAAAGAATCAATTTTTCTTCTGTTAAAAATATCCCCGAATATCCCGATTTGCTGGCTATTCAATTAAAATCATTTCAAGACTTTTTTCAATTAGAAACAAAACCCGAAAACAGAAATGTTGAAGGACTCTACAAAACTTTTCAAGATAATTTTCCCGTTTCTGATACCAGAAACCAATTCGAATTGTCTTTCCTAGATTATTTTGTCGATCCGCCTCGTTACTCTATTCACGAATGTATCGAAAGAGGTCTTACATATAGCGTTCCGCTAAAAGCCAGACTAAAACTTGAATGTAACGATCCCGAACACGAAGAGTTTGAAACAGTAGTACAAGATGTTTATTTAGGTAATATTCCCTACATGACACCACGTGGTACTTTTGTTATTAATGGTGCCGAAAGGGTCATCGTCTCTCAATTACATCGTTCACCGGGTGTGTTCTTTGGACAATCCGTGCATACAAACGGTACTAAATTATATTCCGCCAGAATTATTCCTTTTAAAGGTTCTTGGATCGAATTTGCTACCGATATTAACAATGTGATGTATGCATATATCGATAGAAAGAAAAAATTGCCTATTACGACTTTGTTGCGTGCCATTGGTTATGAGCGTGATAAAGATATTCTCGAAATTTTTGACCTTGCAGATGAAGTTAAGGTTTCAAAAACCGGTTTAAAAAAGAATGTTGGCCGAAAATTAGCTGCCAGATTACTAAAAACTTGGCACGAAGATTTTGTCGATGAAGATACCGGTGAAGTGGTTTCCATCGAAAGAAACGAAATTATCCTCGATCGCGATACCGTTATCGAAAAAGAACATATTCCCGAAATATTAGAATCCGGTTCTAAAACAATTTTGTTACACAAAGAAGATATTTCTCAATCGGATTTCGCAATTATTTACCATACATTACAAAAAGATTCAACCAATTCTGAAAAAGAAGCCGTTGAATATATTTATAGATTACTTCGTAATGCCGAGCCACCGGATGAAGAAACCGCCAGAGGTATTATCGATAAATTGTTCTTCTCTGACCAACGTTATAGTTTGGGTGAAGTAGGACGTTATAGAATCAATAAAAAATTAAACCTTGATACATCGCTCGACGTACAAGTCTTAACGCGTGAAGATATTATCATCATTACCAAACAATTGATTGAATTAATTAACTCCAAAACGGAAGTAGATGATATCGATCACTTGTCAAACAGACGTGTCAAAACAGTTGGAGAGCAATTGTCACAACAGTTTGGCGTTGGATTGGCGCGTATGGTTCGTACCATTCGCGAACGTATGAACGTAAGAGATAATGAAGTTTTTACCCCCATTGACCTTATCAATGCAAAAACTTTGTCATCTGTTATCAAATCATTCTTTGGTACCAATCAGCTTTCTCAGTTTATGGATCAAACCAATCCATTGTCTGAGATTACACACAAACGTAGATTGTCCGCACTAGGACCGGGAGGACTTTCAAGAGAAAGAGCTGGTTTTGAGGTGCGTGATGTTCATTATACACATTACGGGCGTTTATGTCCTATTGAAACACCTGAAGGACCCAATATCGGGTTGATATCATCTTTGGCGGTATATGCTAAAATAAATGATATGGGTTTTATAGAAACACCTTATAGAACGGTAGAAGAAACACAGGTTCAATATAACAAACCTATCGTTTATCTAACAGCGGAAGAAGAAGAAGGCATGAAAATTGCCCAAGCTGAAACGCATATCGATGATGCCGGCAATATTATTCCGGATCACCTTGTCGCAAGAGAAGAAGGCGATTTCCCTGTAGTTAACAAACAAGAAGTAAACTATATGGATATTGCACCCAATCAGATTGCATCGGTTTCCGCTTCCTTAATTCCATTCTTGGAACACAATGATGCCAACCGTTCATTGATGGGATCAAACATGATGCGTCAGGCAGTTCCGTTATTGACACCGCAAGCGCCTATTGTGGGAACTGGTTTGGAAAAAACCTTGGTACAAGATTCTCGTATCTTGATCAATGCCGAAGGTGAAGGCGTTGTAACCTATGTCGATGCTAAAAAAATCGTCATTAAGTATGATCGTACCGACGAGGAAAGATTGGTTAGTTTTGATATCGATGAAAAAACCTATTACTTGGTAAAATTCCGTAAAACCAACCAAAACACAACCATTAATTTAACACCGATTGTTAAAAAAGGTGACAGGGTAACCAAAGGACAAGTGCTTACCGAGGGTTATGCAACCGATAAAGGAGAATTGGCTTTGGGGCGTAACTTGCAAGTAGCTTTTATGCCTTGGCAAGGTTATAACTTTGAGGATGCTATCGTTATCTCGGAAGACGTTGTCAGAAATGATTACTTCACATCTTTGCATATCGTTGAACATGCTTTAGAAGTTAGAGATACCAAATTAGGTCAAGAAGAATTAACCAATGACATACCAAATGTTAGCGAAGAAGCGACCAAAGATTTGGATGAAAACGGTATGATTCGAATTGGCGCTGAAGTAAAACCCGGTGACATTCTAATTGGTAAGGTAACGCCAAAAGGTGAATCCGATCCGACACCAGAAGAGAAACTTTTACGTGCTATTTTCGGTGATAAAGCCGGTGATGTAAAAGATGCATCTCTAAAAGCATCTCCTTCTTTACGAGGAGTTGTGATTGATAAAAAACTCTTTACGAGATCTATTAAAGATAGAAGAAAAACGGCTCAAGATAAAGTAAGAATTGACGAACTTGAAAAAGATTTTGAAACAAAGTATGAAGCCTTAAGGTTGAAACTTATCGAAAAATTATTCCAGTTGGTAAATGGAAAAACAGCACAAGGGGTTAAAAATGATTTAGGAAAAGATATCTTCCCCAAAGGAAAGAAATTTACCTTAAAATTATTAAACACAGTTTATGATTTCGAGCATTTGACACAAGGAACTTGGACAACTGATAAACATATCAATAGCCTAATTTCCGAGTTGGTCAATAATTATAAAATAAGATTAAATCAACTTAAGGGAAATCTTCGTAGAGAAAAATTTGCGATAAGTGTTGGGGATGAATTACCTCCCGGAATTTTGAAGTTAGCCAAAGTATTTATCGTACAAAAACGTAAGTTAAAAGTAGGAGATAAAATGGCAGGACGTCACGGAAACAAAGGTATTGTTGCCAATATTGTTCGTCGTGAAGATATGCCGTTTATGGAAGACGGTACACCGGTTGATATCGTATTGAACCCGCTAGGGGTGCCCTCTCGTATGAATATCGGTCAGATTTATGAAACCGTATTGGGTTGGGTCGGTCTAAAAACCGGCAAAAAGTTTGCCACACCTATTTTTGATGGTGCCTCTGAAGATGATGTAATTGCTGAAAGTGAGGCTGCAGGCATTCCTGAATTTGGTGAAACCTATCTATATGATGGCGGTACCGGTGAACGTTTTGACCAACCGGCAACCGTAGGCGTAATTTATATGTTGAAATTGGGACACATGATCGATGATAAGATGCATGCGCGTTCTATCGGACCTTACTCCTTGATTACGCAACAACCATTAGGTGGTAAAGCCCAATTTGGGGGACAACGTTTGGGAGAAATGGAAGTCTGGGCACTTGAGGCTTACGGCGCTTCGCATACGCTTCAAGAAATGCTGACCATTAAATCTGATGATGTAATGGGAAGAGCCAAAGCTTATGAATCTATCGTAAAAGGTGAAGTGATGCCCGAATCAGGTATTCCTGAATCATTCAACGTTTTAATGCACGAATTAAAAGGATTGGGTCTTGATGTAAGACTGGAAGATCTTAAAGGCAAAGACGTTTTAGAGAATATTAAAGACAAAAAATAATACATTTAGTAATTATGGCTAAAAGAAATAATAAATATACCACCATTAAGTTTGATAAGATTTCGATAGCTTTATCGTCTCCCGAACGCATCAAAAAAGCGTCTAGAGGTGAAGTGTTAAAGCCTGAAACCATCAATTATCGTACACATAAACCCGAAAGAGACGGTTTGTTCTGCGAAAGAATATTCGGTCCCATCAAAGATTATGAGTGTGCTTGTGGTAAATACAAACGAATTCGTTATAAAGGAATCGTTTGTGATAGATGTGGGGTTGAAGTAACCGAAAAAAAAGTACGACGCGAACGTGTAGGTCATATTGAACTGGTCGTTCCTGTGGTACATATTTGGTATTTTAGATCGCTCCCCAACAAAATTGGTTATTTGTTAGGCTTGCCTACAAAAAAACTGGAGATGATTGTGTACTATGAAAGATACGTAGTAATCAATCCGGGTCCGGCTGTTGATGCAGAAGGCAATCCGATTCAAAAAATGCAATTCCTAACGGAAGAAGAATACCAAGACATTTTAGAAAAACTACCCCAAGACAACGATTATTTAGAGGATTCGGATCCTAATAAATTTATCGCCAAAATGGGTGGTGAAGCTATTAAAGATTTGTTGAGTAGTATTGACTTGAATGAACTTTCTTACGAATTGCGTCATAAAGCCAATCATGAAACTTCTAAACAAAGAAAAACCGAAGCTTTAAAACGTTTGCAAGTAGTAGAAGCTTTCCGTAAAGCCAACGAAACCAGACCGGAAGGTAATAAACCAGAATGGATGGTAATGAACATTATTCCGGTTATTCCACCCGAATTGCGTCCATTGGTGCCTTTGGATGGCGGTCGTTTTGCCACTTCAGACTTAAACGATTTATACCGACGTGTGATCATCCGTAACAATCGATTAAAAAGGTTGATGGATATTAAAGCACCGGAGGTAATTTTGCGTAATGAAAAACGTATGTTGCAGGAATCAGTTGATTCATTATTTGACAATACACGTAAATCATCCGCTGTAAAAACGGAATCAAACAGACCTTTAAAATCGCTTTCCGATTCATTAAAAGGTAAACAAGGACGTTTTCGTCAAAATTTGCTTGGTAAAAGGGTGGATTATTCCGCACGTTCTGTTATTGTTGTAGGGCCTAACCTTAAATTATATGAGGCAGGAATTCCAAAAGATATGGCTGCTGAGCTATACAAACCTTTTGTGATAAGAAAACTTATTGAAAGGGGAATTGTAAAAACCGTAAAATCAGCTAAAAAAATTATCGATAGAAAAGATCCTATCGTATGGGATATATTAGAAAATGTTTTGAAAGGACATCCTGTATTGCTCAACCGTGCGCCTACTTTGCATAGATTGGGTATTCAAGCATTTCAACCCAAATTGATTGAAGGAAAAGCTATCCGATTGCACCCTTTGGTTTGTACGGCATTTAATGCGGATTTTGATGGTGACCAGATGGCAGTACACTTGCCATTAGGACCTCAAGCTGTTTTAGAATCTCAATTGTTGATGTTGGCATCGCAAAATATTCTAAATCCGGCTAACGGTTCACCGGTAACGGTACCTTCACAAGATATGGTTTTGGGATTGTATTATATCACAAAAATCAAAAAAACAGGTAAAATTTATGACGTGAGAGGAGAAGGAATGACTTTCTATTCTCCCGAAGAGGTTAAAATTGCCTTAAACGAAGGGAAAATTGATATTCATGCGCAGATAAAAGTCTTAATCACCGATTATGATGAAAACGGAAAAGCTTTTGAGCATATCATTGAAACAACAGTTGGTCGTACCATATTTAATGAATTAAAACCGGTGGGTGTACCTTTTATCAATAAGGTTTTAACCAAAGGTTCATTAAGAGGTATTATTTCTGATATTCTAAAAAGAACAGACGTTCCAACTACTGCAAAATTCCTTGATGATATCAAAGGATTAGGATACTATTATGCTTTTAAAGGCGGACTTTCATTTGGTTTAAGCAATATCAAGGTGCCGGATGAAAAGAAAATATTAATAGCGAAAGCACAAGAACAGGTTGATGATATCAAGGCGCAATATGCTGCCGGTTTCATCTCCCAAAAAGAAAGATATAACAAGACTGTTGATATTTGGACCACTGCCAATGCGCAATTAACAGAACTTTTGATGGATAGAATTACCAATGACAAAGAAGGATTTAACTCGGTATATATGATGTTGGATTCCGGGGCAAGGGGTTCTAAGGATCAGATACGTCAGCTTATCGGTATGCGTGGTTTGATGGCAAAACCCAAAAAATCTACTGCAGGTGGGGGTGAAGTTATCGAAAATCCAATTCTTTCAAACTTTAAAGAAGGACTTTCTATTCAGGAATACTTTATATCAACGCACGGTGCCCGTAAAGGTTTGGCGGATACTGCTCTTAAAACAGCCGATGCCGGATATTTAACCAGACGTTTGGTCGATGTTTCCCAAGACGTTGTGGTTCGCGAAGAGGACTGTGGTACTTTAAGGGGGATTGAAGTTTCTGCGCTTAAGAAAAACAATGAGATTGTAGAAACTTTAGGAGAAAGAATATTGGGACGTGTGGTATTGGATGACATATACAATCCTGAAACGCAAGAGCTTATTTTGCCTGCCGGTGAAGAAATTACCGAAGAAATTGTCGAAATTATCAACAATACGACTATTGAGACGATTGAAGTACGCTCGCCTTTAACTTGTGAAGCCAAACACGGTATTTGTGCCAAGTGTTACGGACGTAACTTGTCAACCGGTGATATGGTTGAGAAAGGCGAAGCAGTAGGTGTGGTAGCCGCACAATCAATTGGTGAACCCGGTACACAGTTGACCTTGAGAACTTTCCACCAAGGTGGGGTTGCCGGTAACGTTTCCGAACAATCGAATATGACGGCTAAGTTTGATGGTATTGTTGAAATAGACGAACTAAAAACGGTTCACGACGACGAAAATAATGTCGATATTGTTATTTCCAGAACATCTGAAGTTAAGATTGTCGGAGACAAATCTCATAAGGTTTTAAGTAATGACCAATTGATTTACGGTTCCAAATTATATAAAAAACCAGGTGATAAAGTCAAAAAAGGAGAGGTTATTGCCGAATGGGATCCTTGGAACTCCGTTATTGTTTCTGAATTTTCAGGTAAAATCCAATATGAAAACTTAATTCAAGGAACGACTTATCAAATTGAAAAAGATGAGCAAACAAACCGTGAAGAAATTGTTATTTCCGAAAGTAAAAACAGAAAATTAATCCCAAGTTTGAAGATCGTCGATAATAAGGGAGAAGTGATGCGAACATATAACTTGCCTTTTGGTGCGCGTGTGATTGTAAGCGATGGACAAAAGATAAAACAAGGTATGGACTTGGTAAAAATTCCGCGTAAATCTGTAAAAGCAGGTGATATCACCGGTGGTTTACCTAGAGTTACCGAGCTGTTTGAAGCACGTAATCCTTCAAATCCTGCAGTTGTTTCCGAGATTGACGGTATTGTATCGTTTGGAAAGATCAAGCGTGGTAATAGAGAGATTATCGTTACAGCCAAATCAGGAGAGATTAAAAAGTATTTGATTAAATTGTCTAATCAAATTTTGGTGCAAGAAAACGATTTTATCAAAGCAGGTACGCCTTTGTCTGATGGTGCTATTACGCCTAATGATATCTTGAAAATTAAAGGACCCTCTGCTGTTCAACAGTATTTGGTGAACGAGGTTCAAGAGGTTTATCGTTTACAAGGCGTAAAAATTAACGACAAGCACTTTGAAGTAGTGGTAAGACAGATGATGCAAAAAGTTATTGTCGAAGAATCCGGTGATACAACATTCTTGCCGAGTGAATTGGTTCATAAACTAGATTTTATTGAAGAAAATGATCAAATTTCTTCCATGAAAGTGATTGAAGATCAAGGCGATTCAGATGTGCTGAAAGCCGGTCAGTTGGTTACACCACGTCAGTTGAGAGAAGAGAATTCAATGTTAAGACGCCAAGATAAGAAATTGGTAGTAGCACGTGATGTTATTCCGGCAACAGCTTCGCCTGTATTGCAAGGTATCACACGAGCATCGTTGCAGACCAAATCATTTATTTCTGCAGCTTCTTTCCAAGAAACGACAAAAGTCTTGAACGAAGCCGCTATCAGAGGTAAAGTGGATAGTTTGGAAGGATTGAAAGAAAACGTGATTGTGGGCAGAAAAATTCCTGCCGGAACCGGCTTAAAAGAATATGAAAATGTTTTGGTTTCCGAAAAAGAAGATATCGAAGAAATGATCATTGATAAAATTCAAAATAGCATTGTAGATTAATTAAAAAATCGAAAAATGAAAGAACAAAAACAACAACAAATCAATATTGAACTTACAGATGAAGTAGCTGATGGAATATATTCCAATTTGGCTATTATCAACCATTCTGTTTCCGAATTCATCGTTGATTTTGTTAACATTATGCCGGGCGTTCCAAAGGCAAAAGTGAAGTCTAGAATCATCCTGACACCACAGCATGCCAAGCGATTGGTTCGTGCCTTAAACGATAATGTAAAACGCTTTGAAAGTGTTCATGGACCTATCAAAGATTACGAAACATCCGGACAGCCGCCTATTAATTTTGGCCCTGCCGGTGAGGCATAAGTATAAATAGTATTATAATGATAAACGCCTGTTAGAATTTCTAACAGGCGTTTTACTTTTTGTTTGAAATTTAGAAGTCTTTATTCTTTTATAAATCTAAAAGTGCCAATCTTTTTCGCACCGATTAATTTCAAAATATACAAGCCACTTCTTAAGTTAGAAACATCAATATTTTGTTCAAATGCGCCATTAAGAACCTTTTGCCCGTTCATATTAAATATTTCAACACTTTCAATTTCAGCATCATTTTCAAGGCTGATGTTTAAATAATCTTTGGTAGGATTTGGATAAATATTCACTTCATCTTTTTGCAGTTTTTCTACGGCAGTAGCTTGATTGACATGCATGACAAAAGTATCTACCCAACTTCCTTCATCCGATGTGGTTGCCAAAGTAAACACGACATCTTTTTCGGGGGTATTTGCATAAATACTAAAACCGAAACTTTGTGCCCAAACATCGCTGTTTGCACCAACATCACCAAGATTTACGCTTGCATTGGTAATATTGATGTCGGAGTCTAAAGTTGAGAGTGTTGAAGTAGTATTATGCGCAATGGATGCACCGCTATTATGAATTTTTATCTCTAGCATAATATCTTCACCCGGATCTAATCGTCCGTTGCTATTGCCTACACCTCCACCGTTGCCATCTCTAATGAGTTGATCAACTTTATGCAGACTGATATTACCATCGTTGATGTGGAACAAGAAAGAGTCGTTAAAACTACCTTCGTCACAGTTGATGGTTAGGTTCATAATCACATCTTTTTCTATAGCAGCCGCTGAAATAGAAAATAAAATACCATTGGCAATCGCAGTTGTATTTGGGTTTAAATCTCCCATAGAGAATGTGCCTGCATTTATGGTGATATCCGAATCGGTTGTCGATAAAGTTCCCGATATATTGTGTGCCGTATTGGTGCCGTTATTTCTAATATTGATGGGCAATTCGATTTGTTCTCCGGGTTCTGCAGCGCCATCAGCATCTCCTGAACCATGTCCACTGATGCCATCTAGTGTGATATGACTTTCGTATTCTAAATCCACATTTCCACCACTTGCATTGTGTGTGATACAAATCTGAAAAGTGCCATCTGACGGGGGCATTGAGCCATAGTCATAAACCCTTATATAGTAGGTTTGTCCCACTACAAAGTTTGCGTTATTAATAGTTGCATGGCTGTTTCCGGAGGTGTCGTTACAATCAAACTCTGTAAAGTTTCCACAAGAACCGGTGTAAATAACCAAAACGGGGTCGATAGATGAGCTGCCATCAACTTTAACCGTATTGGTTGCATATTGCGGTACAAAGGTGTACCAGACGTCTTCACCTGCATAAGAGCCGCTATATGCATCGCAAGATCCTTGTGCTAAACCCGGTGTAGCGGTGGCGCCATCAACGGTTCCATTGGTATAAACACAAGTGGCGTTACTGGTAATCGACGTAGCTGCCGAACAAGCATCATTGGCGGGTTGTGCCATTGTTTCTTGGGCAAAAATACTTACCATAAGAAGTATCAAGCCGGTAAAAAAAGTATTGTTTTTCATAAGCTGTTTTTTTTAAATACTAAACTGCTACCAAGATGCTACTTTAGAAAATGAATTATTTTTTCTTTGATTGATGTTAAAAAATTCTTGCATAGCCGTAGCTACGGAATGATTTCTTAATGAAAAGCAAAGGAAAAAGAAACGCTTTATATTCATCATCTTGGCAACAGTTTAGTATAAGATATTAATTTGAAAATTTAAAGATACTTATTTTTTTGAAATTAAAAAAATATTGTGAATGATTGTGTAGAGACGCCCAATTTGGGCGTCTGTACGGTGTGCATATGCGTGTGTGTAGAGATGCAATGCATTGCGTCTGTACGAGGAAATGGCATCTATTTGTTGTGTGAGGTGTAGAGACGTTGCGGCGCAACGTCTCTACAGGCAGCAATGTCTGTACATAGTGTAGGGCAAAATGTCTATGCGGTACAGTGTACGGCATCCGTATGCTGTGAATAAAAGAAATAGAAAATTTTGCAAAAAATTTATTATATAATATTTTCTAAAACATAATCTTGATAGCAGATTAGTATTAATCCAACAAAATGATTTGCTTGCTATGATAAATATTGATTTTTCCATTTTTATCGCTGTAAATTAACACAACTTGGAGTTCGGGATGTTGCTTCAGAAAAATTTTAGTTTTTTCAAAGCCCAATACCATAAATGCCGTGGCATAACCATCTGCCATGGTACAGTTCTTTGCTATTACCGAAGCGCTTAAAAGATTGCTTTGTACCGGATAACCGGTTTTGCCATCAAGCGTATGAACATATTTTTGTCCGGTTTTTTTATCAATATAGAATTTTCGATAGTTTCCGGATGTTGCCATCGCCTGATTTTTTAGAGCTATTTTAGAGATGAATTTTTGCTGAGCTGTTTGGTTAGGATTGTCAATTGCTACCAGCCAATCTCTTTTTTTTATAATATTTTTTCCTTTTGCAAGTACTTCGCCACCAACTTCCACTAAATAGTTTTTAAAGCCATTATCGGATAACATTTTACCCAATCGGTCTATGGCATAACCTTTAGCAATCGAATTGTAATCGATATAAGATTGTGGGTATTTTTTTTTAAGAAAACCGTGTTCATCAATTTTTATCAGATTATAGCCTACATATTTTTTTAGCGAATCGACAATGCTGCTATCTTTTTCTAAATTTGGCAATTTTTTTCCGGGGCCAAATCCCCAAGCGTTGACCAAAATACCAATAGTCGGATCAAACCTTCCACCTGTCTCTATGTAAATTTCGCGTGCGGCATTGTAAACATCTTTAAACTGTTGGTCAACTTTTAAAACTTGTCCTTTGTTTATTTTTGAGATAAGCGAGTTGTCTTGATAGGTCGAAAGTGAATTGTTGATAGCAGTGATGACACTATCGACATTTTTGTTGCTAATCTGTACATTATTATGGTCAGAAATAGCGGTAATATGATAGGTGGTGCCTAAGGCATTTCCTTCCAAATAATATTTGTGGTTAGAAGATTTTTTATTTTGCTGACAACTGTTGGCAATTATAAGTAAAAGGAAGACGGGAAGTAATAATTTTATTTTCATAAATCACGACAAAAGTAGTAAAATTATATTAGAAAAAATGATTCTGTTTTGCAAGTGCTAAGTTTTTTTTAGTGAGTTTTAAAGAGCTTAATTTTGATGCATAAAAATTTTCTTAAACTTTTATGTATTTAACAAAATCATTCGGTTATAAAAATTACAATCATATTTTTATACGGTTTAATATGTAAATACACTTATTAATATGATAAATGAGTTGATTTAGAATAAAAGTCAATAAATAATTTGTTTTTTTTTATTAAATTTGTCAGATTTTGAAAAAAAAAATTTTATTTGTAACAAATAATACATTTCTATATAAAAAAAGAACATGGGAAAAGTAGCCATATTAGTATTTTTATTAGCAGGAGTTGGTTTAATCCTGATTGCTAATTACTTATCAGATTTAATTTCGCAAAAATCAGACAATCCGAGCAAGAGGGAGCCTTACGAATGTGGGGTTGAGACGATAGGACCAACTTGGATTAGATTCAAGATTGGATATTACCTCTTTGCTTTGGTTTTTTTAATCTTTGATGTTGAGATTGTATTTTTAGTGCCTTGGTCAGTTGTTTTTAAGAAGATGGGCGCTGTGGCATTGGTCGATATCATCATCTTTTTGGTTATTTTAGGTTTAGGACTTATTTATGCATTGAAAAAAAGAGCTTTGAAATGGATGTAAACGATAAAAAAATAAATTGGATAGGCGATTCACCTGAAAAACCATATACCAATTCGCCAATTGTAAACGATTTTCCGGGACAGATTATTCCTGCCGGAAATGGTGGTAATATTTTGATTAGTAAACTGGACGATGTTATCAACTGGGGACGATCTAATTCCCTTTGGCCTTTGTATTTCGGCACCAGTTGTTGTGCTATTGAAATGATGCAAACGGGTGCTGCACGACACGATTGGTCACGTTTTGGTTTTGAAGTGGCGCGCCCTTCACCCCGTCAAGCAGACGTCATTATTATTGCAGGGACCATTACGATGAAAATGGCTCCGGTTTTAAGAAGATTGTATGATCAAATGTCCGAGCCTAAATATGTTTTGGCTATGGGTGCTTGTGCCATTTCGGGTGGTCCATTTTATTACAACACTTATTCGGTTGTCAAAGGTGCCGACCATGTGATACCGGTAGATATTTATGTACCGGGTTGCCCACCGCGTCCAGAAGCATTACTAGACGGAATGATGCTTTTGCAAAAGAAAATTAAAACCGAAAAAATGAAAACCAAGAAAAATCCTATTGTTGGTTTTGATGAAGGTTTATAATATTTTTAAATTAGATAAGCACAGTTGAAAAATTAGAATACTACTATTATGAAACCACTATGTATAATTCCCTTTACACACAAAGATATGATTATGGTGGTTCCATGTGTTACCAATAAAAAAATAAAAATATAAACACATGAAAAATAAACTATCAAATAAATTTCCAAACATTGAATTTGCAGAAGATTTAGAATTGTTGACAATGACGATTCCGCAAGAAGATTATTTGTCATTGATGCAACTACTTCGCGATGAATTTGGTTTTGATTATCTTTTTTCAATGACCGGAATGGATTGGGGAAAAGACTTGGGTATTACAAATCATTTGGAAAACACAAATACACACGAAATGGTCGTGGTAAAAGTATTGTTTCCGGACAGAGAAAATCCCGAAATTGAAACTTTGGAAAAAATTTGGAAAACAGCCCACTTGCACGAGCGCGAGATTTTTGATTTATTTGGTATTAATTTCAAGGGACATTCGGTTATGAAACGCATAATGCTTACCGATGACTGGGAAGGACATCCGATGCGTAAAGATTGGATGGATGAAACAAAAATGATTATTCGATAAATTATGGAACAAGTAATATATAATTCGGCCGATTTAAAGTCGCAGGAATATTTTATAAATATGGGTCCGCAACACCCGGCGGCGCATGGGGTTTTGAGATTGATTTTAACAATGGATGGTGAGATGGTTAAAAACATTGAGCCCGATTTGGGATATATCCACAGATCTATTGAAAAACAATGTGAGCACGAAGGTTATAAACAAATTATCCATCTTACGGATCGTTTGGATTATTTGTCTTCACATATGAACAATGAGGCGGTTGCTTTGGCAATTGAGCAAGCTATGCAGATAGAAGTCCCTGAACGTGTCAAAGTTATCCGTACGATTATGGGCGAATTGACCCGTATCGCTTCGCATCTTTTGTGGTGGGGCGTTATGGGTATGGATGTAGGCGCACTGACTACTTTTATGTATGCGTTTCGCGACAGAGAGATGATCAACGACATCATGGAAGAAACCTGTGGTGCCAGATTGACGATGAGTTACAGCACACCCGGTGGCGTGATGTTTGATTTGCACCCCAATTTTGTTAATAGAGTAAAGGAATTTATTCCGCATTTACGCAGTGTTATTCCCAAATATGACGAATTGCTTACCGGAAATATTATTTTCCAAAAAAGGATGAAAAATGTAGGTTTTTTATCTGCACAAGACGCCATTTCTCTAGGTGCATCAGGACCTGTAGCTCGTGGTTCAGGCGTTTCTTGTGATAGAAGAATTATTGAACCTTACAGTGCTTTGAGTAAAGTTGATTTTAAAGAAATTTTATACCAAGAAGGCGATAACTTGGCGCGATACAATGTTAGAATGAAAGAAATGTATGAGTCTTTACATATTATAGAACAACTTATCGATAACATTCCCGATGATGGTATTCAAGCCAAAACAAAAGCATTGATTAAGTTGCCCAAAGGCGAATTTTTACAACGCGTAGAAACCGCTCGTGGTGATTTTGGTGTGTACATTGTTAGTGACGGAAAGAAAAACCCTTATCGAGTAAAATTCCGTTCGCCCGGTTTTTCTAACTTAAATACTTTGATGGAGATCGGAAAAAATCAATTGTTAGGCGATTTGATAGCCATCTCTGCAACTATGGATTTTGTAATTCCCGATATTGACAGATAAAAAAATAGCATAATGATATTAACAAATACTACAAATTATTTTTCTCAATTTATTGCCTATTTTTCCGATACGATAGGTTGGGGTATGGGCGGTCAAATATTGGCTTATGTATTAATTGCCATTGTTTATTTGATATTCTTTGCCCTTGCCGGTTTATATTTGGTTTACTTAGAGCGAAGGGTGGCTGCTTTTTTTCAATTGCGTCTTGGCCCCAATAGAGTAGGGCCTTGGGGGCTTATGCAAACCATTGCCGATGCGCTCAAATTATTATCAAAAGAAATATTTGGTACGGATCGAAAAGATAAATTACTTTACCACACAGCCTATTATCTGGTTATTGTAGCCGCACTCATTTCTTTATCGGTTATTCCGTTTTCCAATGGTATAGCGGCTTACGATATTAATATTGGGGTGTTTTTTATCTCAGCGGTTTCGTCGGTGGGTATTCTTGGCTTGCTGATAGGTGGCTGGGGAAGTAACAACAAATATGGTGTATTAGGCGGTATGCGTAGTGGCTTGCAAATGATTAGTTATGAACTATCGTCGGGCTTGGCTATTTTGACCATTGTCTTAATGGCGGGCTCTTTACAACTGTCGGAAATTATTCATCAACAACAAGCAGGTTGGTTTTTATGGCGCGGTCATATTCCGGCTCTGATAGCCTTTGTGATTTTTGTGATTGCAGGAACCGCAGAATCCAATCGTACACCTTTTGACTTGCCCGAAGGCGAAGCGGAATTGGGTGCCGGTTATCACACCGAATATTCAGGGATGGGTTTTGCTTGGTTTTTCTTGGCAGAATTTATCAATATGTTTATTATCTCTGCCGTAGGCGTTACCTTGTTTTTAGGCGGTTGGTTGGCGCCTTTTGGTATTACCGACGGTTTGGGAATGCCTTGGCTGTGGGGTTTTATTTGGTTTTTTATTAAAGTAGGATTGATGATTTTCTTGCTGATGTGGTTCCGTTGGACTTTTCCACGTTTGCGAATCGATCAGCTCTTAACTTTGGAATGGAAATATCTACTGCCTATCGGTTTGGTAAATATTATCTTAATGGCAGTTTTGGTTTATTATCATTTAGTTTTTTAAAATTTGATTTATGAGTTATTTTGGAGATATTTTTGGCGGTATTAGGTCTTTGCTAACCGGTATGAAAATTACCGGAGGCTATTTTTTCCCATCAATTATTGGACGAAAATATACAATTACACGTCAATACCCCGAAGAACCGGCTGTGGTAGCTGAAAGATTTAAGGGTGAAGTTGTAATGTGGCACAATGAAAACAACGAACACCGTTGTACCGGTTGTCAGGCTTGTGAAATTGCTTGTCCAAACGGAACGATTGAAATTATCTGGGACAGGGTGCTAAATGAAGAAACCGGAAAAAAAGTTAAGGTCATTGACAAACATATCTATCATTTGGGTATGTGTACAATGTGCAATTTGTGTATTCAAGCTTGTCCAACCAATGCGATTATGTGGTCGACAAACTTTCATAATGCTACTTTTGACCGTAGTCAATTAACCAAAGTATTAAACCATCCCGGATCAAAATTAATGACGGGTGTAGAAGAATAAAAAAATTATGGAAAGAATTATATTTTACTTATTGGCAATTTTTATTGTTGTTTTTGCACTTTTGAGTGTAACTACAAAAAAGTTATATAGAGCAGCCATCTACTTATTGTTTGTGCTTTTATCTATTTCCGGCATATATTTCCTATTGGAATATAACTTTATGGGTGCCGTACAGTTGTCGGTTTATGTCGGTGGTATTATGGTTATTTTGATTTATGCCATTATGATGACTGACAAAATTGAAGGACCTTTGAGAACGATTCCAACAACTTGGAAAATCGTACCTATAATTGTTACCGTTGCGACAGCTGCTACTGCTATTTATGCAATTGTGACCAATTCGGGCATTCAGAAGGAAAATGTTGCATCAGTTACAACAGTAGATCAGGTTGGTGAAAAACTTTTGAGCTATGATTCCGGTGGGTTTGTCCTACCCTTTGAGGTTATTTCGGTTTTGCTACTAGCCGTTATGATTGGTGCTATTGTAATTGCCAAAGCAAAAAAATTAGTAGATCAACAAAAAAATATTAAGTTATGATTGAAGGAGTTACACTAGTAGAAATTATGTCGCTGACAACTATTTTGTTTTTTATTGGCGTATATGGTTTTTTGACCCGTACCAATTTAATGGCAATGTTGATGTCTCTAGAATTGATGATTAATGCAGAAGCTGTGAATTTTGTAAGTATCAATAAATATCTGTCTCCTGCCATATTGCAAGGACAAATTTTTTCCTTGTTTATTATAGCATTGGCAGCGGCCGAAACAGCTTTAGCTGTCGCGATAATTTTACATTTATTTAGATTGACCAATACCATTGATGTCAAAGAAGTTAAAACTTTGAAGTACTAAAATATTATAGACATGAACGAATTTAATTATGTATATCTCATCCCGCTTATTCCACTATTGACCTTTTTGTTTCTAGGTTTTTTTGCTAAAAAAATCAAGGAGCCTATTTCGGGTTATATCGGTACTGCCAGTTTGGCGACGGTCTTTATTTTGTCTTTATACACGGCTTATAAATACTTTTTTGTAGTCGGATTGGTCGATGGTAAGTACCAAGCCGTTAGGGTGATGATTAAAGAAGCTTGGCTTAATTTTACAGACAAATTGGCAATCGACGTAGGTATAATAATCGATCCTATTTCGGTAATGATGCTAATTGTAGTATCAACGATTTCATTTATGGTGCATATTTACTCTTTGGGATATATGCACGGAGACAATGGTTTTAGCAGATTTTATGCTTATTTGTCCTTGTTTACATTCTCAATGTTAGGATTAGTTTTGTCTTCCAATTTATTTTTAATTTACGTTTTTTGGGAGTTGGTAGGGGTTTCCTCTTTCCTATTGATTGGTTACTATTTTGAAACACCCTCGGCCGTTGCTGCCAGTAAAAAAGCATTTATCGTAACGCGATTTGCTGATATGTTTTTCTTGATTGGTATTTTAATGATTGGTTATTTTGGGCAAAGTTTCGATTTCCAAACTTTGAACAGCGAAGGAATGATTGAAAAGATTGGGCATATGATTGCCAACAATCAGATTTATTCTTTTATGGGACTTTCCTTGTTTACTTGGGCACTTATGTTGGTTTATATAGGTGGTATGGGAAAATCGGCTATGTTTCCGTTACACATTTGGTTGCCGGATGCTATGGAAGGTCCGACACCTGTTTCTGCCTTGATTCATGCCGCTACTATGGTTGTTGCCGGTGTTTATTTGGTGGCTAGATTGTTCCCATTATATTTTCATATCGAAGATGGATACGCCTTAGGCTTGGTTGCCATAGTCGGAACTTTTTCGGCACTTTTTGCAGCTATTATAGCTTTGACACAAGAAGATATCAAGCGAGTATTGGCTTTCTCAACCATGTCGCAAATCGGCTATATGATGATGGCACTTGGTGTTTCCAAATACGAAGGTCACGAAGGTTTGGGTTATATGGCAGGTATGTTCCACTTGTTTACGCACGCCATGTTCAAAGGATTGTTATTCTTAGGAGCCGGTGCTATTATTCACGCTGTTCATAGCAATTTTATGGACAAAATGGGTGGTTTGCACAAATATATGCCTATCACCAGTATTACGTTCTTGGTAGCTGCTTTGGCTATATCCGGAATTCCTCCTTTTGCAGGCTTTTTTAGTAAAGATGAAATCTTGACAGCTGCTTATGAATACAATAAAGTTATTTGGTTTATTGGATTCTTGGTAGCCGGTATGACAGCTTTTTATATGTTCAGATTATATTTTAGAATATTTTTTAATAAAAAGAAAGAATACGAACACGCACCACATGATGCCCCCTTTAGTATGTCATTCGCATTGATATTTTTAGCTATTTTGGCAACAACGGTAGGATTTATTCCTTTCTCCGAATTTGTTACAGCTGACAGAATCCCGTTTCAAAGTCATATAGATTTTGGAGATCCCTTGGTAATTGGTTCTATTTTAATGGCACTTTTTGGTATCGGAATCGCTTATATAATGTATTATAAAGAAACAAATTATCCTCAAAAGCTTGCTAAAACTATGGGGGTCGGTTATAAATGGGCAAAAGACAAATTTTATATGGACGAATTATACATTTTTGTTACGCATAAAATTATTTTTGATAGAATTTCAAAACCTATTGCTTGGTTTGACCGAAATGTAATAGATGGCTTTATGAATTTAATTGGTTTAACGATGGAAAAACTTTCGGATAAAACCAAAGGATTACAATCAGGTCGTTTGCAAGATTACGCTATGTATTTTATCGGTGGTGTAATTGGTATCATTATGTTAGTTGTATATTTTAAATAAGTCAATAATTGGGATTTTTAATGTCCTTATAAATGAATAAAATTTTTTAGAAAATGGATATATTATCTTTATTTGTAGTAGTACCGGTTTTAATTGTTTTGGCAATGGTTTTCTTTGCCAAAGACTTAAAGCGTGCAAGAATAATCGCACTGGTGGGCATGTTGGTGCAATTGGCTATGTCGGTGAATTTAATTGTAAAATATATGGCCGTAAGAAATGGAGGTGATCACTCCATTATGCTGTTTACTAGGAATATTCCTTGGTTTGCCGAATTTAATGCACATTATCACATTGGCGTAGATGGCATTTCCGTCTTAATGATTTTACTGACAACCTTGATTGTTATTGCCGGTATCTTTGTTTCTTGGAAAATAGATTATTTACCAAAAGAATTTTTTATATCACTCATTGTATTGGCATCCGGTGTTTATGGATTTTTCATTTCGTTGGATTTATTTACCATGTTTGTTTTTTACGAAATTGCTGTTATTCCGATGTATCTATTAATCGGTATTTGGGGTAGTGGACCTCGTGAATACGCTGCTATGAAGTTAACCTTGATGTTGATGGGCGCTTCTGCCTTGTTATTGGTTGCTTTATTTGGTATTTATTTTTATAGTGGTATGAACGGGCAAACACCAACTTTTGATATTTTGGAATTATCACAACGACAAATGCCTTTTGATGCACAAAAAATATTTTTTCCATTGGCATTTATCGGCTTTGGAACGATTGGTGCTTTGTTTCCTTTCCATACTTGGTCTCCTGATGGTCACGCTTCAGCACCAACAGCCGTTTCAATGCTTCACGCCGGTGTTTTGATGAAATTAGGCGGTTATGGTATTTTTCGTTTTGCGATGTTTTTAATGCCGGCAGGTGCTTTGTTTTGGCAAGATTTCTTTTTAATTCTTGCGGTTACCGGTGTTACTTACGGTGCACTTTCGGCAATACAACAAACGGATTTAAAATATATTAATGCCTATTCATCTGTAAGTCATTTAGGATTGGTGCTTTTTGCGCTTCTCATGATTAACAAAACAGCATGGAACGGGGCGATGCTTCAAACGCTTTCACATGGATTTATAACAGCTTTATTCTTTGCATTAATCGGGATGATTTATGGTAGAACACATGTTCGAGATATTACTAAAATGAGGGGAATGATGCGGATTGTACCATTTCTGGGTGTTGGTTATGTGATTGCTGCCTTGGCAAATTTGGGTTTGCCCGGATTTAGCGGATTTGTCTCAGAGATGACCATTTTTGTAGGAGGTTTTTCCAATCATGATTTGTATAAACAAGCTTTAACCGTATTAGCGGTAACTTCTATTGTCGTAACGGCTGTTTATATGTTGCGTTTGACAGGTAGAATGCTTTTTGGACCGGTTACAAAAATTTACACCAATTTGCCTAGAGCGTTTTGGTATGAAAAAACCGCCATTGCTATTTTGGTTGTTTTCATGACTTTGATAGGTACTTTGCCTTTCTGGTGGTTACAATTTATCGAAGAAAGTGTCGATAATTTTATCAAACCTTTAATCTAACAAATGATATTAAGAAACCTTTTGGTTTTTATAAATTATAAAAAATATAAGAAATGAATTTAGATACTTTTATGTTAATGAGGGACGAAATCGTACTGACGGGCATACTGCTTATTTTGCTTATAGCCGAGGTCTTGTGGTCGCCTAAAAATAAAAAAGGATTGATATATTTGGGACTGTTGTTATTTGCAGGATATACCCTTCAATCTTTTTTCTCTATGGGTACCGGAAGTTTGTTTGGTGGAAGTTTTAAAGCCTATCCGTTGGTCAATTTTTTCAAAGCAAGTTTAGCCTTTGGGGTTATGGTCATCCTGTTACAATCTGTTGAATGGATTAAGCAAAAATTATTGCCTAATGATTTTTCTGCAGAATTTTTTATACTGATTTTTGCTTCATTATTAGGCATCAATTTTATGGTTTCTTCCGGAGATTTCCTCATTTTTTACATAGGATTAGAGTTGGCTACCATGCCCGTTATTGCTCTTACAGCATTTGAGTTTTATAACCACAGATCTGTTGAAGCAGGCGTGAAATATATAATGTTGGCTTCGGTTTCTTCTGCCATTTTATTATTCGGCGTTTCCTTAGTCTATGCAACGGCTGGAAGTATCTTTTTTGACGATATCAAAGGTGCTTTGCAGTTACCACTGTTAGAAATTATTGGTTTGGTCATGATTTTTACGGGTATTGCATTTAAGATTTCATTGGTACCTTTTCATTTTTGGGCAGCAGATGTTTACGAAGGTGCACCTACGGTTGTGTCAAATTATTTGTCTGTTATCTCAAAAGCGGGGGCTGTATATGTGTTGATGACCTTGCTCTTTATCACTTTCAGGGTTTTTGAAACTGAGTGGAACTGGATAATGTACGGAATAGCGATTTTGACCATGTTTGTCGGAAATATTTTTGCATTGCGTCAACAAAATATGAAGCGCTTCCTTGCTTTTTCATCCATTGCACAAGCCGGTTTTATACTATTGGCTATGCTGTCTAATGACCAAATGGGGGTAAAAGCAATTATTTATTTCTTGTTGATTTATATATTTTCAAATATCGCTGCATTTGGTGTGGTACACATTATTTCACTCAAAACAGGTAAGGAAAATATCGATGATTATAACGGTTTGTACACCAGTAATCCTAAACTGAGTTTGGCACTTATGATTGCTTTATTCTCTCTTGCAGGGATTCCACCGGTTTCCGGATTTTTTGCGAAATTCTTTTTGTATGCCGCTGCCGCAAGCAAAGGTTACTACGTATTAATATTTATAGCTGTGTTGAATGTAACCATTTCGTTATACTATTATTTATTGCCAATACGTGCTGCTTTTTTGCGTAGAAACGAACATCCGATTCCTTATTTTAAAATCGATATTTTTAGTAAAATAGCTTTGGTAATTGTGATGGTTGGCTTAATGGTTTTAGGCCTTTACAGTGGTGTATTCTCATATATTTCATCGATCAGCAACATATTTTAATTTATAATTTTAATAGACAATTATGGCATTAGCAGGAAAACATCAGTTTGGAGAAATCGACGGAAAACGCGTAACTTTTGTTGAAAAAGGCGTGGATGAGGAAAGAATGAAGTTCTTGAAATCACTTTTGGAACACAATAAATTTGAGGTGATTGTGGGCGAGAAAAAGAAGAAGTCGGAAGACGAACCAACTTTATACGATATAGGCGTTACCGATTTGGTTTTTAATCCGACCATTTGGATATTTGAAAGAAAACTCCTAACAGAAGATGGTAGGAAAGTAAGCCAAGAATACTGGGAACAAAAAGGAACGACAACCAAGCCACAATATTGGCAAGAAAAGTAATTTCGTAAGTTTTTATAAAGAAAATAAAAACAGAGATGAGACACATCTCTGTTTTTTTTATTTTAGAATAGTAGCTCTTTTTTCTATTGTTTTTTTACTCTCCTGTTTTCATAAAATTAATAACCTAAATATTTATGCTTGTCAATTTTATTGATTCTACTAGGTTGATTGA
>JANTGO010000007.1 GCA_024763015.1 Flavobacteriaceae bacterium
TTATTATTTGTCGGGATGACAGGATTTGAACCTGCGACCCCCACGTCCCTAACGTGGTGCGCTAACCGGGCTGCGCTACATCCCGTAAAAAGTAGGGCAAATTTAGACATTTTTATCGAATTACAAAATGTTTTTGATTATTTATTTTGCCACATTTTTATGCCGTTCTGTTTCAGATATTTAGGTAGATTTAGTCATTTTATTATTTTTTTTTAATTTTTTATGGCAAAAAATATTTTTTATTTCTTACCTTTGCATCGGCAAGTCCTACACGACTAGCTCCTTTTGAATCCCCCAGGGTAGGAATGCAGCAAGGGTAGAAAGTTGTAGCAGTGCGATGTAGGTAGCTTGCCATTTTTTTTTGCCCAAAATGTAGACTTTCCGATTATAATTACTTTTCTTTTTGTAAATTAGCTGTTATTCTTAATAAAAATTATGACAGAAGCATATTATCGATTTTTTAAGCAGTTAGCTGCCAACAACAACCGAGATTGGTTTCAAGCACATAAAGATGAATATTTATCAAATGTTTTTACGCCCTTTAAAGCTTTAACAGAGGAAGTAATCGTAAGGATGAATGATATCGATCCGAATATTCAAATAACTTTTAAAGAGTCGGCTTTTAGAATATATCGCGATGTGCGTTTTTCTAAAGACAAATCACCATATAAATTGTGGTTGGGTGCTGTTGTGGGTAGAAAGGGACGTAAAAATACCCAATATCCCGAAATTTATTTCCAATTTGGTTATGAACAAAATTTTATTGGCGCCGGATTGTATCGTCCTGATAAAACTACTTTACAAAACATCAGAACGGCTATTGCAGATGACCCGCAAGCTTTTGATGAAATTCTACACGATAAGGAGATGCTTAAATATTTTCCTAAGGGCATCCAAGGAGAATGTAACAAACGATTGTCCAAAGAATGGATGGCAGTAGCAGCCAAACAAGCTTATATTTTGAATAAACAGTTTTTTACTTATAAAGAATTGAGTAAACAAGAAGTAATATCCAAGTCAAATTTAGCCTTGTTTATTACCAAACATTATCTAGCAATGCAGCGATGGAATCAATTTTTGATTGAGATTAATAATGTTTAATTATTTGGTATTCAAATAAACCGGTTTCTGTTTTAATTTCCAATTGATAGGTTCCAATGGGCTTGTTGATCATATTGATAAAAAAATAAGGGTGTTTTGTGCTTTTCTCTTTGATGATTTCACCTTTATTGTTAATCAATTTATAGTCCAAGGGCAATGCTAAATGGTGATACACAAAAATATTGTCGTAGTAATGATTGGGATAAAAACTGATTTCTTTGTTAGAAGCACCTCTTATTTCAACAGGTGAAATGGGCGAATCCATACTAGATACAATCATTTCTACTTCTTTGTTGTCAGTAGGCGGTAAGTGATCTACCAACCACAGATTGATATGTATGCGATACATGCCGTCATCGATTAATTTTTTTTGATTATATCGCCATTCATTTATGAGATATGTTTTATCGGGTGGTGCTATTTTATGTCCGTAGAAACTTTTAAATGAAATTTTTTCTGCTTGCCAATCGATAATATGGGTGGAAAAATCACCGTTCATCAAAATATTAAATTTGTGTACATTCCCACTTTTTTCGGGTTGTACAACATACTGGCTATTGGGTGCATTTGTATATTTCCAACGCGAGAATTCCACATCCATTTCGTGTGAAGTGTCTTTGTAGATAAATACGGCGCCTACTACGTTTTCGTTAAATTTATTTAGCTTGCTCGAAACATAGAAACGATGTTTGCCATAGCTTGTGGGGTGCACACTTCTGACTTCTGCACAATGCCATTTGCCGTGAATTTTTCGTATTTTTAAATGCAATCGGTTTTCATTGTCCACCCAAACGGATTTTCTTTTGTCTGACCAATAATTATTGGCAGGATTACCTTGATCGGATCGCACATACCAATCCATACCGGCAAAATGTATGATGCGCGGTGAATGATTTTGACTTGTTTGTGCATGGTTAATATTGGATGTCAAGGATATAAGTATAAATAAAAATGAAAAATATCTCATGGAATTAAAAAAGTCTAGTAAATTTTAAATAAATTTTGAATGGTATTCAATAATACAAAAGGAGTGCCAAATTTAAGGAAATTCGATATAATATTGTAATTTTGTCCTATGAATTTATTTTATGCCCCTCTTTTACAAAAAACGGATAAGCTTTATACTTTTGATAAGGACGAAAGCAGGCATATTGCCCGCGTACTTCGCAAGCGCCTGGGCGATAAGATTTTTCTAACCGATGGAAAGGGACATTTATTTCAGTCTGAAATATTGGATGATAATCCTAAAAGAACACAGGTAAATATTCTTAAGGTCGAAACCTATCCACTTGCCAAGTTAAAAATCCATATAGCAATGGCGCCTACCAAAAGCAATGAACGTTTTGAATGGTTTTTAGAGAAGGCGACGGAAATCGGTATCACGGAAATCACCCCGATTATTACGGAACATTCCGAGCGAAAAAAGATTAATTGGGCGCGTTATGATAAGATTTTGGTCTCGGCAATGAAACAGTCCTTGCAAATGTACAAGCCGACTTTGCATCCGTTGACAAAATGGGCGGATTATGTTAAAAAGGATTTTGGTACAAAACAAAAACTAATCGCTTATTGCAAAGCCGAAAAACATATCAAAAAGATGGTTTTGCCTGACAGAGATGTGTTGCTGTTAATCGGTCCCGAAGGCGGATTTTCTGATAAAGAAATGACACAAGCGCAAGCACTAGGTTTTTTACCCGTGGGATTGTCTCAAAACAGACTGCGAACCGAAACCGCCGGTTTGGTTGGTTTAACAGCTGTTCATTTTGTAAATGATTAAAGATTTATTTTAGCTTATCATTCTCCCAATGACGGGTTTTATCTCTGCTGCTTTTTTTGATCATTTGTTTATCCCATGCTTCTTGTAAATCAATGCCGGTTTGATTGGCAATAGCCGTTACCACAAAAATGACATCTGCGAGCTCTTCTCCCAAATCTTTGTTTTTATCGCTTTGCTTTTCGGATTGTTCGCCATACCTACGTGCCATTATTCTGGCTACTTCACCTACTTCTTCTGATAAAATGGCCATATTGGTCAGTTCGTTAAAGTATCGAACGCCATAGGTCTTAATCCAATGATCTACTTGTTTTTGTAATTCTTTAAAATTCATTCTAATAATTTATAAATTATATGCATCAAAAATGACACCACTGCTGTGGTCAAATTTACTTCCGGTAACGCTGGATAAAATATTTATTTGACCTAGGTTTTTCAAATAACCCAATAAGGCAAATATCAAGGCTTCTTTGTAGTCGATGATTGTTTTGTCGGGGATAACAATCTTGGTATTTCCCAAAGCGCGCATTCTACTAATGAGGTATTGGTTAAAAGCACCGCCGCCCGTAACCAACATATTTCCTCCTTGTGTTTTTTGCATGATTTGAGTAGCCATATGTTCCACATAGGTAGCTAAAATATTAGGAATGTCAAGTTGATACTTGTCTATAAGTGGAATAATGCTTTCTACAACAAATTCCCATCCTAGGGATTTGGGCTGTTGGTCTTTATAAAAATCCAGTTGATTGAGCTCTTGAAGCAACTTGTCAAATACTTGTCCGCTTTGTGCTATTTTGCCACCATCGTCATAAGCCTTTCCAAGCTTGTTTGTATAATGGTTTAGCACAATATTGGTAGGACAAATATCGTAGGCAATTCTTTTGCCGTCTTTTTCATAAGAAATATTAGCAAAACCACCGATGTTTAGGCAATAATCGTACTGTGAGAATAGCAATCGGTCGCCGATGGGTACCAAAGGTGCACCTTGTCCACCAAGTGCGACATCTTGGGTGCGAAAATCACAAACGGTTTTTATTTTGGTGATGGCGTTAATATGAGCACCGCTGCCTATTTGCGTGGTGTATCCTTGTTCAGGTCGATGAAAAACGGTTTGCCCGTGCGAAGCGATCAAGTCAACTTTTGAAATTTTGTATTTTTGAATAAATTTATTGACTTCATTACCCAAAAACTGCCCGTAATCAGCATCTAGTTTAGAAAAGTCATCAGCATTGATTTTAAAAGCATTTTTCAATAAATCATAATATTCCTTTGAATAAGGAACGGTTTCGGCATGTATTATTTCGAATTGAGATAAGTCATCCGGTTGGAATTTTACATAAGCAATATCCAGTCCGTCCAAAGAAGTGCCACTCATCAATCCGATAATGTATTGTTGCATAGTAATATTGTTTTTATAACTGCTAATATACAGCTAAAAATTCACTTTTTTTTTGTAAATTTGGTCACCTTAACTTAAAAAAACAAATATATATATGGATTTTTCATTAACCGAAGAGCAGCTGATGATACAAGAGGCAGCTCGTGATTTTGCTAACTTAGAGCTACTGCCCGGCGTTATTGAGCGCGACGAGAAACAATATTTTCCTCCCGAACTAAGAAAAAAAATGGCAGATTTGGGCTTTATGGGTATTATGGTTGACCCTAAATACGGTGGAAGTGGTATGGATACTGTTTCCTATGTCATTATTATGGAGGAGTTGTCAAAGGTTGAAGCTGCTGCCGGTGTGATTGTGAGTGTAAACAACTCCTTGGTTACTTGGGGTTTGGAGCATTTTGGCTCGGAAGAACAAAAACAAAAATATTTAATTCCGCTAGCTAAAGGCGAAAAATTAGGTGCTTTTGCCTTGAGTGAGCCCGAAGCGGGTAGCGATGCAACCCACCAACGAACAACTGCCAAAGATATGGGTGATTATTACTTGTTAAACGGTGTGAAAAATTGGATTACCAACGGGCATACGGCTGATACGTACCTCGTGGTAGCGCATACACATCCCGAAAAAGGACATCATGGTATCAATGCTTTTATCGTAGAAAAAGGTATGGAAGGTTTTACTGTAGGACCAAAAGAAAACAAAATGGGTATCAGAGCTTCCGACACACATTCATTAATCTTTCAAGATGTAAAAGTGCCTAAGGAAAACAGAATTGGTGATGATGGCTTTGGTTTCAAATTTGCCATGAAAACCTTGTCCGGCGGTCGTATTGGTATAGCTGCACAAGCGCTAGGTATTGCACAAGGTGCTTACGAACGTGCCCTTCAATATTCAAAAGAAAGAACGGCCTTTGGCAAACCGATTTCTTATCACCAAGCGATTGCTTTTAAATTGGCAGATATGAAAGTAGAAATTGATGCTGCCAGACATTTGATTATGAAAGCTGCTTGGGATAAAGACCAAGGCAATAGTTTTGATTTGAGCGGTGCCATGGCAAAATATTATGCTGCCGAAATGGCAATGCGTGTAACCACCGAAGCGGTGCAAATACACGGAGGGTACGGTTACGTTAAAGAATATCACGTAGAGCGAATGATGCGTGATGCCAAAATAACGCAAATCTATGAAGGCACTTCTGAAATACAACAAATTGTCATTTCCAGAGCAATTTTAAATGAAAAAATTAGATAAGATTGATTTTATGATATAAAGATTAAGGCAAACTTATATTTTTATTTTCAAAAGTATAAGTTTGCCTTGAATGTTTTTTATAGATTTAATATAATTTGAGGAAACGATGTTACGTTTATTATTAGTGAAAATCGTTTTGATTTATCTCAAAGATAATTTGTATTTATTCTCACTTTTATAAACCTGTAGGACATATTGTTTTATTCATAAATATATCAATTTTACCACAAATCATGCCAATTAGAACCATCATAACAACGTAATTTGTGTGTATTACTGTCCATATAAATGTCCCCTTCTTCCGGTGAGGCGGGTGCATCGCCCGGTTTTATTCTTATCATATTACCAAAAGTAGTTTTGCCGTTACCATAAATGGTTATAGCATCTACTTTGCTATTCCAATCATTATCTTGAAGATTTGTGATGAATTTTATAGCTTTATTGGTACCGGTTCTATCAGAACCAAAATATAATATTTCATGGCCATTTGTCATGTCAATATTATTTTTAATATAAACTTCCGACTCGCCAGCGCCAATAACGGTGGTTCCTCCGGCACCTAATACAATATTATCACCCCAGCCATTATCCGGGCTGTTAAAGTGTACCCAAGCATGAGTGCCACCACTGGCATTGCTGTATAAATATAAATTATTACCATGTTTAATGTCACCATTGACATCTAATTTTTTCGCAGGATCAGTATTGCCTATGCCAACATTACCACTATTATTATTATATAGTTTATTGCCATTAAATTTCCAATCTTCATCTTCTGAATTACTTCCAACTCGAACCCAGGTAGCACCATCATAATAATAAAAATCATTTTCAGTAGTATTATATACCACTAATCCCGTAGCGGGTGAAGCAATGTTATTCATTGAAGCATCATCCATTCGTGGAATTAAGATACCACTATTGTCACTTTTTATATCTAACATAGCAGAATTATCCGGAGAGGACCCATCTGTATTGATACCCACTTGAGCAATTGATTGATTATAAGTCAATGATAAAATCATTAGAGATAAAAATATAAAGCCTTTCATAAAATTTAATTTTAAATATTTCCGCAAATATACATTATTTATTTAAAAAAAAATGGCAAATAGCAACTAGTAAATTTAACAGGGTGAACGCGTAATTTAAAATGAATAATATTAAAAAATTTATAAAATCATTTTTTTTTGGTAAAATTTTTCATTTTTTACCATTAACATTGTACGGATACCGCACAACATATCGTAGAGATATTCTGCAAAATCTCTCTACACGCACATATCCCATAACTACGTCTCTACATTTACACATCATATGTAAAATTATTATGCAGTATATATTGAAAATACTAAGGTATATGTGTTTACCTTAGCAAATGCAACTTTTAGTTTTAAATTAATGAAATAGATTTTAGAATTCTTGTAATCCTGATTTTCTTGATCTTCGGTAATTTTGTATTGATATCAGGAGACTTCATTTTTTATGAAGCCTTTTTTATTGTTTTATCGATGAATCAGCTAGTCTTTATATCCAAAACGTTTAAGTTGATCGGCTTTTTTGCGCCAATCTTTATTAACTTTGACATAGAGTTCAAGAAATATTTTTTTGTGGAAAAATTTTTCTAAATCCTTACGGGCTTCACTGCCAATTCTTTTAAGTCCGGCTCCTTTATGACCAATAATGATGCCTTTTTGCGACTCGCGTTCTACGAAAACAATCGTCCGTATTTTGATGATACCATTTTCTTCTCTAAATTCTTCGGTGTCTATTTCTACAGAATAGGGGACTTCTTTTTTGTAGTGTTTTAATATTTTTTCGCGTATCTTTTCGTTTACGATAAAACGTTCGGATTTGTCTGTTAATTGATCTTTGCCAAAATATGCAGGTGATTCGGGCAACAATTCTAAAATACGTCTTAGGACTTGGTCAACACCAAAACCCAGCAGCGCAGAAATTGGATAAATTTCAGCATTGGGAACTTTTTCTTGCCAATAGGCAATCATTTCATTCAATTTATCTTGGTCAGTTTGATCTACTTTGTTTATCAGTAGGAGAACCGGTACTTTGGCATGGGAAATTTTATTAAAGAATTGCTCGTTTTTCAAATCTTTTTCACCGGCTTCAACCATATAAATTAAGATGTCGGCATCTTCAAATGATTGTTTGACAAAATCCATCATCGATTCTTGCAATTCGTAAGCCGGATTTATAATACCCGGTGTATCAGAGAAAATAATTTGATAATCATCTCCGTTGACAATACCCAAAATACGGTGTCTAGTGGTTTGTGCTTTGGGGGTGGTGATGGCCAACTCTTCACCTACAACGGCATTTAAAAAAGTTGATTTTCCTACATTGGGATTGCCGATAATGTTTACAAATCCTGATTTATGCATTTTTTAAAGGTTTTTCTTTCTGAGTTCAAAATTTTGTCCTAAATAAACTTTTCTGACCAATTCGTCCGCTGCCAATTCTTCAGGAGTACCATGTTTAAGTATTTTTCCTTCAAACATCAAATAAGTTTTATCCGTTATAGCAAGGGTTTCTTGCACATTGTGATCGGTGATGAGAATTCCGATGTTTTTATCTTTGAGATGGGCTACAATTCGTTGGATATCTTCTACGGCAATAGGGTCAACGCCGGCAAAGGGTTCATCCAACAAGATGAATTTTGGATTAGAAGCTAAGGCACGTGCGATTTCAGTCCTACGTCGTTCACCCCCCGAAAGCAATTTGCCCAAACGTTTTCTTTTTTCTGTCAAACCGAATTCTTCCAGCAAACTATCTAATTTTTCTTGTTGTTCGCTTTTAGAGAGTTTGGTAAACTCAAGTGCCGCTTTGATGTTGTCTTCTACACTTAAATCTCTAAAAACAGAATTTTCTTGTGCCAAATACCCGATTCCTAACTGTGCTCTTTTGTACATTGGGTAATCGGTTATGTCTATATCGTCGAGCAAAACTTTCCCTTTATTGGGTTTGATGAGCCCTACAATCATATAAAAAGTAGTTGTTTTACCGGCACCGTTTGGTCCTAGTAACCCAATGATTTCTCCTTGTTCTACGGCAAGTGAATTGCCACGAACAACTTCTTTGGAACCATATTTTTTAGTAAGATTTTCTGCTCTTAATTTCATGTGTTTATTATTTTATTATTTTTATTGCTAACACATGGAACCACCATAATCATATCTATGTGTGTAAAAAGAATTATAAATGGTAGTTTCATAGACTAATAATTCTATAATGTTTATGTTAGGATTGTGATACAATATCGTCGGTTTCTTTTTTGCCGACAATTTTGGCTATATAAATACTGACTTCGTATAAAATCATAAGCGGAATGGCAACAATAATTTGGCTGACAATATCCGGCGGCGTAATTACAGCAGCAAGTAACAAGACGATAATAATAGCATATTTTCGGTTTGCTTTCATAAATTTATCCGTAACAATTCCCATTCTTGCTAAGAAAAATATTATGATAGGTAGTTCAAAAACAATGCCGTTGGCAAGCACGGTTGTACGAACCAACGAATTATATGATGCCAAATCTATATTGTTTACAATTTCGCTGGTAACAAAATAATTACCTAAGAAATTTACCGAAAGTGGTGTGATAACATAATATCCAAAAAGCACACCCATTAAGAAAAGTATGGAACTAATGACAATAAAATAAAAGCCTTGTTTTTTTTCGTTTTCATAGAGTGCCGGTTTGATAAATTTCCACAATTCAAAGATGATATATGGGAAAGCGATAATAATACCAAAAATTATGGAAGTCCAAATGTGTGCCGAAAACTGTCCTGACATTTGTCTATTAATTATATGTATAGGAATTTCTTTGATACAAAGTGCATCGCTTATTTTACAAAAGAGTTTGTAGGTAATGAAATTGGGGTTCTTGGGCGCAAAAATAATATGGTCATAAACATATTGAATGTTCATGGCTACAATAATAGCACCAACTGCGACACCCAAAGCCGAGTGAAATAAAAATTTCCTCAAATCGTTTAAGTGTTCCAATATCCCCATTTCTTTGGGTTCTGTTTGCTGTGTATTATTCATATTTATATCAATCCTTCTTTTAATAAATCATGTAAATGAATCATGCCGGTGTATATATCGTTTTCATCCACAACCAATAATTGGCTGATATTATGTTCGCGCATTTTTTTTAAGGCATCTACTGCCAGTGCCGTTTGCGTTATTTTTTTTGGATTTATACTCATGACATCTTTAGCGGTAGTTTTGCTGATATTGATATCTTGCTGCAGCATTCTGCGGACATCGCCATCGGTAATAATGCCAATGATATTGTTTTGTTCGATAATGGCTGTAGCTCCCAATCTTTTTTTTGTAATTTCAATAATAACGTCTTTTATGAAGTCTTTGGGCGACGAAACAGGTTTTTCGTTGCCCGACAGCAAATCTGCTACGCGCAAATAGAGTTTTTTTCCCAGCGTTCCGCCCGGATGGTATTTGGCAAAATCGTGGTTGTCAAACCCCCTGTTTTCAAGTAAGGCAATAGCTAATGCATCACCCATAACCATTTGTAGTGTGGTACTGGTGGTAGGAGCCAAGTTGTTTGGGCAAGCTTCTTTTTCCATAGGAGTAAATAGCAAATAACCCGCATTTTGAACCAAATATGAATCTTTGTTTGTCGTTAAACCAATGATTTTATTGCCAAAATTTTTAATTAGGGGTATCAAAACCTTGATTTCCGGTGTATTTCCACTTTTTGAAAGCATCATCACTACATCATCTTTTTGTATAATACCCAAATCACCATGAATAGCATCAGATGCATGCATAAATATAGCAGGTGTTCCGGTTGAATTCAAAGTGGCAACAATTTTGGTGGCAACATTGGCACTTTTACCAATTCCTGTAACAATCAGTCTGCCTTTGCTATGAAGCAATAAGTCAACGACTTTGACAAAAGCATCGTCAATTTGTGGAAGCAAATTTTGTAGGGCTTCTATCTCGATTTGTATGCTGGTTTGAGCAGATTTAATTATTTCTAAATTATTATTTGGCATTAGGTTGTATTTTTTTTAAATTCTCGTTATTCAATAAAAAAAATGCTTATATTTGAATAAAATCTCTACAGTTAAATAATCCCTGTGGACATGCAAAGTTACTATTAAATTTTATATAAAAGATTTTAGATAATTATTTTGTGTAATTTAGTGAGACAAAACAAACTATGACAGCAGACGAATCAAAACAATTAAAAGAAGCTCTAAAATATTATTTTGGCTTCGACACTTTTAAAGGTTTACAAAAAGAAGTTACCGAGAGTATTATGGACAATCATAATACCTTTGCCATCATGCCTACAGGGGGTGGTAAATCGTTAACCTATCAATTGCCTGCTTTGTTGAAGGAGGGAACAGCCATAGTAGTATCCCCGCTAATTGCTTTGATGAAAAATCAAGTCGATGCGCTTCGCGGTATTTCAGAAAATAAGACAATAGTTCATTTGTTGAACTCTACCTTGAATAAAACGGAAACGCGTCAAGTAAAAGAAGATATAAAAAATGGGATTACTAAACTGGTTTATGTAGCCCCCGAATCGCTTAAAAAAGAGGAAAATGTTGAATTCTTAAAGTCAGTAAATTTATCCTTTATCGCGGTTGACGAGGCACATTGTATTTCGGAATGGGGACATGATTTTAGACCCGAATATGGTAATTTACGAAGTATAATCGATAATATTAATCCTAATCTGCCTATTATTGCGCTAACGGCTACCGCTACGCAAAAAGTGCAAGAGGACATTATCAAAAATCTGCATATTCAAGGAGCAAATGTATTCAGAGCATCGTTTAATCGTCCCAATTTATTTTATGAAGTAAGGCACAAAACCAAAGATGTAGATAAAGATTTAATCAAGTTTATCAAGCAGCGTGAAGGAAATTCGGGTATTATTTATGCCTTGAGTCGAAAATCGGTAGAGCAGTTGGCACAAACCCTTCAGGTAAACGGTATCAAAGCCATTCCATATCATGCAGGTTTAGATTCAAAAACGCGCGCCCGTCATCAAGATATGTTTTTGATGCAAGATATTGATGTAGTTGTGGCAACCATTGCTTTTGGAATGGGTATTGACAAGCCCGATGTGCGTTTTGTCATTCATTATGATATGCCCAAAAGTTTAGAGAGTTATTATCAAGAAACCGGACGGGCAGGACGTGATGACGGAGAAGGATATTGCTTGGCTTTCTATTCTTATAAAGATATGGAAAAACTCGAAAAATTTATCACGCAAAATAAAACTATTGGTGAAAAAGAAATTGCACTGGCTTTGTTAAACGAGGTGGTTGCTTATGCCGAAACTTCTATATCTCGACGCCAATTTCTATTGCATTATTTTGGTGAAGAATTTGATCCGCTGACGGGAGATGGGGGTGATATGGATGATAATATGCGAAATCCAAAAACCAAAATTGAAGCAAAAGACGAAGCCGTTAAGGTGCTGACGGTCGTAAATGATACGAATGAAATTTATAAATCAAAAGAGATTGTCAACACACTTATGGGTAAGGAAAATGCCTTGATAAAATCACACCAAACACATCAGCAATCCTTTTTTGGAATAGGCAAAGATAAAGATACTTATTTTTGGATGGCTTTGATAAGACAATTATTGGTGCGTGGTTATTTTAAAAAACAAATTGAAAATTATGGCGTATTGCAAATAACGGAAAAGGGCAAACAATTTATACAAAATCCTTCTTCTTTTATGATGACACAAGATCATCGATATGACGAGGAATACAATAGTAAAGCTGCTGATGCTACCGGCAAAGGTGCTGTAGCTGATGTGCAGTTGCTCAATATGCTCAAATCTTTGCGAAAAGATGTTTCCAAGCAAAAAAAAGTGCCGCCTTATGTTATTTTTCAAGAACCATCTTTGGAAGATATGGCATTAAAATATCCTATGACTATTGAAGAATTGTCAAGTGTGTATGGCGTAGGAGAGGGTAAAGCCAGAAAGTTTGGAAAAGCCTTTGTAGAGTTGATTGCCAAATATGTCGAGGAAAACGATATCGATCGTCCCGAAGATTTTATCGTGAAATCTACTGCCAATAAATCTGCTTTAAAAATATTCATCATCAAGAGTACGGATCGTAAAATTCCTTTTGAAGATATCGCCAAAGCCAAAGGTTTGACAATGGAAGAATTACT
The DNA here is from genome assembly GCA_024763015.1 of Flavobacteriaceae bacterium. Classification (GTDB taxonomy): domain Bacteria; phylum Bacteroidota; class Bacteroidia; order Flavobacteriales; family Flavobacteriaceae; genus WGBX01. The sequence continues at coordinate 12,718 of JANTGO010000007.1, forward strand.
CAAAGAAATGGAACAAATCGTCTATATGGGTACGCGCTTGAATATAGATTATTATTTAGAAGAGATTTTTGATGAGGATCAAATAGAAGATCTCCACGATTATTTTATGGAAGCCGAATCCGATAAAATAAGTCTGGCTATGGAGGAATTTGACGGTGAATACGAAGATGAGGAAATACGAATGTTTAGAATAAAATTCATTAGTGAAATAGCTAATTAATCGTTTAGGTTACTTTACAATTTTTTTATACAAAAAAGATGGCTATTGCTGTCTTTTTTGTGTTTAGTGTCGTACTTTTGTACTTTAAAAATAAGATAATTGTATTATGAAAATATTAGTGCTCAATTCGGGTAGCTCGTCCGTCAAATTTCAACTTTTTGAAATGCCCGAAAAAAAAGTAATTGTCAAAGGTCTGGCAGAAAGAATCGGTGAAGAAAAAGGAAGATTTAAAATTGGTGATTGGGAAGTAAACAAAGCCCTACCATCACATAAAGAAGCCTTAGAATTATTGACAGATTATTTGTTAAATAAAGAGAATCAAATAATTAAGAATAAAGAAGACATTGTTGCTATTGGGCATCGTGTGGTGCATGGCGGCAAAAGTTTTATGCAACCGACCTTGGTCAATGTACAAGTCAAAGACAAAATTAAGGAATTGTTTTCGCTAGCGCCCTTGCACAATCCTGCCAATTTAATCGGTATTGAAACAGCAGAACAGATATTTCCAAAAGCCAAACAAATTGCCATTTTTGATACGGCTTTTCACCATACCATTCCTGAAGTTAATCATAAATATGCCATTCCGAAAAAGTTTTATGACGAGGGTATTCAAAAATATGGTTTTCACGGAATTAGTCATCAATATGTATCGAGAGAAGCCATCAAAAAACTAGGAAAAGATTCATCAAAAATTATCACCTTGCATTTGGGAAATGGTGCCAGTGCTACCGCAGTAGTTGACGGAAAAAGTTTTGATACCAGCATGGGCTTTGGTCCGATGAACGGTTTAATTATGGGCACGAGAAGCGGCGACATAGACCAATCTATTATATTTTATTTAATGGATAAAATGGCTTATTCATCTGAAGATGTGCAAGCAATTTTAAACAAGAAAAGTGGCATGATGGCACTTGCTGGCAGCAATGACTTACGCGATATTGAGCAGCGTGCCGAGCAAGGAGAAGCTACAGCATTAATGGCACTTGAGATGTATGCCAATGCTATTAAAAAATATGTCGGTTCATATGTGGCGGAAATGGGCGGATTAGATGCTTTGGTTTTTACAGCTGGTATTGGCGAAAACTCTGATGTTGTTCGTCGTTTGGTGACAAAAGATATGGCATTTTTTGGTATTTCTATCGATTTAGAAAAGAACAAGCAAGCCAAAATCTATCAAGGAGATATAGGAAATTCCAAGACAAAAGTCTGGGTTATTCCCACCAATGAAGAATTGGAAATAGCCGTTCAATCTTATGAGTTGTTGAGCTAAGCTTTTTGTGCTTATAAATCATTTATAAAATTAATTTTTCTTAGTTATTGTTAATAACTTAAAATTTTATTTGATATATTTGCCTGAAATTGATATAATTAAGAATTATTTAATCGATAAATCTTAGCAGTTAAAATTTATATAAAATGAGGCAAAAATATCTATACATTTTATTACTTACTTTGACAATTATTTCTTGTAAAAAACAAACCTACCAAGTCGATTCGCAAAAAATGGAAGTCAATGATTTTATATGGAAAGGGCTAAACACCTTTTATTTGTGGAAAGACGAAGTGCCCAACTTGTCCGACCAAGCTTTTAATAGTCAGTCGGAATTAAATGCCTATTTGGATAATTTTGATGATTCGGAAAATTTCTTTGAATCGCTGATATATGATAGAGAACATGTGGATCATTGGTCATGGATTGTAGATGATTATGTGGCACTTAACCAATTTTTTCAAGGGGTGCATGTTACTTCCGGTTTGCATGCGGGTTTGGTCAGAAAATCTCCCAATTCTGACGACTTATTTGCTTATGCACAGTATGTTTTTCCGGGATCGGACGCCGCTCAAAAAGGGATGCAACGGGGTTATATCTTTCAAAAAGTCAACGGACAGCAATTGACGATTCATAATTATCACGAATTGTTCAGCGATAATGATTATAGCTTGGAATTGGCGCAATGGTCTGGAAATACTTTGGTCGATACCGGTAATATTATCAATTTGCACAAGGCAGCCTTTAATGAAAATCCTGTTTTTTTGAAGAAAATTATTCATCGCAATGGCAAGAACATCGGCTATTTAATGTATAATGGATTTACGGCTATTTATGATATAGAATTAAATGATGCTTTTATGTATTTTGCTAGTAATCAGATAGATGACTTGGTGATTGATTTGCGATACAATCCGGGTGGAAGTGTCGCAACGATGCAGTATTTAGCTTCGATGATTACCGGACAGTTTACCGGACAAGTTTTGTTAAACTATAATTGGCATCCTCAGTTGCAAACTTGGATGCAAGCAAAATATCCACAGAGTTTAAAAAGGAATTTTGTCGATAATATGGCAGATGGCACGGCTATTCAGCACCTCAATTTGAACAAAGTTTATATCATTGCTACCAAATCCAGCGCTTCTGCCAGTGAATCTTTAATTAATTGCTTGGATCCATATATCGATGTGCAACATGTGGGTACTAAAACGCATGGCAAATATACAGCTTCTGTAACCTTGTATGATTCGCCTGATTTTTCGGGGAAAAATATCAATCCAAATCATAAATGGGCGATGCAACCCATCGTGTTAAAAGTCAGCAACGCTGTTGGATATTCAGATTTTATCAATGGATTGCAACCCGATGTAACACAAGAGGAAGATTATAAGAACTTGGGTGTTTTGGGTGAAGAAACAGAACCCTTGTTGGCTACTTGTTTGCAATTAATTGATAACGGAACGATACGCCAGCATCAATCTATACATTTTGAGGAAGTGTATTTTAAAAGACATTCTTTTCAAGATGAAATGTATATTGATAAGTTGCCACCTTATAAAAAATAACCATTAAGTACCCTTAACAGATTTTGGATAAAATAATTTATTATTGTTTATTCCTTTGTAGCGCTATTTTTTTCGTGATTTTTGTATAGTTCATCCCATAATTCATTCTTTGGACTATGATGGGCGTGGTCAAAGTTTTCGTACAGTTCAAATGCATCTTCACTGGTTTTCTTTTTACCAAACCAAAGTCCAATCATCATTAATGCAGCCGAACCTAAAATCACAAATGAAATGACTTCTTTACTAAAATGTGAAATCTTATATATCTCAGGAATTTTATAAAACAAAAGCACGGTGATAAGTCCTCGCGGTGCCATTAGGACTTCGGGGAACATAGATTTGCCACGGAAAAAGGCTTTAAGGTTGATAAATCTGACCAAAAAAGTAAGCCCCAGAATAAATGATCCTGTTATGACAACATCTTCATAAAAGACACCTTTAATATCGATGGTCATACCAAAAAGTACAAAGAAAAAAGTTCTGATTAAAAAGGCAGTTTCAAAGGTGATGAGTTTGAATTGTTCTTTTACTTCATTTATTTTGTCTTTGTTAAATATTTTTTTGAGTTTTCCCTTGAAAAATATTGGATAATTCTCAAGCATCAATCCAAAGGTGAGTACCAATATCAAGGATGAAAGATGCATGATTTTACCTAAGATAAATAATGAGGTAAGAATGGAAAGAAACAAGAAAAATTTAATTTTTGTGTTGATTTTCTGAAACAAGAGTATAAGTAGATAACCACTTAATAGTGAGATGATTAAGGTAAATATAAAACCACCTCCTACTTTGCCTGCCAAATTTCCGGTGCTATTGGGAATAAGCAAAACGATATCAAATAGAATAATACCCAGTATGTCGCTAAAAGTTGATTCGTATATTAAGAACTCTTTTTTTTCTTCGCTCAAACTGTTAACGCTTGGTATGACAATAGCGCTACTGACAACAGAAAGCGGAATTGCATTGATGTATGCCGTATAGAAATCTTGTGTTAATTCTAAGTAATAGATAAAATAAGCGATGGAAAATGATGTGCCTATTAGTATCAAAAGAGCTGTCAAAAAAGCTCTGATAATCAAAGGGCGTTTCTCTTTGGTTATTTTTAAATCAAGGGATGCTTCTAGAACAATTAACAATAATCCAACCAATCCCAGTATGTTGACTACAGGTTGTAAATTGGGAAGCGATAATGTGTAATGTGTTGAAGTATAGCTCAATCCAATACCAGTTCCCATTAATAATAATACGGAGGGGACCTTAATTTTTTTGGATACGATATCAAAAAAATAGGACAATATTACAAGAAGACTAATACCAAGAATAAAATAATAGGTGTTCATTTAATTTTTTTTAAATATACAAAAAAAGTTATAAAAATATCCCCTGGTTTTAATTCAGAGGATATAAATTGATTTATAAGTATAGCAATACTAAACTATCCACATTTACTGTAGCCGCAACTTTTACAAACCAAGCAACCTTCCTCATAAACGAGCCCTTCAGGGTCTTCACATTGTGGACATTTTCTATCTTCAGGAACAGAGTCTTTAGGAATATAACGTTTTAAGGCACGAACAACACCATTTTTCCAAGTGTTGATAAAATCATCATAGAGGTTGAGTCCGCCAATAAGTTTTACGACTTCTTGCATGGGCATGCCATGGCGTAAAACACCTGAAATAAGTTTGGCATAATTCCAATATTCCTTGTCAAATGAGCGGGAAAGCCCTTCAATTGTAATTCTAAAACCTTGTTTATCGATAAATTGGAAGTCATAACGGCTATTTCCGTTTTCGTCCTTATTTTTGATAACCCATCCTTTTTTAACCCAATCCGGCAGGTTAAATACGTCTTCCATTTTACCGGTAAAGATTTCGTAAGGAATGCCTTCTATTAAGCCAACAACCGCAATCCAAGCTTCTTTTTTATTCATAAAGCGTATAACATCTGCTTCTAATTTTTTAGGTCGTTTGTCGGGGAAAATGGTATTTTTTGATTTTTCTTCTTCTTTTTTATCATCTTCCGAAACAAGGATTCCACTACGTGAACCATCTCTATAAACGGTAATACCTTTTAGCCCTTTCTTCCAGGCTTCTACATAAATGTTACTAACTTTTTGTACGCTGACATCGGAGGGGAGATTAATCGTGGAACTGATGGAATGCGTCGTGTATTTTTGGACAAGTGCTTGCATTTCAACGCGTTTTTTCCAATCGATTTCAGGAGCGGTAGCACCGGCGTAAGGACTTTCGGCTATTTTTTTCTTACCGGTAATTTTCATCCATTCTTTTAATTTGTGATGATAAACGGTAAATTCTTCAAAAGCATCTCCCAATTCATCGACATAATCAATTTTTGCATTTGGATCATTGGCGTTTACTTTTCTACGTCTTTTATACGAAAGCATAAAGACGGGTTCAACACCTGACGATGTTTGTGCCAGCATACTCAAAGAACCGGTAGGCGCTACGGTGCTGATAGAAATATTTCGTCTTCCGTGCTTCATCATTCTTTGGTACAATTCGGGAAATTCCTTTTCGATCATTTGCACAAATTCGGATTGTTTTTCGATTTCGGGATCAAATATTTTAAATTTTCCTCTTTCAATAGCCAAATCGACACTTGAATCAAACTCGGCTTGCATTTTTGTTCGCATGATTAAATCGACTGCTTCAAGGGCTTCGTCGGTATCAAATTTAAGTCCGAGTGCCGCAATGGCATCAGCAAGTGCCGTAAAACCAAGTCCGGTTCTTCTACCTTTTTTACCATTATCGCGAAGCAATTGCCAAGTCTCTTTTTCGATTTGTTTAATATGGTCGGGTTCGCTATCATTATCAATTTTATCAAGAATTCGATCAACAGATTCTAATTCCAAATCGACCAAATCATCCATTAAACGTTGTGTTTCATATACGATTTTGTAAAATTTATCAACATCAAAACTCGCTTTATCGGTAAAAGCATCTTTGACAAAACTAAATAAATTTACAGCAATAAGTCGGCAACTATCACCTCCTTGCATAGCAATTTCCGAACAAGGATTAGTCGATACATTTTCAAATCCGGGATAAATAGATGAGGTAGAGTAGTAGTGCTGTCTGTCCCAATAAATCATACCGGGTTCGGCGGTATTATGTGCCGATTTTACAATGATATCCCAAAGGGCTTTTGCCTTGATTTTTTTTGTGATTTTAGGGTTTTCGCTGTCTATAGGCCATCTTAAAGTGTAATCGGTATCATCTACAACAGCTTGCATAAATTCATCTGATAACCTGACGGAAATATTGGCGCCGGTAACATTGGATAAATCTTGTTTAACGGTTACAAAGTCTTCGATATCAGGATGGGCAACGTCCATGGTGAGCATCAAAGCACCGCGTCGGCCGTTTTGGGCAACTTCTCTTGTGGTAAACGAAAAACGGTGCATAAAAGAAACAGCACCTGTAGTCGTGCCGGCTGCATTGGATACCAAGCTGTCTTTGGGACGTAAGTTAGACAGGTCTGTTCCAACACCGCAACGTCTTTTAAAGAGTTGAACCAGTTGTTGGTCTGTGTACATAATACCGCCGTAAGAATCTACAACTGCAGGAATGACCACACAGTTGGATAGCGAGGCAATAACTTGATCATTACCCAAACCAAACATGATACTTCCTTGCGGAATAACATATTTGAATCCGTCAAAAAGCATAAATATTTTTTCTTCTGTCAGGTTTTCTCTGCTTTGGCCGTAAACCGAAAGGTCCTTTTTGCTTTTTTGCGGGTATTTTGCTTCTATTTCTGCAAATTTTCTTGCCATTCTCAAGTGCATGTCGGCAGGTGATAACTCCAAATATTCTCCTTTTGGATTTTTTAAAGCATACTTATTAATCCAAGTGGTGGCAGCTAGCTCATCACCCTTAAAATAGTCCTTAGAAGCATTTAAGACTTCGTCAAAGGAATAAATTCGTTGCATTTTTTTGGTCTTGTTTTTTTTAATATCTTGAATCATAGTCATTTATTGTTGTTGGTTTTTTAGGTTAAGCGGGACGATAAAGTTAAGTTCATTTTATCTAATTTCAATACGACCTTATGCATTTCTTATTAACAGTGCTTTGTTAAAAACTTTTTAATCGCTTTTATTTCGGTACAAGAGGTCAAAAAAAATTTTTTTTTACCATCAATTTGTTAATAAAAAAAAATGGAAACGCTTATTCAAGCTAAATTTTTTTCTCGACTTTTATCCGTATTTTTGCCGATAGTATCGATGAGCGAATAAAAAAGAAAGAATGAAAATCTATCAAGACACTATTATTGCTTTGGCCACGCCGGCTGGTTCCGGTGCGATTGGTGTATTGCGTTTATCAGGTTCGGATGCCATAAATATCGTTGACAAACATTTTGAAGGAAAGTTCAAAACAAAAAATCTAAATGATGTGGCATCGCATTCCATACATTTGGGATTCATAAAAGATGGCGAACGGGTTTTGGATGAGGTTCTTGTCAGTATTTTCAAAACGCCACATTCCTACACCGGAGAAAATGTGGTGGAAATATCGGTACATGGTTCTCCTTATATACAGCAACAAGTTTTGCAGTTGTTCTTAAAAAACGGTGTGCGACATGCCAAAGCAGGTGAATTTACGCTACGTGCTTTTTTGAATGGCAAAATGGATTTATCGCAGGCGGAAGCCGTGGCAGATTTGATTGCTTCGGACAGTGCTTCGTCACATCAACTTGCTTTGCAACAAATGCGTGGAAATTTTTCGAATGAGATAAAAAAACTTCGTGAAGAATTGATTCATTTTGCTTCTTTAATCGAGTTGGAATTGGATTTTGCCGAAGAGGATGTCGAATTTGCAGACCGCAAACAATTCGCAGATTTAGTCCAACGCATTAAGCAGACTTTGAAAAAATTGGTCGATAGTTTTGCCTTGGGCAATGTCCTAAAAGAAGGTGTCCCTGTTGCCATTATAGGCGAGCCAAATGTTGGAAAATCTACTTTGCTCAATGCTTTGCTCAACGAAGACAAAGCCATTGTCTCGAATATTGCGGGTACCACGCGTGATGTCATTGAAGACGATTTAGTTTTGGATGGTATTCGTTTTCGATTTATCGATACTGCCGGTATTCGGGTGGCACAAGACGAAATTGAAAAAATCGGTATTCGTAAAACTTTTGAAAAAATTAAAGAAGCAAAAGTTGTTGTTTTTTTGATTGATGCTTGCGCTTTAAGCCAATCGGCTAGCTGTCATACCGACCAACATGAAGCGGTTTTGCAAGCATTTGAAACGGAATTGCAAAAAATCGCCCAAAAATATCCCGAAAAGAAAATATTGATAGTTGTCAATAAAATTGATAAATTGGATCAAAAAGACTATCCTGAGGAATTATATAAATATCCCATTATTGAAATTTCGGCTAAATATAAAACCGGCATTGAAAAACTGGTCGCACAGCTCACAGATTTGGTAAACAAAGGACAATTGGCACAAAACGAAGTAATGGTTTCCAATGCGCGTCATTTTCAAGCACTTAGCGAGGCATTGGAAAGCATCATGCAAGTAGATGCAGCCATACAAGCCCAACTCCCTACCGATTTATTAACGGTTGATATCCGTGCGGCACTTCATAGCTTGGGTGAGATTACCGGTGAAATTACCACGGATGATTTGCTCGATAATATCTTTAGGAATTTTTGTATTGGAAAGTAATTTACATAAAGAAAATTTACACAAAAAGAGCACAAGTTTAGAATCTAACAATATAGTTTATACCTGGCACTTTAGTTTTTTTTATTTTATATGATACAGTTATAAAAAAAGAATTACCTTTGATGCTATCAAATGATACTATCATAAAATGAAGCCACCTTATACTATAACAGAAAATATATTACAACTGGTTGCCACGATATCTGAAAAACTGGGAGAAGTTAAGGCTATGCATCTATATAAACCTCCTACAGAATTACGAAAAAAGAACCGTATTAAAACCATACAATCCTCATTAGAAATAGAAGGAAATACACTAACTGAAGAACAAATAACGGCACTACTCAATAATGAAAGGGTATTAGCACCTAAAAAGGATATTGTTGAAGTACAAAATGCTATAAAAGTATATGAACAGTTAAATACTTACAACCCTAATAAATTAAAGGATTTAGAAAAAGCACACGGTTTATTAATGCAAGGTCTTATACAAGAAGCAGGAAAATTAAGAATCAAAAATGTAGGTATTGTAAAAGGTGAAAAGATAGAACATATCGCACCGAATGGTAGTATGGTAAGGGGCTTAATGAATGATTTATTTAATTACCTTAAAACAGATAAAGATATACTACTTATAAAAAGTTGTGTATTTCATTATGAATTAGAATTTATACACCCGTTTATAGACGGAAACGGTAGAATGGGGAGATTATGGCAAACCTTAATTTTAATGCAACAATACCCGGTATTTGAGTATTTACCGGTTGAATTATTAATAAAAGAAAAACAAAAAGGGTACTACAATGCTTTAGGTAAATCAGATAAATTGGGTAATTCTACACCTTTTATTGAGTTTCTGTTAAATATTATACTACAAGCATTAAATGACTTATTACAAAGCCAAAACAGAACCTTAACCGTAAAGGATAGGATAAGTATATTCAAGGATAAAATAGAAGGAGAATTATTTACTCGTAAAGATTATTTAAACCATTATAAAGAAATAGCACAAGCTACAGCAAGTAGAGACCTTAAATGGGGAGTAGAACAACAAATATTACTTAAATTTGGAGAAAATAGATTAACCAAATATAAGTACAAAGATTAATTTTGGTTAGCAGTTCCGTTTGTAGCGTACAGTAGGAGAATTTGCTTTGTACAATTATAGTTTACTAGAAATCAGATTGGAAATGTTTAAGCCAATTCCTCCAAAAAATCTAGCATATAAGCACTAATTTGTTTAGGATGCGTCATGACCGCCAAATGCGAAGCGCCCTTGATAACTTTTACGGGCTTTTGAATATATTTAAACGGAAACATTAGATCTTTTTCTCCGTGTATGTGAACAAAGGGAATATGGGGCAAATCACCTTGCCATTTCAAAATGCGTTCTACCGACCAACTAAAATAATCAGAGTCTTTAACCTCCATGTACCGGTCGTATAAAACCATGCGTTTTTTCCAAGCTTTAGAAGGTAAATAATCTTTTAACTGTATCGGATTTTCGATGATTTTGAAGGGAAACCAGCGGTAAACCCGTAGCCATCTTCCCAAAGTGATTTTGGGTGGTAGCTCTTGCTTGGACTTTGTCGTAGAAATGAAAATCAGCGCTTTAACCGGAATTTGCTTGGAAATTTCATTGACAATAATACCACCAAAAGACATACCTGCTAAAATAGGGGAGACGTCTGTTGCATCCATTTGCGTTTCAATGAGACGTTGGACGTAATGCGTCAAACTTTCCTCTTGTTTCGGCATCATCCAATGCAAATATTTTATGCGATAAGTATCAGGAACAACAAGTCCCTTAAAAATATTTGGCGAAGCACCCAATCCGGGCATCATGTAAATGGTTTGTTGTGTCAACGGATTATTTTTTGATTAAAACTTTACTATGTTTATTCCCATTTGGACGGCTTGTTTTCTCGATTTTGAAACATCTGACAATCCGATGAGGTTATCGGCTGAAACATACAATTGCAACCTGCCAAGGTTGGCAACCAATCCCAAGCCAATCGAGGAATATGAATAATTATCAATAGTATAATTGAGTTTACTGTAAAAATATTTAGACCATTTTTTTTCATAAAAAGCGCTGATTCCCAAGTGTATTTTCACCGGTCTGTATTGGGCAAATCCGGTTAGCCCGACAAAGCTGTTATATTCACTTTTTAGGTTCATAAAGTTTTCACAGCTTTGGTGTCTCAAATCGCCTAACGAATATTTTAGCGAAGTATAAAGACTTGTAGGTCTGTATGATATGTAATTCTTTTTGTTTTCGCCACGCTGTATTTCTTTCTTAAAATTGGCCTTGACTTGTTTCCAGTAATCGATAAATCCATCTTCCGGAAACTGCATCGCAACGCCTTCAAAATCGTAGCTGCCTTTAATTTGATATGCATTAATATCGCTGGTGTAATAGATAAAACCCAAGTCTAATAAGGAAGCAGAAAGATGAACTTTGTCCGATAAACGATAATTGATGCCCAAGTCTATCCCGGCACCATAATTTCCACTAAATAAAAATTTATTTAAATAATCTTGAGTGGTTGATTGCTCGTTAAATCCCGAAGATTCAGCCGAAATATCAATATTCTCCAAATGATGAACATAATAATTATGCTGTCCTTCGCTAGTATAAAAAGTGCCTTTGTTTCCGGTGCTTTGTGCATTGATAATGCCTGAATATAGTTTAAATCGGTAACCGACGCTTAGGTCTCTACTTGCCTTTTTATTGACACCGTAATAAATAGTCTGTATCAATTCAGTTTTGCTTGCCAAATATTTTGCATCGTATTTTTCAAACAGATGACTGGCATTTCCTTCAAATCCTAAGCGAATCAAATCAGCCGGAATATTGGTAAAATGATCAAATTCCCAGTACAATCCAAAATATTTAAGTCGCTCTAAATCGTCTTTGTAGCCATATGAAAACAGGTCTTGTCTAAAATTTATCAGTAAATAATCTGTATTTTTTAATTGTTGGACGGTTTGATACACTTTTTGATCAAAACTGCCTTGTGATGAAAATAAATCGTATAAGGAAAAACCGGTATTTCCGGCAAATATTTGTGTGTTGTTAAGCAAAGGAATGCCTAATTCTTTTTGATAGATATAATCGACGCCCGGATTGAGTTGAAAACTCTGTGCGTGTGCTGCAAAATCAAAACCAACCGTATGAAATTGCGCTGTAACAGTTCTTGAAATTAGAAGAACCAAAAGGATTGATAATAGTTTTAATAGCTTCATAACGAATAAGTTACTCAATTGTGATATGTGTAAAAATCTTTCCTTTGGTTTGCAAATGTAACAATTGATCTGCTACAGGTAATTGTGTAGGGCTGATGCTTACTTGTACGACGATTTTTCGAAAATTGACAAAATTAGGATTGTTATTTTTGTCAAAAGTAAACAGCATTTCTCCCGTTATGGGGTCTCCGCTGACAGAAGCGGTAATATCGAAACTATTTTGTTCAACAGGGACATTATTTTCATCGATAAAAAAGTATTCGGTATGAAAATTTCTATTAAAAGTATTGCTATACTGTACGCTTATTTCGGCTTTTTCAAAACTATCTCTTGTTTTTCCTTGTTTAAAAATGGCAAAATCTACGGTATCTCTAACAACATTTCTAAATTGTAATTGACTATCAACTAAATTATTTTTGTTGATGTCCATATACATGATATCACCTTCAAAAACCGGTGAAATATGAAGCTTACTGGCTTGGTCAAAGTCTAATTTGCTGCTACAAGCCATTAGTAGAAAAAGCATTAGGAATGATAAATGTTTCATATAATTGAGATGATAATATTTCTGCAAAATTACAATTTATTTTTAGTAATGATTGAGCTACTTAAAAAAGAATTGAACCTACGATTTTTTACAATAATTACAAAACGTAGGTCACTGAGTGGTTTCAATGACTGAAAGGAATTAAAATTGTACCGAAGTGCCGATTTCAATGGCGGGGTCTCGATACAATTTTACCAACTTTGGTCGGTAAAACCACTCGACCACCTACGATGCTGCTAAAATTCAAAACGTAGGTCACTGAGTGGTTTCAATGACTGCAAGGAATTGAAATTGTACCGAAGTGCCGGATTGAAATACTAAATCGTGCAAAAGCGCATCATAAGTTTATTTTATAATTTATGCTTTTTTAAAAAATAATATCATTTATATTTGCGCTATGAATAAAAATAGAAATGACAAACAACAAATGAAGGAAGAATTACAGGGAAGTAGTTTGGATTTCATCGGAAATAAAACCAACAAAAAGAAAGTTTTTATCGAGACTTATGGTTGTCAGATGAATATGAACGATTCCGAAATTGTAGCTTCAATCCTAAGCAAAAAAGGCTATAATACGACTACGGATATCGAGCAAGCAGATTTAATTTTGCTAAATACCTGTTCCATTAGAGACAAAGCCGAAAGAACGATAAGAAATCGTTTGCAACATTTCAATGGATTAAAAAAAGCGCATCCCAAAACTAAAATCGGTTTGATGGGTTGTATGGCAGAGCGGTTGAAAGAAAAAATACTCGAAGAAGAACAATTAGTCGATTTGGTCGTAGGTCCTGATGCATACCGAGACTTGCCTCATTTGATAAACGAGTTGGAAGATGGTCGTAAAGCCGTCAATGTGTTGTTGAGCAAGGAAGAAACCTATGCCGATATTGAGCCGGTCCGGTTAAACTCCAATGGCGTTTCGGCTTTTGTATCCATCACGCGCGGTTGTGATAATATGTGTACATTTTGTGTCGTGCCTTTTACACGCGGTCGTGAGCGCAGTCGCAATCCCAAAAGTATTTTAGCCGAAATACAAAATCTATCCGATCGTAATTTTAAAGAAGTAACGCTTTTAGGACAAAATGTCGATAGCTATTTATGGTACGGTGGCGGTTTAAAAAAAGATTTTGCCGCCCAAGACGAAGAAACCAAAAAAAATGCAGTTGATTTTGCACAACTGCTGGATTTGGTAGCGACCAATTTCCCAAAAATTCGTATTCGTTTTGCCACTTCCAATCCGCAAGATTTTAGTTTGGAAGTCATTAAATCGATGGCAAAACACCGTAATATTGCCAAGCATATTCATCTGCCGGTTCAGTCGGGGAGCGATAGAATACTCGCCTTGATGAACCGTAAACACAGCATAGCAGCATACAAGGAAAAAATTGATGCCATTCGTCAATACATTCCTGATGTTTCCATTTCGCAAGATATGATTGCCGGTTTTAGTACCGAAACAGAGCAAGATCATCAAGCTACTTTGGCGTTAATGGATTATGTCAAATACGATTTTGGATTTATGTTTGCCTATTCTGTTCGTCCCGGTACTTTGGGTGCTAAAAAGATGGAAGACGATGTGCCGCATCACATTAAATTACGACGTTTGCGTGAGATAATTGACAAACAACAGGAACACAGTCTGTACCGTATGAAGCAGTTTGAGGGCAAAGAAGTAGAAGTGCTGATTGAAGGGAATTCTAAAAAATCCGACCAACATTGGATGGGACGCAATTCACAAAATGCAGTAGTCATTTTTGAGAAAAAAGGCAATTTCCAACCGGGAGATTTTGTACAAGTGAAAATTGATGATTGTACCTCTGCCACTTTGTTTGGCAAGCCTGTTGTTTAAACATAAAATTCCTCGCTGCCGCATTCTATCGTGTGGCAGCGTGGGTCTCTACACGCACATCACATATTAAATGATTGGGCATTATTTCAACAAATCAAAATATTTTTGCATCACTAAAACAGCAATGATATCTTCGCGTTCTTTATCTAAAAATTGCTTGATATACAAGTGTGCTTCATCTATGATTTTTTGGGCTTCTTCGGGATGTTGTTGGTAGTATTGCATCTTTTCTTCCAAATCGGAGAAATCGTCTTTGATTTCGACAAAATGTTTATTGCCCACGAGTTGTCCTTCCATAAACCAAGTCTCATATTTAAGTTTTGGCGAAAAAACCAAGGAGTTTGACGACATGCCCCATTTTAAATTGGTGGCGACATCCATACCTTCCAGACTCAAGATAAACTTGTAATTGAGTTGCTCTTTAATGCCCATTCTGTCTTTTTCCCAAGGCACGCCTTCTTTCTTTTTGTGTGTTTGTCCTACATCGCAAAGCGGATGTTGCCAATATTCCTTTAAAAATGCAACGCGATGGGGTTTGTGACGGGTATCACCACGCCAAACCAACATATTCTTTTTGTCTTTAAAATCTTTCTTGTCCTTTACAAATAAGTAATGTCGGACTTTATCTAGTTTAAGCAGGACGGAATGAGCGTTGTCATCTCCAATCGGGCGACTTTTTACAAACGAGGGCTGTTTGGGTACATAGGTAACATCGCCAAAAGCATAGGTAAATTTTTGCTGACGGTCAAACAACCGCAAGTGTTCCCATGTGTCAAAAAAGTAGGTGGATTTGTGCTTGCTATGATAAAACTGTGCAATGCTTTCTGCTTTTTCGTCAAGCAAAAACGCATCGGTTATTTTGTTGTAATAGTTGACGCGTTCCCAAATATAGGCTTGGTCTTTTCTTTGATCAAAGGCGGATAATAAATGCTCAAGACGTTTTTTATAAAAGAACACCGGCGTATAGTATCTAAAATAATTTTTTAGATAATAGCCGGTTTTATTTCGTTTGAGCCAAAGCATACCAAATTTACATATTTAGCATTTTGCGACCTTCTTCGCTAATCATCGAGGCATCCCAAGGCGGGTCAAAAACTACATCTACTTCAACATCAAAGTCTTTGTAGTGGGCTTTGATTACATTTTTTACATTATCGGTGATGGCATCTCCCAGCGGACAAGCCGGTGTAGAAAGCGTCATCTCGATACGTACATTTTTTTCGCCGTCATATAGAATATTGTAAACCAATCCAAGGTTAATGATATCGATTTCTATTTCGGGGTCCATCACCGTTTTTAGTAATTCGTAGATGTCATTTTCTACTTTTCTGATTTCTTTTAAGTCTTTTTTTGCCATTTTATTTGTCTTTAAGAATTTCGTTTTTGCGTTGTTTATACGAACTTGTTATCAAAATCGTGATTTAGAAAATGAATTATTTTTTTCTTGATTGATGAATAAAAAATCTTACATAGCCATAGCTACGGAATAATTTTTTGAAGAAAAGCAAGGGATATTGCGAAGCAAACACGAACTCCTATTCAAAAAATATTTAATTATGTAAGTAAAAAGAAACATTTTATATTCATTATTTTGATAACTTGTTTGTATTTATATATTTGTCTGAATTGTGAAAAAGCATCAGCCATACATTGTAATTGTACAATATGGTTACCACCAAAAATAGTGCCGTTGCTATCTGTATGAGGATGAGCACTTGAAAAATTAAAGCGACCAGCATCGTCAGCAAAAATAACATATAAATGTAAAACTGTATGCCCCCCACTTTTTCAGAATACAATTCTCTGGGTAGCGGTGTGTGATATTTTCCTACTTTGTCTTGGTATTTTTCCAACCATACGATAAACGGAAGCGTTTTGTATGTCTGTCCTAGGGCAATGGTGGTAAAAAAACCAAAAATCATGCTTAGTCCGTAGAGCATGGTGATGATTTCCAAATAACTTGTTTGTTTACTGTTTTGCAGTAAAATTAGTAGTAGTGAAAGGATAAAAGGTGCCGCAATAAACACCAATGCCAGCATGGTATATTTCATCCCGACATCCAAATGCTTTTTCATTCTTCTTTTGTAAGAATCGTTGATGTAAAGCAAATAAAAGACGATGCCTGCTACAAAAACCAACCAAAAAGCCAGTTCAATCCATCGATTTGGAAAAAGATATTTGCTCAAAACCAATCCGGCAATTCCGGCGTTTAACAGGTAAAAAGATTTGTTTAAAAATGCTTCATTCATCCGATGCGAAATCAAAAACATGGGAATCAAAGTTGTGGCGACACCAAAAATCATCATGACAAAAAAACCAACCAATCCCATAATCGCATGGGCTTGTAAATGAAACAGATGTGATGCCGAATAAAAATTATAAGAAAAATTTAAGGCGATAAGCAAGCCTTCGGTTTCTGCTAGGAGTAACCAAAATACAGCTGCCAAGATAAAGGCGGATTTTATATTTTTGATACGTGCATTTTTATAGCTCATCATAATGTTAAACACAAAAAAGAAGAGCGACAGATACATAAACGTAGCGGCATACGGTAGTAGCTCCGTATAATCGCCAATCCAAAAGGTATAAATGAGAAAAATAATACTCAATCCGGTGATCCAAAAGGTGAATTTTGCCAATTTTTCGCTGTATAATGCGCTGTCAAATATCACGGGAATCAACTGGTACAAAGAGCCGAAAATCAGCATCATCAGCCAACCCAATACAGCGGTATGGGTAATGGCCAAAAGCCGGTGGTTGTAATAAACATCAAGAAAAGAGTCGGCGCTTAAAAACATAAAAATGCCAAGTGCCAATAAGCCAACGGCAGCAAATAAAAAATGCGGTTTTACGGTGCTGATAGCCGGTGCGTTTTCAGTGTGTAGATTTTTTGCCATAACTATTTTTTATAAACGATTAAGTAAGTATAATCAGGGTTTATTTCTTTGGTAACATACGAAAAATTTCGCTTTTTGAGTTCGGGAATCAAAAACTGCGGGATGCGTTTGTGGTGTACAAAAAGCGCTTCGCCATCTTTTAGTTTTTCGATAGATTCCAAGATTTTTTGCATTGGCTGCGGCATTTCCAAATCGCGTACATCGATTTCTTCCATTTTGCCTTCAAATTCTTTTTGAACTTTTTCAAACGCCCCATCATCAGATTGGGGATTGACGGACATATTTTTTTGTCCTTCGCGTTTTCTAACACGCTGCCTTTGGGGATGTGTTTCGTCTTTATGAAACTTACAAGGAACTTTTTTGCCAAACAAGCGTTGCATAAAATTAGCTTTTTTGCATTTGAGTTTAAAATAAGTCAAATAATTTCCTTGTTCATCCTGTTTCATCCAGTGGATAAAATTGCGCTCGACCAAATAGGTGATAAGGGGTAATGGCTCAAAATCATTGATAATCAATAAGATTTGATTAGGCTTTATTTTTTTTGCCGTTTGGTTGATATAGCCAAAAGGGTCTTTTCCTTCGGCTATAATGGGGCGTACATCAAATGTGACGATTTCCTTGTTGCTAAAATCCGGAGGTATGACTTGTAGCGTATCTGCCGAAGAATCCTTTTGCGAATAATCCACTGCAAAACCGATATTTTCCAAGGTCTTTAAAAATGCATTCACCTCGACCTTGCCAATACGCGCAGCATCCTTAACCGATACACGAGTGGCCAGGCTACGTCTTAAAATAGGATTTTGCAATTTTTTAAAATTCGGATTGATACCAGTAATCACATCGATTGCTTCCGGTTTTTCCTTTAAAATTTTAGAAATTTTGGTCTCTGCGTTTACAATCATTAAACGGTTTTTTTTGAAGCACAAAAGTAATTCTTTTTATTTAATTTGGAATGATTTTAAATAGTTTTTTTGCTTTAGTCAAAATGCTACTATGATTGCGGGGTCTCGATACAATTTTACCAACTTAGGTCGGTAAAATCACTCGACCACCTACGATGCTGCTAAAATTTCAAGACGTAGGTCACTGAGTGATTTAAATAATTGTACAGAAGTGCCGGTTTACAATGGCGGGGTCTCGATACAATTTTACCAACTTTGGTCGGTAAAATCACTCGACCACCTACGATGCTGCTACCATTACAAAACAAGAATAATAACAAAACGTAGGACACTGAGTGA
>JANTGO010000008.1 GCA_024763015.1 Flavobacteriaceae bacterium
AATTCGGATACGCAACATTGGGATATGCGAAAAAAACGTTTGGAAAATTTAATAGCTGATCAAGCGGTGATTTACCAACAATGGTTTGGCAGTCAAAAAGGCATTGAGGTATATAGCAAAGATGCCTTTATCGAGCAGTTGTGCATCCCGACCAGTTTGATGAAAAATATGGAAATTCTATCGATAAAATATCGAGATGGAAAAATTGTTAACCTGCGTTTTAGTTGTCAATCAAATGATAAACAGTAGTCTAAATATTAGGATAAAAATGAAATTATACATATATATATGGGTGTTTTTGCTTATGGGTTGTGCCGGTTCCAGTCAGCGCAAAGTCGCAAATGATGGGCAAGATTTTGAAAATGATATGCCTGCAATACAGCAACAATCCGAAGATGCAAAATCGGTAGAATCGGACAAGCAAGTCGAGCAGCAAAATTTTGAAAAGAGGATACAAAAATCATCCGGCGAAAACGATGCATCAACCGATGTCATTACCGATAAGAATTTTGATGCCATTGGACGTCAGAAATTACAAGAAGCTATCGATATTTCTTATTTGGTTTTTGATGATAAAACCCAAACAGAGATGAAGGATTATGCTTTGAAACACGCCCATCGATTGTTTGTACAGAAAAAACAGCCTTTGCTCTTGCAACAACTCAAAAAATGTTATGTAAAATCGGCAGACAGCGCACGAATAAGCGACTTGAAACTACAAAAATTAGATGAAGTAAGTGCTAACGAACAAGTAGCATTTTATCGTTTTACGCTACGAAGCTTTTTTAATGGGAAACCTTCAAAACCAGAAGTAAAACAGGCAAAAATATATTTTGAAATAGTCGATTTGAATTTAGACGGAAAAGTCTATAAAACGATTAAGAGCAAAATCTTGTCTGTAGAGTAGGTGGGTGGTTTACGATTTTGGCTATAAATAATTATTGTAACTGGCTTTTTACTTAATGTTTCCAATGTTCTAACCTGAAAGTAGTTACTGTTGAATCCTTATCAAATTTAATCTGTAATTCTTTTCCTTCCATTGGGTCAATATTCCAACCATAATCAACCATAATTTCGTAATAGATTTCGTTGTTTTTTTTATTTTGATAGTTTGTGGGTTCTCCTAATAATTCAACAACTTTTTTTAATTTCATTCCTTTTTCAAGGTGATTTTTTATTAAGTCTTGAACCATATTTTCTCGGTACTCATAAAATCCATCAAATCTTTTATCCCATTTAGATTTGTCAAATTTCATTTCTTTTACGCCACAACTTGATAATTGTGTTATGATAATTAAGAAAAATATTTTATTTAATGTTCTCAACTTGTCTTTTCAATTATTTAATCAAATTTTTTTCTATGAGTTTACTTTTTCAGCAATTCCGAAATAGCTTTATCCAAATCGTCCACGGTGTTGTAGCCGTAGCCTTCGGTTTTAAATACGATATAAGCTTTTTGGTCGATGATGATATTGGTGGGAAATGATTTGATTTCGTAATTGATTATTTCGACTTGACTTTCTGGGATAAGTTGGTATTTATAGTCAAATTTTTGTAAAAAACGTTTGATGTTGTATGCTATGTTGTAAGTGAATCCTAGAAACACAACATCTTTTCCACGATATTTATCGACGAGTTTGTTGAGTTCCGGAATTTCTTTAACACAAGGACCGCAAGCGGTAAACCAGAAATTCATAACGATGACTTTGCCTTTTAATCGAGATAGACTGTACGAATTTCCATTGATATCGACCACATCAAATGGAAAGGCTTTGGTTTTATTGGATAAAAACACATTGTTTTCCGGTGCGACATAATCCTCTTCTATTTTACTAAACACATAGGCTCTGATTTGGTTGTCCTCGTCCAAATAAATGAGTTTGTCGTAACGGTCGGGATTGTCATAACGGGACAAATATCTTTTCTTAATTACAGTTCCATCGTTTAGGTAAAACTTCACACGTTTTGTATCGAGTTCTTGCCCGGAAACGTCTTCCATGGCAATATGATAATCTTTGAGTTTTTCTGTTAGATTTACTTTTTTTTGAGCTTGAAGGTTTAGAATGCTCAAAAACAATATGATAGCTATAAGATATTTATTCATTTTTCTTTTTTGGAATCATCATTTCTATTATTGATTTAGCTTGATCGTCATCTACTTTTTTGATGTGTTTTACTGCTTTTGCAAAGTTGTTTACATTGATGCCCTTCCCCTTAATCAGTGCGATGGCAAAATTGTAATCCGAATCTTTTCCAAGCAAAATTACTTCATCAATTTTATCAGGTTTTCCCTGATAAGCAAATGAAAAACGATAGCCTTTATTGTTGATTCTCGTAAGTGATTTGTATGCTTTGCTTTTAACAGCTTTTTGTGCTTTTTCAAACTCGTGTTTTTTTACGTCTGTGTCAAAGTCGTTTTTATAAAGCAATACATTCACCTTTTTGATCGATTTTATTTGTCTGATGGTTTCCGGGTCTAATTTTTTGGTGTCAAATTCCACAACATTTGCGGGAATATTCACGACAAAGAAATCAGAACTTTCGGTTGCATTGACAAAGTAATCTTCTAAAGGATCGCTTTTACAAGCTGATGCAAATATAATAAACAAAGATAATACCAAAAAGTTTTTTAGTGTTTTCATCACGGATAAATTTTATAAATACTTGTGTATTAGTTATTTGTAAAACAAAGCTTTATGCTTAATTGGCTTGGTTGTCAGTACAGTTATGCGTTTTGTTTATAAAAATAGGGGAGAAAAAAATTGAGTTTTAACCTTTTTTATTTTCGTTTTCTTCCACTTCTTTTAAATATTTTGCATCGATAACTTTTACTTTTTTATTGAGTTTTGACAATTTTTTCAAATCGATATCACCGGTAACCAGCATTACAACGGTTTTGGTTTTGCCGTTTTCCACTTTGGTCAAAAACATAATTAACTCTTTGGCTTTGTGTGCTTCGGAAGCTTTTATGATATAAAATTTTACCTTGGCACCTTTGTCATTGATGCGAAGCAATTCGCTCATATTTTTTTGTTGAATATAAGCATTGGCATCTTTTTTCATTTCCAAACTGATTTTTTCATCTTCTGTCGAAAAAACTTTGAGTCCGGTTAGTTCGCTTAGCACGCTGATTTCATCTTTGGCTTCGGCGCTTTCGGGTTGTATTTCTTTTAATAGTTTGAACATTTCATCAGTTGCTATGATAGAACTGACATCATCGTAATCTTCATATTTGTCAAAAATGCTTTGGGCAGATATATTCATTTGGAAGAAAAGGATGCTTAGAATTAGGGCTAACTTTTTCATGATTTTTTTATTTAGATTTTTTTTGATTTTCTTTTTGTTTAATATTAAATACGCGTTGCGTCGTTTGTCCGAACATACTTAGCGCACCGGCTTGTCGAATGCCTTCACCGGCGTTTTTGCTAAATTTTTGCAATGTTTTTATGGCTTCATCTTCTTTGATGTTTTTATTTTCTTGTTTTGCAATGAGTGTCGTTGTGGGTTTTTGGTGTTGGTAAATCATCGAAAAAAGACCCAAACCGATGATGAGCGAAGCGGCTATTGCCAAAAAATAATTCTTTCTGACTTTTTTGGTTTTCAACTGAATCGGTCTAGGATTGGTTTGCGCTTGCGTATGGGCAAAATAGCTAAACATGGGTTTGTACACCAAGTGTTCAGGGGCTATTTGCGCCGAAGCAAAATATTTTTTTAGCAATTTTTCCTCTTCAAGATTGGCATTGCCTTCAAAGTATTTGTCTAATATTTTATCGATGGCTTTGTAATCCATATTCGTATTGTTTTGTTACTGCTTGTCTTATTGATTTTCTTGCCCTTGAAAGTGCTGTTCTGATAGCATTTTCGTTCATTTTCATCATTTCTGCTATTTCATTAAATTCATAACCTTCTACATCGCGTAGTAGTAGAATTATTTTTTGTTTTTCGGGTAAATCTTCTACCAATTCTTTAATCACATTTACCGCTTCATGGTTATCCATATCTTTTTCAGTCGATGGACCTTTTACCATAAATTCAACTTTGTCGAGCCTACTTTCTTTGGCTTGCTTAGATTTAATTCGGTCGAGGCAATAATTTCGTACCGCTCTCATAAAATAAGCATCTCTGTTTGAAATATTATTGAGTTGCTCTTTTTTGACCCACAATTTGGCAAAAATCTCTTGTACGGCATCGGCTGCTTCGTCAGAAGAAATCAGCATCATCTTGGCCAAGCGAAACATTTTGTCCTCCAAACGACTTACGGTATTGATAAATTCAAGTTGCGTCATGTGATTTTAATGGCTGTTCATTTTACTAACGAATTGTTTATAATTATGTTACAAATATTCATTCAGAAATTTTCTTTTTGTCCCAAAATACGATAAAATAATTTATAAAAAGTAACAAGAAACTTATAAATATAAGCGCTTTTCCCATTCCAAATTTATCGATGCTATATCCCAATAACAAGGAAATAACGGCTGTTAATAGGGTGCGGTACAAGGATTGTGCCGAAATGGCGGAAGCCAATACCTTATTAGGAACTTCATCGGCGAGTAAACCGGTGAGCAAGGGTTTTCTGATACTTTCTATCAAGTATAAAAAACTAAAAAATACCAAGGCGACATACCAGTATTTATATTGATAAGCGAGCCCGCTTGCGATGCCCGTTAACAAGCCTAGAAACAAGGTATAAGCGGCATATTTTTGTTGCTTATTCAGCTTTATTTTTCCGGATAATTTGGAAGCATTTGCACTGAGTAAATACAAGATGAAATACATTAGCCCGACAAGTAGCCCAATTCTTTTTTTTGATTGAAAACCGATTAAAATGGGCATAATGAGGGCTACTTTTTGCATCAAAGGCTGTATGTAATCCTTAAGAGATTTTTGGTAAGCCGTAAAAAGAGCTGCAGAGTGAATGATACGTAATACTTGGGTTTTTTTGATTATTTGCCAGGCATTTTTTAGCGTATTTACGAAGGAAAGTCTTTCTTTTTTTCGTGGCAAATTTAGCTCTTTCGGATAAGATAAAATCAAAAACAGATTGATGATATAAGGAATGGTTGATAGCAAAAATATGTCGTGATAATTGCCATTGATAAATACGATGATACCGGCTATAAGAGCAGATAAAGCCGAGCCTCTTTGCGAGCAAGCGCGCGTATGTCCGTAGTAATCCACTTTTTGGTTGTGCCAATTATTGATTTTTAAATACTTCATTATCATTGCTTTGTGTGTGCCACTTCTAAAAGCATCGGCTATTCCGTAAAAAATAAAGGCAAGCAAAAACACCCAATAATCTTGTCCCGCATAAAAAAGCATAAAAGATGTAATGTATAAGATAAATGAAGTTGCCAAAGCATTTTTTCGTCCAAAAGTATCTGCCAATATGCCGGTCGGTATTTCGGATAAGTTTATGGTAATCTCGCGTATGGCATACAAACTTCCTATGGCGGTATAACTCATGCCTTTTTGTAGCAGAAACAATATAAAAAAAGCATCAAAAAAACGTAGGTTCTTTAAAAAACCATAGAAACAAAATTTATAATATTGCCGGTTTTTTACAATAGACATAATTATTTTGATTGAAAGTAAATCTGCAAGAAATACACAATGGCAATACCGATGAGCAGCAAGGCGTATATTTTCTTGAAATTGCCCAATGAAGCCCGTGAACCGCGTTTGGCACCTAAGTAATTGGCTATAAAATAACTGATAAACAGGATGACGACCAGTTTCCAATCGATGGCATTTTCTTCAAAATATTTATAAAAAGCACCCAAGCTAACCGGCGGTAGCAAAATAGCCAAACTCAAAGCACGTGCGTGGTTTTTGTGCATATTAAACAACATCAAAAAGGTAGGTACCATTAACACGCCGGCACCAATGCCAAAAAGTCCGCCGATAATACCGGTTGCCATTCCTATTATGAGCATCCATAAAGGGGGAATTTGTGTAGTTTTTTTGATGTGGTCGGGTTTTGAGAATTGCGGAAACAATTGCATCAAACCAATTATGATAAGCAGTAGTGCAAAATATTTTTTGATGGATAATTCGCCTAATTCAAAAGCCCACTTGGCACCAAAGTATGAAAAGAAAGCATAGGAAAGCACTCCGATTACAATGCTTTTCCATTGGCTTTTCACCTCTTCTTTCATCGTTATAATGCCTAGTAAACTCATTGGTCCCAGCATCATTGTTAGCACGGTACCTTGGGCTGTAAATTGGTTAACACCCATTACCAAAACAAGAAAAGCAATCATAAAAGGGGCACCGCCAATTCCGGCATAACCACCAATATATCCAATGGCCAAACCCAGTAAAATGTAAATTATTATGGCTGACATATTATAAATTTGACGTAATTGCGGGCAAGTTAGCAAATATTTATGATTTTGACTTTGAATGCGGTAACTAAAAAACAATCTAAAATCATAAATTGGAGCTTAAAAACCTGACTTTTGTTTTAAACTATTAAATTTTTATGGTATAAGAGAAGTAAAATGTCAAATAGATATTTTTTATATAAAAAAATACAAATAATTTTTGTTTTTCGTATCTTTGAGATATTAAAAAAATAAATAACTTATGGCAAATTTAAGTACTGAATTCGCGGGTTTGAGTTTAAAAAATCCGTTGATTATAGGAAGTAGCAGTTTGACTGCTAAGATAGAAAATTTAAAAAAAATGGAAGAACACGGTGCTGCTGCTGTTGTTTTAAAATCTATTTTTGAAGAGGAAATTACCAGTGAATTCGATAAACTATTGGATGAGATTGATCCGGAAAGAAATATCGATGAAAATTTGGATTATTACGACCTGAAAATTAAACAGGATAATATTTCTAATTACTTAAAACTTATCAAAGAAGCAAAAGCCGCCTTAGGTATTCCGGTTATTGCTAGTATCAACTGCGTTTCACCTCACGAATGGATTTATTTCTTAAAAGTGATAGAATCAGCCGGTGCCGATGCTATTGAATTAAATGTATACTATTTCCCTGCAGATTTCAAGCGTTCAAGTGCTGATATGGAAAAAAGGTATCTCGATATTATTGCTAAAGCCAAAGCAGAAGCAAATATACCTATTGTAGTAAAAATGAGTCCTTATTTTACCAACTTGGGACAAATGATAAAAGATGTTGCGGATACCGGTGTTGATGGTATTACGCTTTTTAATCGTTTTTATAAACCGGATATCAATTTAGATACAAATGAATTGGTTCATGCTTCCGTTTTTAGTAGTGAGAAAGATTATCTCATTCCGCTTCAATGGATTGCTTTGATGAGCGGTAAAGTAGAAACGACTTTGGCTGCCTCTACCGGTATTCACGATGGTGCTGCCTTCGTTAAGTTGTTATTGGCAGGGGCAAATGCTAATTATGTGGTCTCTGCTTTATACGAAAAAGGTTTTTCTGTGATAGAAGAAATATTGGATTATTTGGAAAGCTATATGGAAAAACATGGTTATGCAACAGTATCTGAAATGATTGGAAAGTTAAATGAATCAAATATTTCCGATCCAAAATATTATAAAAGAGCTCAGTTTATGAAGTACTTTTCGGGAAAACCGGATGTGCTATAAGAGATAAAATTAGATGTTTTTTTGGATTAAGATTTAATTACCAAAGAGCGACCTTGCATTGCAAGGTCGCTCTTCAAATTTATTCGTCGATATATTTCTGCAAATAATTACCCGATGGATACTTATTTTTTTTGAAAACCTATATACCTAATATATGAAATAATAGCAAATGCTATAAACAAGCCGATTGATATAGGTACCCAAACCGGTATGGGCACCGGATCGCCTTTGGCGTAGGAGTGCATCCCTGCCAAATAGTAGTTAACCCCAAAGAATGTCATAATGAGGGTGGAAATAGAGAAAAAACTCGCCATATTGAAAGCAAATTTGCCTCGTAAGCCGGGAACCAAACGCATATGTATGATAAAGATATAAACCATCATAGAAATCAAAGACCAAACCTCTTTGGGATCCCAACTCCAATAACGTCCCCAACTTTCGTTTGCCCAGACACCGCCAAGAAAAGTACCCAGCGAGAGCATAAATAAACCGACGGTCATCGTCATTTCGTTGATAGCAGTTAATTCATCAATAGTATCTTTTAATTTGGAAGCATTTTCTTTATTTCTTAAGATAAACAGAAGCATTACAATAAATCCTAAAATAGCACTCAGACCTAGAAAGCCGTAGCTCGAAGTAATCACTGCTACGTGAATCATTAACCAATATGATTTTAATACCGGTACCAAGTTTGTAATTTCCGGATTCATGGCGCTACCATGGGCAATACCCAATAAAAATGAACCAAAGAGAACCGTAGAAGCAAGGGTAAATTTACTCTTTTTGATAGAGAATATCAAGCCGGCCAGAATGGTTATAAAGGAAACAAATACGACGGCTTCATATCCGTTGCTCCAAGGTTCATGACCGGATATATACCAACGAACGCCCATGCCAAATACATGAAAAGCCATTCCTATAATTGTTAGTGCTGTACATAGGTTAAGCAGTTTTTTGAGAAGTTTGTTATGTGGATTGAATAAGCTGGCAAATGCCAATCCCAAAAAGATAAAACCGACTAACATATAATAAAATAGTAGCCATTTAAAAATATTCCACTTGTTGTAGAGGATTTCTAAATCTATTTTTTTTTGAGCCGGAATAATGTCAGCCCCTACTTTCTTTTGGTAATTTGCAATATAGTCCAAATACTCATCAGCCGTTTTGTAATCACCGGTTCTTATGGCATTATCCAGTTCAGTGATGTATAATTGGTGCATTTTTAGGATCATGGTATCTTGTCCGGAAAATGCTTGTGTATCAAAACCATTATACCATTTATGATTAGGGTCACCTTTTTTAGGATAGATGTTCATTAAGCTACCATTTAGTACCGCCAACCAAATATTGAATTTCTCATCTAATTTTATGATTTCATTATCACTGCCGTCTCTAGCAGATTTCTTTTTACGATATGAAGTTTCTACGAGGTTTTCTAATTTATAGTGTTGGTTTTTGTCATAGAAATCAACCGCATTTACGAGTTTGTCGTCCCCAATGTTTAAGTCTTTTGCCAGCTTGGCACCTAATGCATATTTATAGGTTGTAATAATTTTTTGATGTGCCCAAAAACTCGGTCTCACTTGCGCCGATAAGATGACTTGCTCGGCTGTAAGCCCTTTATAATGGTCTTTTTTATAGATTTTTCGCAACACATCCAAGGCGTAGGAATTAACAGGTTTGACACGTCCTTGATGGTCAAGTATGAGTAATTTTCCAAACTTGTCTGCATGCTCCTTATTAACCACATTTTTTTGGATATCCATCGAGGTTTTTTGGGCTGAAATACTTTGACTTAGGAAAAGTGCCAGTATAAAAATACCCAATTTCTTATTGGAAATAATCTTTACTTTTTCAGATAATTTTTGAAAACGCGTGCCTTTCCAAAATAGGGTAAAAAACATGCCAATTGTCATTAAGAAATAACCAAGATAAGTGATAAATGTTCCCAAATGGTCATGGTTTACAGAGAGTATGGTGCCTTTTTCATCACTATCAAATGAAGATTGATAGAAACGATAGCCTTTATAATCCAAGACGTGGTTCATATAAATACGGTAATCAAAAGTGTGGTCTTTGTCTAATACTGTCACTTCACTTGCATAAGATGAGGGAGAATTAGAACCCGGATAACGTTTCATTTCAAAATCTCTTAATGCCACGGCAAATGGCAATTCTATTTGTTTAGAACCATAATTGATGTTAAAATTTAAACCACCTACTTTTAGATGTACAGGCTTAAGAACGGCGCCGGAGACACCTTTGACATCTGCAACTTTACTTTCGCCATTTGAAGTAATTTTCAGTTTTAAATCATCATACGGATGCATTGCTTGTTCGCTTTTGTTTGCGGTTTCTTTAATGACTTTTCCTTTTGCAATATTTTTAACGACAAAATTTGTACCGTCATCAAAGTTGTAGAGTTGGTTAAAGTATAGTGTCTGTAAGCTATCTTTAACAACAGGACTGGTTTGTTGTGTTCGCATCACCATTGTGGTGCCGTTAGCAACAGGTTTTAGTTGATTGTCGCCGTTATTGCTCATAAAATTCATAGCGCCTTCTATAGGATTGTTAAGCGTATAGAGAATATTCTTGATGTTTTTAACTTCCCCTGATTTTATAAAAATATCTTCACGCATTCCGTTGCTCGAGCTCACTAAATGCATGTATAGATTTTCTTTTTTGTCCGGCACAAAAGTCTCTTTGGCATTTGGAGTGTATGCTAAGAGTTCCACTTTGAATTCTTGTAGATTTTTTTGTCCGAAAACATCTGAATTGCTAAACTTGTTTAGTCCAAAGATGTTATGATAAAAACTTTTGTTGCCTATTTCGCTAAAAAGTACGGGCCAAGCATAGTTTTTCATAACCGTATCATTGTCAACGCGAACGTTAATGTACGCTTTGTCGGAATACATAAAATTAGATTTGGCACCCTCTCTGATGTGCATTGAACCTTCATAACTGTAATAACGAGTGATAAAAGCGCCTAGGAGTATCACGATAAAAGCCAGGTGAAAAAGAAATACCGGCCATTTTTCTTTTCTGTATAATCTAAATCTTAGGATATTTCCCAAAAAATTAACAATGAGCAACAACATGATCAATTCAAACCATTTAGTATTGTAAATCAATGCTTTGGCTGATGGGGTGCCGTAGTCATTTTCGATAAAAGTAGCGATAGCCATTGCCACAAAAAAGATGACGGTTGCAATAGCCATTGTTTTGGTACTGTAGATATAGTTATATATTCTTTTTAACATCTTAAATTTTGTTTTGGAGGACAAATTTATAAATTAATGCTTTGATAAAATGTTAAATAGAATTATTATTTTTATAGATTTTGTCCTAGTAATAAGATTATTTTATATCAGTTTATTGGTAATGCTGCGACATAGCGTTTATGATCCCATTTCAAAACCAAACTATAATGTAAAACGATGCTTAGTTTTGCTTTCGATAAAAAACCGTTTGGTAAGTTGTGGTATTGCCTAGCAAGTCTTTAACCACAACTTTTAACTGATGTTTATAGCCCTTGAGTTTTAGGTCGGAAAAATCGTAGGTAAGCATAGCTTTTTTGGGTTGGTATTGAAGCAAAATCCATTTACCGTCTATATAGCCCTTGTAGGATTTGATGCCGGTATTTTTATCCCAAATTTTTAGTTTGAGCCATCGATAATTGTTTAGATGGTCTTTGGCAACAAAATTCAAGGGTTTGATTACAGGCGGAATACTGTCATAACCAATTTTATAAGTGCCCGGTAATTTGGTGTATGCCCTTAAGCTGTCTTTTGATTTTTTGCTATAGGTATAGCGCAGTTTTCCTTTTTTGTTTATCCTGCCTATATATGCAAAACGACGAAGCTTTTCAGGTAAATTCTTTAATGGATATTTTATTTGTATAGATTTGTGGATGGGCGTCCCATTGAATTCCAAATAAATGCCATCTTTAAGCACTTTTGCATCTAGATAAAAATTCTTGTACAAACTGTACTTACCAAAAATTAATTTGTAAGGCGCAAAAGTCAGCGACTGTTTTTTGCCGGCGCGTACCAAATAAGGCGTTTTTTTGACTTCTTTGGGTATCAATATCTTGAGTTTTTTTCCTATAACGGGAATGACAACTTGAGTTGTGTTTCCGGCGTAATCGCTTAATTCGAGATTGATATAATAATTTTTTCCGGTAGCAACCTGTATTTTGCCATCCTTGACCAATTGGGTGTAAATTTCTAACAAATTGTAAGGTTCAACCCAAAGTTTTATGACCCTTTTGTGTGTCAAACTAAAATATGGATAATCGATCATGGTGTTGATGAAATGCGACCTTGCAAAGGAAAACTCCTGCATAATGTGTTCATAAACAGGCATGCCGTTTACCTTCATACGTACTTTGTATAATCCGTTTTTGTTCCATGAGAAATCTTGCCTGTCAAAGGCTTGCAAACCTATGCCTATTTCGCCAAAAGCGGTGATGCTATCGGACACATATAAGCTGTCATTTTTTTTGGAAAGACTTAATTTTACTTGTTTTTGTGATTGGTTAACCTCTGCATTTTCTCCTAGAGGATAGGCAAATATATTTTGAACTATCGGATTTTTGTGGTCAGCGACCTCAATACCATAAGCCATCGGATTGAGTGGGTGTTCTTGCATATTGCGCAATTCAAAATGCAAATGTGGCCCAAAAGACCCCCCCGAATTGCCGCTATAAGCAATCACTTCGCCTTTTTTTACGGGCAGTTCTATTTTATAAGGAAAAACTTCTATTTCAAATGATTTTTTTTCGTATTGTTTTTGCCTGATATAGGCTTCAATTTCCTTGTTAAAAGATTTGAGATGTCCATAAACCGACAATAGCCCGTTGGGGTGTTTTATGTACAGCGCTTTGCCGTATCCGCCTCTGGTAATTTTGATGCGATATACAAAACCATCTTGCACGGCATATACTTTTAAACCTTCTTTGCCTTCGGTTTTTATATCTAATCCCGAGTGAAAATGATTGCTGCGCAATTCGCCGAAATTACCGGATAAATACAGTGGAATATCAAGTGGATTTCTAAAGTCGTAGTTGTTTTGTGCCGACAATTGCAAGGAAAAAAAAACGATAAGAATAAATGTTAAAATTTTAGGCATTATTATTGATTGTAAGGATATGAAAACAAAAAATCAAAATTAACAAATTAATAAATCATTTGATGCTTAATTTGATTATTTTTGAATGAAATTATTGTGCCATTAATACAGCTAATGAATAAATATAGCAAAAAATATATAATTATGCTTGTCTTTTTAGTCTTTTCTTTGCATATGCAAGGACAACAAGACAGTCTAAAAAATGCCAAAGAGCTTATTTTTTACAAAAGTTCCGATTCAATACCGTCTTTGGCATTGGACTCTGTTTATATTTTGCCCAAAATGCGTTTTCAAAATTATAAGGCGCTTAAACATTACCGATGGTTGCGTAGAAAAGTATATAAAGTGTATCCTTTTGCCAAAATGTCAGGTGATAATTTGGTTAAGTTAGACGAAAGACTGGTACGAATGGATAGCAAACGCAAACGCAAAAGGTATATCAAAATAGTTCAAAAATGGATCGAAAAAGAATTTGAACCAAAGTTAAAAAATCTGTCTCAATCCGAGGGCAGAATTTTGTCTAAACTAATACACCGGCAAACAAGTCATACGGTTTATTATTCACTCAAGAAGTATAAAAGTGGCTGGACGGCTTTTTGGTATCAGCGTTTGGCAAAATTGTATAATGTTGACTTAAAAGCAAAATTTGATCCTTTTAACAATCAAGAGGATTACTGGATAGAGTATATCTTACAACGTGCTTTTCAAGAAGAAATATTGGAACCGCAAGACAATAAATTGGGCTACAAATTTGATGACTTGAAAGACAAATGGAAACCCAAGTCGATTCCGGTAAAACGTATAAAAGACATTCAGAAAAGAATTAATAATACACCGATTAACAAAATAACTAATAAACAAACCACAAAATGAGCATAGAACTAACCAAACCCATTTGTATTTTCGATTTGGAAACAACCGGAACCAATACCGTTAAAGATAGAATTGTAGAAATTGCTATTATTCGAGTAGAACCCGACGGCAATGAAATTGTAAAAACTTGGCGGGTCAATCCCGAGATGCATATACCCGAACAAGTCTCAAAAATACACGGAATATACGATGAAGACGTTAAAGATGCCCCTACGTTTAAGGATATTTCACAAGAAGTTTTGGAGATGATAAAAGATGCTGACTTGGTTGGATTTAATTCTAATCGATTTGACATTCCACTTTTGGCAGAAGAAATGTTACGCGTCGGGCTGGATTTTGATTTAAAAACGAACAGACATATCGATGTGCAAAACATTTTTCACAAAATGGAACCGCGTAATTTGACGGCTGCCTATAAGTTTTATTGCGATGGTGATCTGTCTAATGCGCATTCTGCCGAAGCCGATACCAAGGCTACCTATGAAGTTTTTAAAGCCCAAGTAGAACGCTATGACGATATGCCAAAAGATATGGAGACTTTAAGTAAATTTTCTTCATATTTCAAAGTGGCTGATTTTCAAGGTAGAATTGTTTACAACGACCAAAAGGAAGAAGTCATAAATTTTGGCAAATACAAAGGAAAAAAATTGGTGGATGTGTTACAAAAAGATCCGGGTTATTATACTTGGATGATGGGCGCAGATTTTCCGCTTTATACCAAAAATATCGTCAAAAATGTGTATGACAGAATTAAATTGCAAGTAGAACAAGAAAAATTGGAAGCACTGAAAAAAAAGTTTAACGCTTAAAAAGAACTGTGATGTTTAAGTTTATTTGGAGAAAATATAAAAAAGAAGTTATTTTCCTACTGGTACTTTTAGTGGGAATATCTGCCTTGTTAAGCCGGTTAAATCAATTTGGTATCAGTATGATTGTCGGTGCGGTATTGATGTATTTATATACAAAATACAAGCAAGAAAATCCGAATGAGCTTAAGAAGATGAAGCAAATGATCAGTAACCAGGCACAGGAAATAGCATCGCTAAAAAATAGAAAATTAAATGTAATCGGTCTGAAAAATATTTTGGAAGTAGGACTGATGGAAATCGATACCAATTTTACGCGTACTTGGAACGAAGAATTTGAAGAAGACGGGCAAGATTTACATTTTATAGGTGCTTTGCAGATGCATTTGGTCGCCAAGTACGGTGTCAACTTAAAAGATTTAAAGGTAAGGATTGATCATCAGCATAAAGAGATTTTTATTGGCAATCTTCAACCCAAATTCTTATCTTTTTCAGAAGTAAACCACGAATGGAAGATAGCAGAGATGATGGAGCACAAAAAAATGCCTTGGATTATTTCTAATTATTGGAAAAAATCAGAACGTTTTCAGCAACTGCTCAATAAAAAGATGGAAGAAAAACGCCAAGCTTTGTATGCCGAAATCAAACAAGGTCCCGAAGAAATACAATGGTTGGTAAAACCGCTTTATCATCAAGTAGAAAACACCATGCGCATCCTATTAAATCGCGGCGATTACGATACGACTTTTGTCCAAGAGGTTTCCGATGATTTTATGCCTATAGATGCTTATTTTGAAGATAAGAAAATCAGTAAATTTATCGATAAATAAATTTTTTTTAAAATGTGTGGTTTCGTTAGTTAATGGAACGTTTATTGTTTATACATTTACAATAAATAAAATAAATATATAAATATGAAAAAATTGCTATTTTTTAGCTTTCTTTTGCTAATCTCAGAAGTTTATTCACAAAAATTGGGCATTGATATTCAAGAGAGTAAGGTGTTTAAAATGACGACAGCTCGGGTTCAAAATGACTATTTATTGGCAGATGGTTCAGGTGGTTTTATAAGCATTAGCACCAAACGGAGTGGTTTTTTGGCCAATCCCTTGATTTTTGAATCTTATGCGACAAGGTATAACAACAAAATGGAGCAGGTTCGCACAAAAACTTTTAAACTCAACAAGGGTTCTATCAAAGGAAGTATAAAAGGTGCTTTTGTGCGAGATGGTTTTTTGCAAATGATTAATATGGAAACGAACAGCCGGAAACGATATTTTTCGTTTAAACATATTGAAGGAAATATTGCCACAGGTATTGTTCAGCAAAATGAGTTTTTTAGAATAAATCAAATCTATTCTAAAAACGATGTGAATTTGTATGTCAATTTCAATTCATTATACTACCAAAAACTAAAATATTACAGCGATGTCAACTATTTTAACCCGAAGATTTTTATAAAATTTTCAAAGAATAATCATTATTTTACCATAATTCATCGTGATTTTGTCGAGGATGTATCGCGTTATTTTATCGATGTTTTTAACGATCGTTTTGAGCAAGTGTATCATAAATCAATTGTTGAAACCGTTCCGACCATTAAATACTATATCAACGATATTTCAGTAAATGACAGCAATGGCGATGTTTACATGATTGCAAAGACTTATAATTCAGACCCTTTGGTTAGAATTCGCTTTGCTAGCAAAAGCAATTTGGATCATTTTACAATTTATAAAATCAACAAACGCGAAATAAAGCGTTCGCTTGTTCGTCCTAAGAAAATCGTAGAGGATTTGAATCTAGTTTTAGGCGATAAACAGTTGTCTGTTTTAGGCTTTTATCGCGATAAGTATATCAACTTAAATGATATTGATGGTCTTATGCGAATGAATATCGATACCGCTGATCTTTCTATTGTACAAACGGCTTATGGTAATTTTAATAAAAAATTGGTTTCGGTTAAGTTTAAAACAAAGAGACAACGATCCAAAAATCACAAGATGATTATAAGAAAAGCATTTCTTTTAACGAATAATGACATTATTATAAACGCTGAAGACTTTTTTATTCCAAAATTGTCAAAAATAAATAAAAGAGAAGAAAGTATTCGCGAGATTGTTGGAGATGTTTTTAGTATTAGAATCGGGCGTGGTGGACAAATTCAATGGTCAAAAGATATTTATAAATCACAAGCTGTTAAGCCACGCTTGGCTTTGCACTCTGTTTTCTCTACCATGGTTAACGGGTCGAATTATATATTATTTACAGATTCTAAAACAAAAAAACAATCTAAAAAACAATCTTTTTATTTAAAAGACAAAGATTTACAAAATTTAATAGGTGTTCGCATTGCCGGACAGGGTGCTATGCAAGAAGCAATAATTAAAGAAAACAAACGCTCAAAATACAGATTTATGCCTATTGAAGGCACCATGATCAATAAGAATGAGGCCATTATTCCGGCTAAAGACCATCAATTTATTAAGTTTTTTAAATTGACTTTTAATTGATTGAAATCCTTGTTAATAAAAATTGATTATAAAAATAGAGGCGCGATTTATCGCGCCTCTATTAGGTTTTTTGAATAGTGGAATTCATTATTTTTTGAGACCAACCATTTCTTCTAACATATCGGTCGTTACAGATTTAGGTCTTTCGATTGGATAACCTAAAGCTCTATCCCAAATAATATTAGAAAGCACACCAATAGAACGTCCTATTGAGAATAGTACGGTATAGAAGTCGTATTCTTTAACACCATAATACCATTGTACAACACCTGATTGCGCATCAACGTTTGGCCAAGGGTTTTTAGCTTTTCCGTGTTCTTTTAAAATATCCGGTACAACATTATATAATGCGTCAACATATTTGAATAACGGATCGTTAGGCATATGTTTTAAGCAGAATTCTCTTTGTACGGCATATCTCGGATCGGTTTTACGCAATACGGCGTGTCCATATCCGGGAATCACTTGTCCGCTGTTGAGGGTATCCCAAACATATTTTTTCATTTCTTCTTTGCTAGGTACTTTATCACCCATTTGGTCTTTTAAACCTTGTAACCAACGTAGCACTTCTTGATTGGCCAATCCATGTAAAGGACCTGCCAAACCGTTAATCATACCGGAAGTGGCATAATAAACGTCAGATAAAGAACTGGCAATCAAATGTCCGGTGTGGGCACTTACGTTACCGCTTTCGTGATCAGCGTGAATGATAAAATACATACGAGACACATCGTCATAAGGGGCTTCTTTTCCCATCATATAAGCAAAGTTTGCACCTAAGTCCAATGTAGGATCGGGGTAACGATGTCCACCTTCGGGATTGTACAATTTATTGTAAATGTAAGCACCGATAAGTGGCATTTTTGCCAATAAGTTGGTTGCATCTTCATAAGTAGAATCCCAGTAATCCATTTTGCTAACGCCTTGACGGTATTTTACATTGAATTGAGATTCGCGTTCCAAACTCATTACGGCAGCTGACAAGATAGCCATAGGATGACTTTCGCTAGGGAATGAATCTATAACATCCCATACATATTTAGGGATGATACGACGGTTATTCATATCGGTAATCAAGTTATCAACTTCCTCTTGAGTGGGAATTTCACCGGTTAGGAGTAAGTGGTATAAACCTTCGACGTAAGGCATTTCGGCTCCTTCGGGTTTTGGAAGTTTTTCAAATACTTCGGGTAAGGTATAACCTCTGTATCGGATACCTTCGTATGGGTCTAGGTATGAAATATCGGTAACCAAACTTTTGATTCCTCTCATACCGCCTATTACTTGACCGGCTTTTACTTGGTCAATAACAACATCGCCATATTCTTTGGCTAAACGGGTTACGCGTGGACGATGATCCACAATTTTTTTGTATAATTTTTCTTTTAAACTGTTCATAATATGAAGTTTATATGGATTAATATTTAATAATACTCAAAATTACAACAAAAAAACATGATTTTTTTAAGATATTTTTAATTTTATAACAAATATCAGGTTATATAAAAAAATCTTTTGGTCGAGTGTTTATTTTTATTACAAAAAAATCCCGAGCTATGCTCAGGATTTTTAAAAATGTGATCTTTATATGTTTAGAAACCTAATTTGGCTTTTACATCGGCATATAAGTCCGGTCCATTATGTACGATTAAGCTTGAAGGACCTGAGCTGTCAAACACATAGTTATAACCTTTTTCTTTTGCTACAGCTTTGATTGCTTTTAGTAGTTTGTCTTGAATAGGTTGGATTATTTCTTGCTCTTTTTTGCTGGCTTCTTGTTGGATATCTTGTTGCAATTTTTGAATATTTTTTTCCATATCCATCAATTCTTGACCGCGTTTTTGATTTTCTTGGTCACCAACTGTTTTTGCTTCAGCTTGGTATTTTTTTACTTTTGCTTGATATTCTGTTACGGTTTCCTTATACTCTTTGTCATAGGTAGCATACAGTTTTTTCAAACTTGCTTGACCTGCCTTAAATTCGGGCATTTCAGTCATAATTTTTTGCACGTTAATATGTGCCATTTTTTGTGCGTTTACAGCAGTTGTGCCCATCCAAAGCATCATAACTGCAAGTGTTAATTTTAAGTGTCTCATGTAATTTTTGTTTTTATTAGTTATCTTTTTTATTTTTCTCTTCTTTCTTTTTTCTACGTTCTTCCAGTATTCTTTGTCGTCTTTCTTCGCGTTCTTTTTTTCGTTTGGCGGCTAATTCTTCAGGCGTTAATTTTTTGCTCTTTTCTTGAAATTTTTTGAGCTGTTCGGGCGTTAATTGATTCCCATAAGTTTCTTTATCTGTTTCTTTTTTATCAGATTTGTCAGCATCGTTTTTC
This sequence comes from Flavobacteriaceae bacterium, assembly GCA_024763015.1. Classification (GTDB taxonomy): domain Bacteria; phylum Bacteroidota; class Bacteroidia; order Flavobacteriales; family Flavobacteriaceae; genus WGBX01. The sequence continues at coordinate 19,239 of JANTGO010000008.1, forward strand.
TTCTCAGGTTTTTTTATATCTTCCTTTTTGTCAGATTTTTCCTCACTGGGTTTTTTGTCTGTTTCTTCAGCTTCTTTTTTCTTTTTTTCTAACGTTTCTTCTTTCTTTTTTTTCAAAGCTTCTCTTTTCTTTTTGCGTTCTTCCAAAGCTTTTTTACGTTTTTCTTCGCGTTCCTTTTTCTTTTTTTCCATCAATTCCTTTCTGGATTTTTGTGCTTCGGTTAAAGCTCTTTCTTTCTTTTCTTTTCGTTCTTTTGAAGCTTTTTTTCTATCTTCTTTTTTTCTATCTTTGGTGATAAGTTTTAATATTTTATCAGAAATATCCAGTTTTTGAGAGGTATATATAAGTCCTAATTTATCATTTGATTGGTCAAAAACAATGTCATATTTTGCTGTTTTTATGAGTTTGGTAACCGCCCCAAAAACGCGGTCTTGTACAGGTGTTACCAACCTCTGTTTTTGTAAAATATAATCACCTTCCGGTCCAAACTTTTCCAATTGATACTTTAAAAGTTCTTTTTCTTTAAAGGCAATCTCCTCTTGTTTTTCTTGTAAAAGTTCTTTGGTTAACAGTACTTTTTCTTGTTCCAATTCTTGTTTGGCATCTGCTATTTCTTTGGTTCTTTTTTCGATCTCGCCTTTCCAGTGGCCAGCTTTGTTTTCCAATTCTCTTAGTGCCGTTTGGTATTCGGGTAATTTCTCCAGAATATATTCCATATCGACATAGGCAATTCTAATTCTACCTTGAGCAAAAGAGCCGGTCGAGAGCGCAATCAATGCTAAAATTAATAAATACTTTTTCATAGTCTATAGTTTTATAGAAATAATTGTGCCAAAGTCAAGATTACAATCTTTGATTCATAATAAAGTGCGTCTGCCATCCTGATTTTTCAAGTCCTCCTGAAGGTCCCGGTACTTTATCAAATCCGTATCCAAAGTCGATGCCTAACAATCCGAACATTTGCATAAAGATTCTAACGCCAACTCCGGCTGATTTTTTTAAAGAGAACGGATTATAATACTTAATATTGTTGTAGGTGTTGGCACCTTCTAAAAATGTTAGCACATAGATGGATGCTTGGGGTTTTAAGGTGATGGGATAACGAAGTTCCATTGAGAACTTATTGTATAACGAACCGCCTTGACCGCCGAACGAACTGTTAAGCGAATAATCTCTGTAACCTCTAAGCGGAATGATTTCTCTTGAATCTAAGTTTCCACCGGTTAAGCCGCTTCCACCTACATAAAAACGTTCAAATGGCGGAATGCCTAAATCGTTGTTGTAAGCGCCTAAAAATCCGAATTCTGCTTTAGACCTAAGGACTAGTTTTTTATATAAGTCGGTGTACCAAGTACCGCCTAATTTTAATTTGTAATACTCGATAAATTTAAATTTTGCTTGGTTTATTTTTTCCATATCCGGATTGCCGTCTGCATCGAGATAAGCAGGGTCGCTGTCAATATTGGCGTAATCGGTCGAGCCGAATAACGAATAAGGTGGGGTTATTTTTGCACTGAATAAAAATTCTGAACCACCTGTAGGATAAATCGGGTTTATTCGGGTGTTGTTTCGTCCGAAAACAAAGTTGTAAGCAAAGTTGTTGGACTGTCCGTTGTTAAATCCAAAGGAACCGATGCTACCATAGTTTTTGATATTGTAATGGTTTAAACTGATAGACTGGCTAAGGAAGAAGTAATCATCCGGCCATTGTAGTTTTTTTGACAAGCCGACTGTTAAACCGATAATATTGAATTTTTTGCTTCTATCTACATCATAGTAGTTGTAAGATGAATAATTCTGATTGCTGTAATCCACACCATAGTAAGTAGAGTAGTAACCGGAAACGGTTAAAGCTTGGGGTTTTTTGCCGCCAAACCAAGGTTCTGTAAAGGTCAAACTATACGTATTGTATCGTCTAGAAACTTGCATATTGAGTCCTAGGGTTTGTCCGTCGCCTTGAGGTAGGGGTTTGTACTCTTTTCCTTTAAAGATGTTTTGCATTGAGAAGTTGTTAAGCATTAGGCCTAAGGTACCGATAAAGTATTGTCCGTCATATCCACCGGACATTTGTATTTGACTACTTCCTGATTCTTCTACATGCCAGTCAATATCTACGGTTCCGGAATTTTGATCTACATTTTTTAAGTCGGGGCTAATGGTTTCGGGGTCGAAATACTTTAATTGTGCCAATTCCCTTATCGTAGATATGATATTTTGTTTGCTGTAGGTGGCACCCGGGAGTGTCCTTAGTTCTCTAAAGATGACGTAATCATTTGTTCTTTGATTGCCATTGACGGTAATTTTGTTGAATTTTGCCGGTTTTCCTTCATAGATTCTTATTTCGTAATCGATGGTATCTTGTCGAATACCTTTTTCTACAGCATTAATTCTAGAGAATAAATAACCGTTATTTTGATATAAGTTTGTGATGTTTTCGCCATCGGGTTTGGATGGGTCATTTATCCGATTTTGTAAGAGCGTACCATTATAAGTATCTCCTTTTTTGATACCAAGTATTCGTCTAATCAAATCTGTTTTATAAACGCTGTTTCCTACGATGTCAATGTCGCCAAAGTAGTATTTTTTGCCTTCCTCCAGTTTAATATCTAGTTGTAATTTATCGTTTTTGAAGTAAGTGGTATCAGACAAAATACGGGCATTTCTGAATCCATTTTCTTTGTAAAACTTTTCTAATTTTACCAAATCCTCCTTAAAATCGTCTTTGAGGTATTTGCTGCGTTTCCAAAAGCGATAAATTCTTTTTTCTTTGGTGTTTTTGAGTTGGCGTTTTAGTTTACCATCCTTAAAATATTTATTGCCAACGATGTTTATTTTATCGACTTTGACACGGTGTCCTTTGTCGATAAGTACCAAAACTTTTACATATTCTGCTGTATCTTTAGTACTGACTAAATTTACTTTGGTTTTTAAAAATCCTTTTTGTTTGTAAGTATTTTTAATGGTTTCAATGGTTTTGGCTTTTAGATTTTCACTTAAGATCGCATTTTTTTTAAGGTTTAAGTCTTTGATAAAATCACGTGCTTTTGATTTTGAAACCCCTTTAATTTTTACCTGAGAAATTTTGGGCAATTCCTTTAAGTCGATTTGCAGGATGGCTTTGTATCCTTCGGTGGGAATCATATACAAATCCACATCGGAGAAGTACTCTAAGTCCCATAATTTTTTGATAATGTCTGCCGTTTGTTCTCCCGGCACTTCAATAACATCGCCTTTTGAAACACCAATGAAGGCCTTAACGGTTTCGGGGTTGAATTGTTTAAGTCCGTTTATCTTTATTTCTTGTATTTGATAAATCTTATAATCATCAGATTTTTTTTGTGCCTGTGCTTGTGACAGGAACATAAAAATAATACCTAATAAAATTAATTTAGTGTTTCTCATGATCAATCTGTTCGCTGGTTTTTCCAAATCTTCTTTCTCTTTTTTGATAATCTGATAATGCTTTGTAAAAATTTTGTTGTTTAAAATCCGGCCAAAGCGTATCGGTAAAATATAATTCTGCATAAGCGAGTTTCCAAAGTAGGAAATTACTGATGCGTTTTTCACCTCCCGTTCTAATCATTAAATCCACGTCGGGGAGATTTTGGCTGTAAAGGTGCGAATTTATTTTATTTTCATCAATATTTTCGGGCAAAATTATATTATTTTTAACTTTTTTTGCAATTATTTTGCTTGCATGTAGCAATTCGTCCCTGCCACCGTAGTTTAGTGCAATGCTCAACATCATTCCTTGGTTGTTGGCGGTTTTCTCTAGCACTTTTTGTAAGGTATTGTATGTATTTTTGGGAAGTTTTTTAAGATCTCCAATTGCATTTAGACGAATATTTTGCTTCATTAGGTCAGAAACTTGGTCGTTTAAGGTTTCGACTAATAGGTTCATCAAGGCATCGACTTCGTCTTTTGGTCTGTTCCAGTTCTCGGTAGAGAAGGTGTAAAGTGTTAGGTAAGGAATTTTTAGTTCAACTGACTTTTCTACAATTTCTCTTACCCTTTTTACGCCTTCGTGATGCCCAAACACCCTATTTTGATTTCTTTTTTTTGCCCAACGACCATTACCATCCATAATAATAGCGATATGCTTAGGAAGTTTTTCAGTAGAAATATCTTTGTCGTTTAAAGGCATATTTAAAAAATTAAAATCCAAAATAACAAGTTAAGTCGCCGAATGTGTAAATTAAACTTACGGAACTAAAAGTGTACCAGTCATTTGAACTAGTATTGGTCGTAGGAATGACGCCGCCTTTTATTACAATGTTTTTATCGTCATAAATGTCATTGGTGCCGTCCATGTTGTCAGAAAAATTGTAACGAGCACCTGATTCAAAGGCAATGAGAAAATGTTCTGCAAACTGCATCTTAATCCCTAAAATCATAGGAATGCCAAAATTAGCACCACTATATTGATGTACAAACCCATTGTTTTTTGACAAAGTACCGCTGGCGTTTACAAAACTGACACCGGTAAACATATAAGGGGTGATTCTTTGAGATTTTATATGCCGAATATAAGGATTTCTTGGTAAGAATTTGTATTCGATACCAAATGAAAACTCTAACAAACTACCGTCAACTTTTAGACCTCTAAGATTTCGACCTTTATTGTCAGATTGTGCATCGTCAGCATAAAGAGGTAAGTAGTTGCCGCCCATTCTCATTGACATCCAAGGATTAATGGTGTTTTTAAAAACCACTCCCCCTCCGATTCTGTTGTGATAGAAATAGTATTGCCTGCCCACGTCTCCAATATAATTTGTCCCACCGGCACTGATGCCAAATTCGTATTTTTGTGCATGTAAAAATCCAATTGATAAAAATAGGAAAACGAAGCTTATTTTAAATTTATTCATTCTGTTCATAAACAAGTTTGCAAATATAATAATTTATCTAACGTATTAACGTATCTTATCGTCAATTATTGGCTAAGGCATTTACATTAAGACTAATTTAATTACTTTTGCAGGCATCTTTATTTAATTTAAATACTTTGTTTGAATAAATAAAGAAATCTCAAATATGTATTATTAATGAAAAAGTTAAAAAATAGTGAGCTCAATCGCCTAAAAGTTGAAGATTATAAAAAGAAGCAAAAAACACCTTTAATAATTATATTGGATAATGTAAGGAGTTTGAATAATATTGGTTCTGTGTTTAGAACGGCAGATGCATTTTTGGTGAAGCGGATTTATTTATGTGGTATTACGGCGCAACCACCGCATAAGGATATTCATAAAACAGCTTTGGGGGCAACAGATTCTGTAGATTGGACGTATGTTGAGGACACAGCGGACTTGGTTGCCCAATTAAAGAAAGAAGGGGTACAAGTACTTGCAATTGAGCAGGTAGATTCCGCTACGATGCTACAAGATTTTCATCCCGACGCGCTTCAAGAATACGCCTTGGTTTTTGGCAATGAAGTAAAAGGTGTCCAGCAAGAAGTAGTGGATTTGTGTGACGCTTGTATAGAAATTCCGCAATTTGGCACTAAACATTCCTTTAATATTTCGGTAAGCGCCGGAATTGTGATGTGGGATATCTTTAGTAAAATGAAATGGACTATAGATTAATCGAAAACGGTTTTATTTATTTGTAAATATTTTTTTTTAGATGCTTTTTTATTACTAAGATTAATTGATTTTTTTACTAGTACCACATTTTCAATTTCTATACTGATCGATTCCTTCGTTTCATCGATATAGATATTCCAATTTGGGATTTTTTCAAAGCTGTATTTAGACAACAAACTTTTGATTTCTACCAATCGTGATGGAAAGTTAATTTTGGTCGTTTTGGCATCAAAAACGAATGTATGTCTTTTGTATGTTACAACAAGATTTTCTATTTGCTTATAATCGCAGTCTTGTGGTTTGTTTATTTTAGAATTTTCTTTATCGAGAATATTAATTCTTTTGCGTTCCGGACAATTTGTGTTTAAAAAAAGATTAATATCCAAATTATTAGCCGAAACAACTTGGTGGTTTAGCATGATTTTTAAAGATATTTTTTTATGTCTTTGTGCTATGTTTTGAAGGTAAGTTGGAATGATGTTTCTGTAAAGCTTGCTAATTTCATTGCCAAGTCTAATTTGTGTGTATTGACTTAAGTGGTTTTTTATTAAGGTGTAATTATATTTGCGCATTTTTTGCTTGTTGATAAGCTTTGATAAATCTTTAGCGCTATATCTGTTTAGTCTAAATAACAGTTCGTTATTGATGTTTTCTTTGATAAATGAAAGGCGTTCGTTTATGTTTTTGATAAAGTATATCTTATCTTCTTTGATTGAAAAATCAAGATTTTTTTGATTGAAAAAACGAGGGGCATTTGATGTTGCTTTGGTTTGTTCTTTTTGTATAATAGAATCAAGAAGCTGCTTGATGCCGGTTTGTTTTAAAAACTTTTCGGACATAGATTTATGTTCTATGTTTTCTTGACCAAAAACAGTTGTACTTAGTAAAAGTAAAAGTAATATGAAGGTAAAATGTTTCATAAAAAAGAAAAAGCTTTGTTTGTTTTTATGTTTATAGTGTTTTGATATAAAGTTAGTTAAGAGAATAATTTGCAAATATACGTCGATTTTTTAATGTTTTATGATAAGTGTCATATATTTTTTTATATTTGTTGAAAAATTAAACAAGATGAAAAAATATCCAAAATCAATTATAATATTGCATTGGCTCACATTGATACTATTTGTTACCGTATTTGTTTTAGGAGTTTCAATGGAAAATTACAAATTTAATGCCGAAAATTTTAATCACTATCGTGCGCATGCACTTCTTGGTATGTTGATTATGATTTTAACAATTATCAGGTTATTTGTCAAGCAAAAGCATAAAAATGATTTGCCGCCTGAAATTACATATTACAGCAAAGGGCATAAATTGCTGGTTAAAACCGTTCAAAACCTTATTTATGTCTTGTTGATTATTACGCCTTTGGTGGGTTTTGTAATGGTGTATCAGACGGGTGCTTTGCAATACGATTTAGGGGGACCTTTTCCAGAAGGCGCTACATTTGACGAAGGGATGGAAATTTTGCACAAATCTTTGGTATTCACCTTAACCGGTCTGATTGTCATACATGCAGCCGGAATAGTTATTTATAAAATGAAAACAGGAGAGAATTTACTTAAAAGAATGTGCTTGTTGATTAAATAATTCTTACTGAATTAGTTTATAGATATTCAAAAAGTCACCATAAAATGGTGACTTTTTTGATTTTTTATTCCACAGAATCCATAATATCCGGAAGGATACTTCGTAAATCTTGGGCCTTGTGAATTAGTATTGGAATATGTGCCGAACAAATATGATAGCTTTGTCCTTTGAATTCAAAATTAATAATAGGCATTTCGTCTGATGTTGCTTTGCATACCAGGCATTCTTGTTTTTTTTCTTTTGTCATACTATGATTCTTTTTTTGCTATAATTCTTATTTTTATTTCAATTTTATCAGGGACCGTCCAGCCATTTTCATCGTCGCTGTATGGGCGTTGTGGTGACATTCTATAAATACCCCAATCTGTTCTGTCCAATATTATATTGTCTGAGGTCATCATTATTTTATCCTTTTCAAACAAAATAGATGCATCAAAAGTGAGGCAATTCTTAATGTCATGAAGTGTAAAATCACCGGTTACTTTATATTTGTTGCCGGCAATTTTTTTGATGCTAACAATCTGAAACGTGGCAGTAGGATATTTTTTAACTTTAAAAAAATCGTTTTTTAGGGTGTTTTCCAATATTATTACGGCTGTTCCGTAGGTTTTTGTGTCCATATCCACATCTTTTATGCTTAGCATATCGATGTGGAAAATCCCTGCTGCGATTTGTTTGTTATGGGTGACAAATCCCCCTTCGGATAAGTTAATTTTGCCATTGTGCTTGTCGCATTTCCATAAGATTGTGCTTTGAATTGTATCGGCTCTAAAGAAAGCATAAGGGCTTTTTTGTGCCCAAATATTTTGACTAATAAATAGTGCAACAAAAAGAAATAGAATAATATTTATTTTTACGCTTTTCATGTGTTTATATTTGTTTTTTTTTATTGGTAACACATGGAACCACCATAATCATACCTTTGTGTGTAAAGAGAATTATACTTGGTGGTTTCATTTTTTATTTCTTATCCGTTTGTTTTATATCTTGCCATATGCCAGTAGCAAATCCTTTTTCATCAATAAATCCCTTGATTTCTTCCGGTATATTTTTTGCATTGTTCATATTTGTACCCTCGAATTCGGTACCAAAGAAATAGCACCCCTTTAAATCAGCACCACTTAAATCGACACCTTGCAAATGACCGCCTTGAAAATTGGCATGTCTAAGTTTGGCATTGATAAAACTGGAACCTTCTAAACCACCTCCTGTAAAGTCTGCGAATGAAAAATCGGTACTATCTAATTTAGAATCTTTTAGAACCGCTCTAATAAGCTTGGCTTTTATGGCTTTAGAACCGGTAAAATCGGCGTTTAAAAATTCGGAATCTTTCAGTAAAGCGCCTGTCATATCACAATTTCTTAAAACGGCAAAGCGTCCTTCCATGCCAAACATATTGGCACCTCTAAAAGTGCTACTGGTTAAATCGGCATAGTTTACATGTACATGAAACAAACGCGATTGGTCAAATTTGCAATTGGTTAAATTGCTTCCATCAAACAAACTCCAACGAATATCAGCGGCTCTAAAATCACTTTTTTGTGCTTTTAAGTTGCTACATCTTGTAGAGCGAAAAGAGGCTCCTCTAAAATCACCATTGATAATGCTTTTATTGACCCAATAAACTTTATCTAAATTTTCTTTTCTAAAATCATCGCTATCTCTTGGAATTGATATAAAGCCTTTAAGTCTTTTTAAACCATTATCCAGATTGACAATCGAATCGATTTGATTGGGTTCTAAAAAGTTAATGAGTTCCGGAATATTTGTGGTATCAGATTCTTTTGTAGCATCGTTACTAACATTGCCTGTTAAATTTTGACAAGATAAAAAAGTAAATCCGGCTATAATTGTAATGATTAATAGTCTTGTTTTCATATGTTTATAATTTTATATTTTTTTATTGGTAACACATGGAACCACCATAATCATATCCTTGTGTGTAAAGAGAATTATACATGGTGGTTTCATGTTTTTGATTTGTTAGATTATGCTTGTTACCTGTTTAAATATTACTTAAACAACATCATGATTTTTAAAATAGCGTTTACCCCAAACGGTGAATATCAAACCGGTTATAAATGGATAAGCCAATGCGTAAATGATAAAAGTTGTGCGGCTAACGGTATCCAAAATAAAGTAAGAAACCGGTCCCATTACCGTCAATTTAGGGTCGAATAAAATTAAGCTACCGGTTCTAAAAACTTGTAACGGGTTCAATAAACTGGCACCGATAACCATTTCCGGATTAACACGCATTTTGAGCATCATGCCAATGAGCAGAATATCCATAAAAGCAACCAAAAATAGCCAAATAATAAAAGCTGAACTCAGTGCCATTTCTTGTGATTTGGTAACGCTTGATAGAAACATACTCAGTCCTAAAAAAAAGAAAACCATTACGGCCAATAGTGCACTGTATAGGAAAAATAAATCCCAAGGCACATCAAGATTGATAATCAGTCCCCAAATAGCAGCTCCTAGAAACGCGATGAATACCGGAATATAAATGACAAAAAATCTTCCTAGAAATTTTCCCCAATAATAGTTTGAAAATGATATGGGTAATGAGAGTTGGTATTCCAACACGCCGTTTTCTCTATCGCCTACTACCGAGCGTACGGTTGATATCAGAACGTAAATGGGTAGAATTACCATACTTACTTGTATAAAGGTTATCATCAAGCGACTTAATCCTACAAAACCGACTACTTGTGATTCTGTGATTCCGGTAGCAAACATGACGGCTACAAATCCACCCAATAAAAGGCTATATACCCAAAATGATTTTGAGCGTAGATTTTCTTTTATGTCTGTTTTTAATATTTGAATTAGTGTATTGTTCATCGAATGTTTTTATGAGTTAAATCATTACTGTCCGATAAAAATAAAAATTCATTATTTTATTTTTTATAATACTGATAATCAATCATCTAAAAATTGGAATTTATTGATATTCAAAAGTAAGCTCCTTAAAATAAAGTTGGTTGCATTAATTCATCATAGGTTTTCTGCCAATCTTTGTCAGGATTTTCCAAAAATCTAAATAAATGGAGGTAGTTAAACAGATGAATTTTACAAAAACTGACTAAATTCGAGAATGCCCAGTTTCTTTTTAACATCTTTTGAACAACAGTCATTAAAAGGTTTGCTATTAATGCACAGTATATCTGTATTTTAATAGCATTTTCATTGTCCCCAAGGAAGTATTTTAAAGGGAAGTTTTGCTTCAATTGTTTAAATAGTAATTCTATCTGCCATCGTAATTTGTAGATAGCAGCTATTAAATCCGCTCTCATTTCAAACAAATTGGTCAGAAACTCAAATTCTCGTTTTAATACTCTGTCATAGAATGTTACCTTTCTTAATTTCAGTTTTCTATTGCTGTTGTTTTCCAATATTGTGAATTCAATAATTTCATCAGACAACACTCCTGAATGTATATTACTTTCAATTTCCTTTTCTTCAATACTTTCAAATACAGCATTATCTTTAATCCTGGTAACAAATCCTGTTTTGTTATTGCTAAACTTCTCAAATGCCTTATAATCATTATATCCCTTGTCAAAAACATAAATTGTATTAGCGTCCATTTTGAGTTTTTCAAGTAAAAAATGGTCATGTTTTGCTGCTGAGGTAAACCAAACCATTTTTGGTACTGTTTCATCAACATTGATTACCGTATGAACTTTAATGCCACCTTTTTTCTTTCCATTCTTTGGATTTCGCCCAACACATTTTAAAATATCTTTAAATAAGCTTATTGTGGTACTATCAAATATCTCTATTTGCTTGTTTATCACATCTCTTACTCGGCTGTCCGAGAAAACGTGACTATATTTCTTTAACAGCTGATTGTATATTTCGCCAAACACTTCTGCGTCACGACGTTTATTTGCATCAGCCAAAGTACTTTTTTTAGGAATGTGGTTGAGTTGAAAATGCCTTGTTTTGCCTGATAACCCTAGCATTGCTCCTGATACTTCCCTAAGTGATGTACACTTAGCAAAGGAACTAAACAACATGCTTATCAAATGATCTTTTGTCTTAAATTTTTTTACATACCTGTCTGAATGGTTGTTTTTTACTGCTTTTGTAATAATTGCCGTGTCAATTAATGAAATCAGCTGTCCGAAAACTGATGTACCGAAAAAATGTGTAGATTTGCTCATAGTATTTTAGTTTGTTGTAAAATCAAAAATACTAAAAAAAGAAAGGAAGTTGATTATAACTTCCTTTCTATTTATTTTTTATCGGACAACAGTG
>JANTGO010000009.1 GCA_024763015.1 Flavobacteriaceae bacterium
TGTTTAGGGAGCGAAACGTATAAATTAGTAAAAGTTTCGTAAGCCTAGACTTTTTTGTTACTTTTTTGGTCGATGCAAAAAAGTAAAGATTTAATAATTAAAAATGTATAGTAAGTAAAAAACCAAAAGAATTAATAAAATAGCTGGTACATCTAAATATTGAAATAAAAATTCATATTTATTTAAATATCAGACAGTTTGATTTTTGATGAAAAAAGAGCGAAAATAGGAAAAAAATCATGCGAAATTATTATACAGACGTTGCGCCGCAACGTCTCTACACGTACACATCACGAAATTATTTGAAAATGCTAAATGTTAATGTATGGGTTTGCAGGCTTTGTTTTATTTAACAAAAATTTATGGGTTTAAAGGCAATAAAATATCCTAAAAATGCATTATCTTTATACAAAACAAATCCAAATAAATTATGGCTAGAGCATATTATCATTATACCTTAAACGTTTTGGAAAAAGTGAGTTTTGATGCACCGCTTTTTACGAAAGAACTAAAAAAGGCATATCGATCATTTTTGCCTCAAGAACGCTTAGAATTGGATATTTGGTTACAGAAATTTTTACTTCAAAAACCCGATTTGCTTGCTTATTTACAGCAATCAAACGAATTCAGCCGGCGGGATTTGTTCAAGGCGTCTTGATTTTAGTTTTTTTAGTTTTTATAAAAAGAAACTAATTCTGCTAAATTAGTTTGTCAAAAAAGGACAAATGGATAGTAGAATTAGGAGATTTTTTTCTATTTTTAGCTCGTCAAAAAGAATTATTATGCAAAAACAACTCATTGAATGCGTTCCGAATATTAGCGAGGGGCGCGATATGAATAAAATAAATGAAATAGCCAAGCAAGTGGAGACGGTCGAAGGCGTAAAACTGCTTGATGTTGACCCCGGAAAAGCCACCAACCGTACGGTCATCACTTTTGTGGGAGAGCCTGTACAAGTCTTAGAAGCAGCCTTTCGTTTGATTAGCAAAGCCAAAGAATTAATCGATATGCGTAGCCATTCCGGAGAACATCCGCGTTTTGGTGCGACCGATGTATGTCCTTTGGTACCGATTGCCAATATCTCAATGGAAGAAACGGCAAAATATGCCCATCAATTGGGTGAACGCGTGGGTAATGAATTGCATATTCCGGTCTATTTTTATGAAAATGCTGCTACGAAAGATATTCGTCGAAATCTGGCAAATGTACGTGCCGGCGAATATGAAGCTTTGCCGGATAAATTGGTAAATCCGGCGTGGACACCTGATTTTGGTCCAACTGAATTTAATGATGCGGTAGCGCGTTCGGGCGCCGTTGCTATTTCTGCACGTGATTTTTTGGTTGCTTATAACATTAATTTAAACACCACTTCTTCGCGTAGAGCCAATGCCGTTGCTTTTGATATTAGAGAAGCCGGTCGTATTAAACGAGAAGGCAATCCTATTACCGGTAAAAAAGTCTTGGATGAAAATGGTAATCCGGTCAGAATACCCGGAAAATTTAAAGGTGTCAAGGGGATTGGTTGGTTTATAGAGGAATACGGTATTGCACAAGTGTCCTACAATATAACCGATATTAAGGCAGCGCCGGTTCATTTGGTTTTTGACGAATCGGTCAAAGCGGCTCAAAAACGCGGTTTGCGTGTTACGGGTTCTGAAATTATAGGCTTGGTCCCCAAAAAAGTGATGCTGGATGCAGCGGATTATTTTCTTGAAAAACAAAATCGCTCCTTGGGTATTTCGGAACGTGAAAAAATATTAATCGCTCTTAAGTCACTTGGAGTTGATGATTTGAAACCTTTTAATCCTAAGGAAAAAATTATAGAATATTTGTTGGAAGAAGATGCATCATCAAAATTGATCGATTTAAGTTTAAGTGACTTTGTCGATTTAACGGCGTCTGAAGCACCTGCTCCGGGTGGCGGTTCTATTGCGGCCTATGCCGGTGCGTTGGGGGTCGCTTTGGGCACGATGGTTGCTAATTTGTCTTCTCACAAACGCGGTTGGGATGATCAATGGGCATTATATTCCGATTGGGCAGTTAAGGGACAGAAATATAAGGAGACTTTGTTACATTTGGTAGATGAAGATACGGCAGCTTTTAACAAAATAATGATGGCGTTTAAATTGCCAAAAAAAACAGAAGCAGACAAGCAGGCACGGGCAAAAGCTATTGAAGATGCGACTTTATATGCCACAGAAATTCCGCTCAAAGTAATGCAAACGGCTTATGATTCTATGGAGGTGATGGAAGCAATGGCAGAAAAAGGTTTGCCGGCTTCTATTTCGGATGTGGCTGTTGGTGCCATGGCAGCTCGTACAGGTGTTTATGGTGCGTATTACAATGTAAAAATTAATGCATCCGGTTTAAAAGACAAGAAAAAATCACTTGCATTAATGCAAAAGGCAAAAGAGATTTTAGAGAAAACATTGGAAAGAGAAAGCAAGATTTTGGCTATGGTAGATGCTAAAATGGAATAACCAGAATTATTCATCGTGCTTATCACATTTATTTTTTAAGCAATTCACATACAGTATTTTAACAATCTGAATTATAGAGACTCAAATTTGAGCAGCACTTGAAATTCTCTTTATGCATCTACTTCGTTACGAATTCCTTGAAATATATGAATATGTCGGCGAAATTCGATGCCTTGTATCTGCACAAAGATAATTTCATGAATAATCCGGTTAAGATTTTATCATAAATAATTATTTTTTTGAATAATAAGTTTCGTTTAGGAAAGATTTTTGTAAACATAAAAAAAATTTATGCTTATATAAAGCAATACAATTAAAAATAATTGTTTTTTGTTTGAGAAGGCTGTATTTTTACACTAAATAAATAATAAGAACTATAAAAACATATACATTATGAAAATTAATCAATACACAGGTATCGACCACGTCGATAAAGAAGCAAAAAGAGATTATATTGACCGCCATTCACCTTTTATTTATTGCGATGATACAATGGAAAAAGGTAAAAAATCATTTGTAAAAGTTGTCGTAGGAAAAGAATACTCACATCCTGATGACTTTGATCATTACATTCACAAAGTTTCATTGTATGACGGAGAAAGATTGTTAGGTGATGCCATTATTCCTGCCGGAACTTTGGGAAACCAATCTGAACAATTGGAAGTAACTTTTTCTGTTGTGCCCAAACGTAAAATGAAATTGCAAGCTTTGGCTTATTGTACAAAACACGGAGTGTGGCGTAGTGAAGAAAAAGTAGTAGATGTAAAATAATACATACTTGTTTTAGATATAAAAAATCGGGCTGCATTTGCAGCCCGATTTTTTTTGTGCTATTTATAATACTACTATAATTGCAGGGCTTCGGTACAATTTTACTCATTCTTCGTAAAATCACTCAGCCACCTACGATGCTGCTAAAAATTACAAGATGTAGGTCACTGAGTGATTTCAATGCTGTGATTTCGGCAAAACCATCAAGTTATTTTTATGTTAGTCAGTGTTAATTAATATTTATCTAACTTCATTCATTTCCGGAATGACGGGTGCCCCCAGCTTAAGAAGTTGTTCATAAGTTTGCTTTATTTGATGGTTTATCGATTTAATTTTTCCTTTATAAGTATCGAGTTCTTCTTGAATAATTTGATAGGTTTTTAAATGTGTACCGGTCGGTCCGTATGAAGACATTCGCGTGCCCATCATGAGCGTGCTAAGTCTTTCGGAAATACGCGGTTTGTTTTTTTCTCCGACCTTATCCTTTGAAGGGCTCCCATTTATATCCATTTGTAAGTTTTGCAAGCCGAGTTTAATAAGGTGAATTTTTTGAAGCAATTCTTCGTCTAATCTGTCTGTTTTTTGATAGGCTTTTTCTAGTGCTTTTACCAGCTCAACATCTTTATAGACTTGTTGTCTCAAGATTTTTGCCGAAGCAAATAGCTTGTCTAATTTTTTCCAGAAATTAGCTGCATTTTCAATGCCTTTTCCTTGCAAAGCAGGTTGGTACAATCTTTTGGTTACAAAATTAATGGTGTCCGACATGATACTTTGCACACCTTTATATTCTTGGATCATAACAGCTTTATAGCTTCCGGGAGGCACCAAAACGCCACTACGTCCAAACCTTCTTGAATTTCCAATAGGTTGTTTTGATGATTGGGTAAAATCCCAAGTTGCTCTGTGAAAACCTTTTGAGTTTTTGAGCGCAATGTTTTTCAATACCGTATTTTGATTATCCAAAATCGTTAAGAATAATTTGGGTTTTTCTTCGTTTCTTTCGGCATCAAGTGCTTTCCATCCGGGGAAATTGATGTCTTTATTTTCTTTGTTGCGTTTTCGTTCTTCTTTTTGACGCTTGCTTTTTATCGAAGTAAAACTATTTTTTACATAATAGGTAAATGTTGTGCCGTGTGGAGGATTATTTGCTAAGTAGTAAGCAGCGCCCTGCGATCCTCTTTTTTCTCTACCCAAAATACCTTTTTCAAAATACCACCAACTATCTTTTGGTTTAAATAAAACCGCTTTTTTAGATAGTTGATTTGGATTGATGTCGCGTAAAAAACTATAGTCATCCAAAATAAAAATACCTCGTCCGAAACTTCCGGCAACCAAGTCATTTTCTTCTTTTTGAATAGCGAGATCTCTAAAAGAGATGTTGGCGTTTGTATGTAGTTTTGACCATTTTTTTCCACCGTCGTTGGTAAAATATAAGCCGCGTTCTGTGCCTACAAATAGTAATTCGGGATTTTTATAATCTTGAACCAATCGCCAAATTAGGTTCTTTTTAGGAAGATTTCCATTGATGTTTTTCCAAGTTTTTCCCAAATCCGTACTCTTGTATAAATATGGTTGATAGTCGCCTTCTTTGTGATTGTCCAAGCAAACGTAAACGCTATTGGCATCAAATAAATCTGCTTTTATATCGTTGACAAAAGCGTATTTTGGGACGTTTGGCAATTGACTGACCTGTATTTTTCGCCAATTTTTTCCTTCATCGGTACTTACTTGAATAAGTCCGTCATCGGTTCCGGCATAAATAATCCCTTTTTTAACCGGTGAAACTGCCAAAGAAGTAATGGTGTTGAAAGTGGACATAGCATATACATCCCAAGGAGAATCCCAAGACTGTTTCTTGCCCATAATCGGTTTGTCAAAACGTTCTTCATATTGGGTCAGGTCTCCCGAAATAGCAGTCCAGTTGTCTCCGCGGTCTGTAGATTTCCACACGCGTTGCGAAGCGTAATAAATCGTAGCGGCATTGTATGGACTTATCAAAATAGGAGCGTCCCAGTTAAATCTTTCAAAAACTTCATCTTTGCCCGGTTGGGGTTGAATAAAGACCATTTCTCCGGTTTTTAAATCTTTTCGCATCAAAAAGCCTTCTTGCCATTGCGCATAGATAATATTTTCATTTTGAGGATCCACAGCCGGTTGATCGCCATCGGCAAATAAAACGACTTCCCAGTCGCGGTTGGCAATTCCGTGAAGGTTGTCGGTTCTGCTGGGACCTCTTTCTGTACTGTTATCTTGTGTGCCGCCGTAAACATTGTAAAAGGGTTTGGCTTTGTCAACGGCAATTTTGTAGAATTGCGTTACGGGCAAATTGTTGATAAAACGCCAAGTTTTAGCGCCATCCAAACTTTCATACAAGCCACCATCCGTGCCGACTAACAAGAAGTTGGGGTCATCTTTTAGAAATTTTAAAACGTGGTTGTCAGAATGTTTATTTCTTTCCATCATTTGATGAAAATGTTTGCCGCCATCTTCTGTTACTTGCATGCGGACATCGGCTAAATATACCTTGTCAAATTGGTGAGGACTTGCGTATAATTCTTGGTAATAATGGGGACCCGTTGCGCCTGAAACGGCATTGGACTGTTTCTGCCAATGGGCGCCTCGGTCGGTAGATTTGTAAAATGCGCCTTCTCTTTGGTTAAGTTCGACAGCAGCGTAGATTACATCGGGATTGATGGGGGAAACCGCTAACCCGATTTTGCCTCTTTTTTGTTTGGCAATACCCTTGTCTATGTTTTGCCAAGTCATACCGCCATCTTCGGATTTATAAATGCTCGTTTTGTTGCCGCCACCCATATAACTGGCTACAGTTCTATGTCTTTCCCAAGTAGCGGCGTATATAATATCGGGATTTTTAGGATTGTAATCGATGTCTGTCACGCCCACCCATTGATCATCACCAAGTGTTTTTTTCCAAGTTTTACCACCGTCTTTGGAGATATAAAAACCGCGTTGTCCGCCTTTTGACCACAAAGGACCTTGGGCTGCTACCCAAACTATTTTGGAATTGCTAGGGTGAACGATGATTTTTGAGATGTGTTCAGATTTTTTTAAACCCATATTTTGCCATGTTTTGCCGTCGTCGTCGCTTCGGTAAATACCATCGCCAAAACCGACATGTCTGCCACCGACATTTTCTCCGGTACCTACCCAAATACGGTGTGGATTGTTGGGGTCAATAGTTACGCAACCAATGGAAAATGATTTTTGCCCATCGAAAATAGGCTTCCAAGTGGTGCCTGAGTTGACGGTTTTCCATACACCACCCGAGCCAACGGCTACGTACCAAATATGAGGATTGGTTGGATGAATGGCAATGTCTGCAATACGTCCGGACATAAAAGCCGGGCCAATATTTCTTAGGCTGACATCTGATAACAATGAACTGATGTTTGCTTTTTTGGGTGCTTGTGCAAAAACTTGCAAGGATATGAAAGTCAATGCCAGAAGGATAAATTTTTTCATTTTTTTCGTTTTAATTATGACTGGAATGTATTTGTAAACTGCTATTTTTACCAAAAATACATTATTTATTGTAAAATAAAGCAATTTTCTGCAATATCTTAATTATTCCTTTAGCTGCAAGTGGTTTGGACTTGCAATGGAAGTGTTTGTGATGAATGTGCTTTGGGCACTATTTTGTGAAGATGCTTACAATTTGTTACAATCGGGTTGCAAAACTTGCAAGCGGAAAGAAGTTTTTACTAAAAATACAGCTTAATTATACATGAACTCTGCCAGCATTTCTTTATAAAGCGTTTTGCTGGATTTATCTACAATATCCACTTTTTCGGTTTCTTCATCAATATAATCCTCTTTCTTAAAGTGGTAGATTGACCATTTTTTGTCATGGTACTCCAATGCGGTTTCATTCTCAATCCAATCGCCTGAGTTTAAGTATTTTACTTTCTTCCCTTTAATTGTGTAATCTTTGATTTTAGGTTGATGAATATGCCCGCAAACTACAGTATTGTAATCATTACTCATGGCTATTTGTACAACTGTTTGTTCAAAGTCATCGATAAAATTTATGGCACTTTTTACGCTATTTTTGATCTTTTTTGATAAAGAAAACTTTTTTCCATTAAATTTATAACTAATAAAATTAATAAATGTATTAATCAGTATGAGGATATCATAACCGATCCCACCTAATTTGGCCAACCATTTTGAGTGTTTCATCACCACATCAAACACGTCTCCATGAAAAAACCAAGTCTTTTGTCCATTAATATCCAACAAAAGTTTGTTTTTTATAGAAAAATTCTCCAACTCAAATCCTTCAAATTTTCTTAATAATTCGTCGTGATTTCCTGTTATGTAATATACCTTAACGCCTTGTGTAATCCAATTGATAATCTGTTTTACAACCTTCATATGTGATTTAGGCCAATAACGTTTATTGAATTGCCATATATCAATAATATCGCCATTTAGAATTAATACTTTTGGTTGAATACTCTTTAAATATTTTAGCAAGTCTTTGGATTGACAACCATAAGTACCGAGATGTATATCGGATAAGACCACATATTCCACTTCTCTTTTATGTTTCTTGTTGTCCATACTAATTTGTAATTTTTTTTGATTAAAAATAGGATCTACTACTTTCTCCATAGGCAAACCGCCTACCCATTAGCGTGTTATATAGGAAGTACACGGTTCCTGACTGAACCAATCCTTTTTCTTTAAATCTACGCGGTGATATCCAAACTTTTTTCACAGTTTTTAGCATTCTGAATTTCAAACCGAGTTGCGCCGCTTCGGTTGCATAAAGAGAGTCTTCACCATATTCAACGGCTTTAAACCCACCAATAAGGGCATGTGCTTCAGGCGTGGCCAACATACAAACATGAAACATTGGTTTTTTTGTCCATTGAAGCATTTTCATCGACATATTGGCTACCGAGTATATTGCATTATAGGATAGATTACTTGAGTGTTTAATACCATTGTCTGATACAACAAAAGGTTTTTGAAAAGTGCCGGCAACATCAAGATTTCTTTTCTTAAATTCTTTGACTGCTTTTTCTAAAAATTTAGAATTAGGCATGACTATATCGGCGTCTATAAACATCAATAAGTCACAGTTTTGTTTAACGGCTTCAATAGCGCCATAGTTTCTTGCTTCAGAAGGCATGCCTCCATCTATTAATATATGTCCGTAATTTTTGACAATCTCTCTTGTGTTGTCAGTTGAAAATGCATCTGCGACAATAACAATATAATTTTTGTAAGTTTGTTCTTCTATTGAATTTAAAAGAAGTGGTAAATAATCCTTTTCGTTTTTGGACGGAATAATAATAGCTGTTTTCATCTAAATGTTTTAAAAAAATCTCTATAAAACAAAGGTATATGAAAACATTTTTTTATTATTAAATCATAGATTAAGTTTTTATAAATGTATTATTAATCTAATGTTAATATTTGGTTTATTTACAAAACCTAATAAATGAAAGTATATTACGTATTTTAAGCTTGTTTAAGCCATTAAAAAATACAATTTAGCTAAGGTTTATAGATTACTTTTTACTATAAAAATGGCTTAAAATGCTTCCTTTTTATTGAATTTTAGGCGTAATATAGAAAATATGTTTTTTAAAGGGCCTGTGCAAGGTTTACTGTTGTTAGATATTTTTTATTCCTTTACCTTTTCAATTATTCGATTCGATAACTTTTCTAAATAGAGAGTTGTCAAATTTTTATTACATCCGTATTGTTCATCTGGATACACAGTTGCTATTCCACTTTCAACTATTTGGAATGGAATACGGTATCTAATCCTTTCATTAATATTATTTCCTTTTTTAAAATATATTGAAGTGTATTTTTTTGCCTCAGTGTATGTAATAAAAGTCGGACTTTGTTCAATTACATGGATCATCATAATATTCTTGTTTTTGTCAAAATAAATATCAACTCTAATTTTATTTTTGCTTTTTTGGAATTTGATTTTACTAGAAATCTTTTGTTTATATACCTTGGATTTAATATGTAAACTATCGATATGGAAATCCTCTTTAATTATTAGCTTTCCCAAATTTAATTCTATATGATAGCATTTCCCACCAATTTTCCTTGTGTTTCTATCTTGAGAAAATCCACTGGTAGATATTAAAAGGATGATTATAAATAGTATAAGTTTATTTGCCTTCATTGCTTTTTAGTTTTCAAATTTCACATATTCAGTTTCCTTTTCAAGGTCGGACCATTTAATTTTTAGCGTGTCATTTTCTGTTGAAGTGATTGTTCCTTTTTGAATAAAGTCGTTTTAAAAAACAGTAATTTTATTTCCGTCCAAAATGTATGGCATATCACCGTCTCCGTCGTAATCTACGACAAAAAAGGATTTTGCAGTCAACCAAAAATCTGCGTGTGGACCATTTGGGTCTTGCGTCCAAATTCCGAATGCTTGCGCAGTGTCAATCGTTATATTCCGTATGATTGTATTATTTGGGCGTTTGATGTTTTTTATTTCTGCATTTTCAGTATTAGATTCTAAAGTCGTAAAGATTTTTTGTTTGTCCGGATTTGCCAATTCTTTATTGGCTTTTAGGGAGTCAGTTTTTAATTCTGATTTCGTATTTGAGTTTACTCCGACATTTTTTTTTTCGTTTTTGCACGAAATATAGACTAAAATCAGAATGAAGAGTGATATATAATTTAGTTTTATATCATCGTGTTTAACGGTTTTGTGTATAGTTTCGTTACGGAAAAATCGGCACGATTTTTCCGGCTGATACCAAAGATAGCAAAAAAGCCTGTAATTTCCGTATGAAAATTTCGCCGCAATGAATTATACACGTTGTTAGCCACAGTATATTATTCATAAATATGGAAATATTAGGTAATAATAAATAATTCCGAATAATCCTGCACCAGTTATATAATTCAAAATTGTTTTCCAACTATTCAATCCCTGCGCAACTTTCAGACCTTTATAAATTAAAATTAATTGCCAAATTCCTAAAACGGCTCGCACAAGAGAAAAAATCCTGAATAATAATGCTAATTATCTCTTTGTTCAAAATCATCTTTTTCATTTATCCTTTTGATGATTAGGTAAACAAGTATAACGACGGCAATTAAAATAATAGCGCCATATAATGTGAATACAACAGCCATATAATTATTTTATTTTTACAGCCGTGCCATAAGCCAGTATTTCTGACATGCCTTGCATAATCATCGAAGTTGTAAAACGAATATTAATGATGGCATCAGCGCCTAGTCTTTGGGCGTCATCAGTCATTCTTTTTAAAGCTTGTTCTCTGGAACGTGCTTGTAATTTGGTGTATTCGTTGACTTCGCCGCCTACGATGTTTTTAAGTCCTGCCATAAAATCAGAGCCAAAATTTCTAGCGCGAACGGTGCTACCTCTGGCGACACCTAAGATTTCGGTTATTTCTTTATTCGGGATAAAATCGGTTGTAGTAACAATCATAATTTGTTTTTTTTGTTGCTAGCAATATACAATATTCTGATTAATTAGACAAATCATTTTTTTGTTAGATAAAAAAACGTAATTTTGATTTTTAATATTAAAAATACGATGAAATCACTATGAATAATTCTTTTTATACCAATTGGTATTACACACAAAGATATGATTATGGTGGTTCCATGTGTTAGCAATAAAAAAAATAAAAATATAAACACATGAAAAAAATCTTTTTTGCCTTTTTGCTGTTTTCGCTATTCAATGGTTTTTCACAAGAATACAATCCTTTATACAAAGGTGAAGCGCAGTTAAAATGGGTAGATTCTCTATACAATTCGATGAGTTTAGACGAAAGAATAGGGCAGTTGTTTATGCCTTTTATTCCTTCGGACAATACGGATGAAAATAAAGCATATATCAAGCAGTTGTTGGATAGTTTGCATATTGGAAATTTCTTTTTTTTGAAAGGACATCCGTCAGATGAGCAATCTCTAAATAATTTTATCCAGCAAAATTCAAAATATCCGGTTCTAACAGCCATCGATGCAGAATGGGGTTTGGCTATGCGCTTGGATTCGACTCCAAAATTTCCTTGGAATTTGACTTTGGGTGCCATTCAAAACGATAGTATCATTTATCAAATCGGCAGACGCATTGGTAAAAATGTGTCGCAAGTGGGCTATCAAATGAATTTTTCTCCGGTGATCGACATCAATACCAATCCGGATAACCCCATTATCGGAAATAGATCTTTTGGGGAAGATAAAGAAAATGTTGCTCGAAAAGCCTTGATGATGATGAATGGCTTACAAGATGAAACCGTTTTAACCACCGCCAAGCATTTTCCGGGACATGGTGACACCAGCCAAGATTCACACAAGACTTTGCCATCGGTTAATTTTAGTTATGAGCGCATTCAAAATGTAGAGTTGTATCCATACAAAAAATTGATTCCACAAGGTCTTACCGGCGTAATGGTGGCACATTTAAATATTCCATCTGTCGAATTTATGGGTATGCCAACCACCTTATCCGATAGAGTGGTTACCGGATTGCTTAAAAAACAATTGGGCTTTGAAGGCTTGACCATTACGGATGCTATGAATATGAAAGGGGTTGCCAATTATGCACCTTCTGGGGTAGCAGACTTACAAGCTTTTTTGGCAGGAAATGATGTTTTACTGGGTACCGTTAAGATCAAAATGGCCGTTCAAGATTTTAAAAATGCTTATCAAAATAAAGTGATTAGTGAACAAAGATTGGCGCATTCTGTCAAGAAAATTTTAATGGCAAAATATTGGGCTGATTTGCAAAATTGGAAAGCCAAAAAGATCAAAGATTTCTATCCCACGATGCAAGATACTTTGCTAAACGAAGTGGCTTATGAAAATGCCATTACGCTGATAAAAAATGAAAAAAACATCTTGCCGATTAGAAATTTGGAACAAAAAATTGCCTATGTTTCCTTGGGTGACGGTTCTTCAAATGATTTTAATGAATATTTAAACAAATACGCTGATATTCAGCAAGTTAAGATTAACAATGCTAAGGAGATAAACCAAAAACTTAAAGACTACGATTTGGTAATTCTGGGCTTTCACAAACCAACGGACACGCCTTGGAAATCTTATAAATTAAGCCCAAATGAAAAAGGGCTCTTAAAAGCTATTTGTGTCGCAAAACCAACGATTGTCGATGTATTTACCTCACCTTACTCCTTAATAGGTATCATTGACGATTTGTCCGCCAAAGCGATTGTTATTTCTTATCAAAACGATATGTATCCGCAGCGGATTTCACCGCAAATGATTTTTGGTGCTTTGCCTTTTAAAGGAAAATTACCCGTTGGTATCAGCAAGAAATATCCGGTAAATACAGGTATCACTACCAAGGATATTAAGCGTTTGTCTTATGGTTTTCCGGAGCAAGTAGATATGGATAGTCATAAATTAAAAAGAGTAGATTCTTTGATGCAATTTATGATGGACACCCTAGCATCGCCCGGTGGTGTGGTGTTGGCAGCAAGACACGGAAAAGTTATTTTTGAAAAAGCTTACGGTTATCAAACCTACGACAAGAAAAGAAAGGTCAAAACAACTGATTTATACGACTTGGCTTCTGTGACCAAAGTAATGGCTTCGACCACTTTGATGATGAAGCTTTTTGACCATAGAATGTTTGGCTTAGATGACACGCTGGGTCAGGTAATGCCTTACCTTAAAGGTTCTAATAAGGACACGATTACCGTTAAAGAAGCTTTGTCGCATTATGGTAAAATTAAATCTTGGATTCCTTTTTATATCGAAACGGTAAATCCTAAAACCAAAAAACCTTTAAGGGAATTTTATCGCAAGAAACCAACGAGTAAATTTAATATTGAAGTGGCTAAAAATCTCTATCTCAAAAATGAATATTTAAATCATATTTGGGATACAATTGCCAAAGTGCCACAATATGAGGAGTTAAAATATGTTTATAGTGGTTTGCCTTTTTATTTGTTTAGAAAATACGTAGATGACAACTTACATGTCCGAATGGATAAGGTGTTAGATTCGCTTTTTTACAAACCACTTGGCGCTACTACCTTAGGATTTAGACCTTTAGACAGATTTCCTGCCGAACGTATTGCGCCGGCTGAGGATGATAAGTACTATCGACATCAAATTTTGCGTGGTTATGTGCACGATATGGGTGCGGCTATGCTTGATGGTGTCAGCGGAAATGCAGGACTATTTGGCAATGCCAATGACTTGGCAAAATTAATGCAAATGCACCTAAATGAAGGTTATTATGGCGGTAGACGTTATATATCCAGTACGACGGAGAAGGCATTTAACCACCGATATTTTGCCAAGGATAGCGTGCGCCGTGGCTTGGGATGGGACAAACCGCAATTTAAAGGGGTTGTAGGTCCTACTTTTGAAGAAATCTCAAGTAAAAGTTTCGGACACCAAGGTTTTACAGGCACTATGGTTTGGACCGACCCTGAAGAAGGTATTGTGTACGTTTTCTTATCTAACCGTACTTTTCCGACCATGGATAATAAGTTAATGTATCAACTGAATTTTAGAAGTGAAGTGCAACGTCGTATTTATGAGGCGATTAAACACCCCAAACACGATTACCACAACCATAGCACGATCGATCCTTATAGCCACTGGAAGCAATCTAACCTCAAGCAATAATATATAATAATCAAAGCGTTTTTTTTGATGGATAAAAACGAATTACAAGACTATACCCGTTATTTAGAAACTTTTGTAACCGAAAATCGTAAAAAGGTTTTGAAGGATGTTTTGAAGCAACGCACCCGTTATTTTACCGTGGCATTAGAAGATTTGTATCAAATGCACAATGTGAGTGCCGTTGTACGAAGCAGCGATGTATTTGGCTGGCAAGATTTGCATATTATTCAAAAAAGATATGACCCTAAATTGTCTCATAAAATAGCTAAAGGTGCCGAAAAGTGGTTGGATATTTACAGATACGAGGATACGCAAAACAGTATAGATGCACTGAAAAAACAAGGTTATCAAATTGTAGCGACCACCCCTCACAACGATGATGTTTTGCTTCCTGATTTTGACATCAGCAAACCATCTGCATTTTTCTTTGGGGTCGAAAAAAACGGTTTATCCGATATCGTAAAACAGCAAGCAGATGTATTCCTGAAAATACCAATGTACGGCTTTACTGAAAGTTTTAATATAAGTGTAGCGGCTGCGCTAATTATGAATTCATTGACAGAACGCTTGCATCAATCCGATATAAATTGGCAATTTACAGAAAATATGCAAGCCGAAACTTATATAAAATGGCTCGAAAAAAGTATTCGCAGTATAGAAATGATCAAGCGAGATTATTTTGAGAATAAAGGCGTTTAAGAAATTATTAAAAAGATTGGTTTAATCGATGTAATTCGGTCAACTTTTTCAATAAACCATCCAATTTGTTTAAATCAAGCATATTGGCAGCGTCAGATTTGGCACTAGCCGGATCAAAATGCGTTTCTAAAAATATGCCATCTACACCTACTGCAATACCTGCTTTTGCAATGGTTTCAATCATTTCGGGTCGTCCGCCGGTGACACCACTGCTGGTGTTTGGTTGTTGCAAGGAATGCGTGATGTCTAAAATCACCGGTGCATATTCTTGCATTACCGGAATACCTCTAAAATCAACGATTAAATCACCATAACCAAACATAGTGCCCCTTTCGGTAATGGCCACTTGCTTGTTTCCGGATTGCAAAACTTTATCAACGGCAAATTGCATGCTTTCGGGGCTCATGAATTGTCCTTTTTTTAGATTGACAACTTTGCCTGTTTTGGCAGCCGCTACCACCAGGTCGGTTTGTCGGACCAAAAAGGCAGGGATTTGCAACACATCAACATATTCTGCCGCCAGAGCTGCATCTTCGGGCAAATGAATATCGGTAACTGTTGGAATATCAAATGTTTTTGAAACTTTTTGCAGTATTTTTAATGCTTTTAAGTCGCCTATTCCTGTAAAACTATCCAAGCGAGAGCGGTTGGCTTTTTTAAAACTGCCTTTAAAAATGTAAGGAATTTTATATTTATCTGTTATTTTTACAATTTTTTCGGCAATTTTCATTGCCATTTCCTCACCTTCAATGGCACAAGGACCGGCTAAAAGAAAAAATTGTCCTGAATTTGTGTGTTTTATTTTGGGTATTAAGTCTAATTTCATACTTTTATAGTTTGTAAAAATCTGTGGTTAAAAGTATGAAAAATTTATCATTTGTAAAGAAAATAATTTTAGGGCTTAACTATATAGCAGCTTTGCTTCTGTTTTTGGCTTTTATAGCACCCTATATGCCGGTTGGATTTTTGTCTGTTTTGTCATTATTGAGCTTGGTTTTTCCTTATATCGCCTTGATTAATCTTTTATTTGTCATTTATTGGTTGTTGCAATTCAAAAAATATATGTTTATCTCATTGCTGATTTTGTTGATTAATTATGGTAATATTCAAGCAACATTCCAATGGGAGGGCGCACATCGAGAAGTGCCCAAAGGCTTTGAACTGATGAGTTACAATGTTAGATTGTTTAATGCATACAAGTGGATTAAACGCAAAGGTGTCGATGTCGATATTTCTAACTATATCAAGGATCAAAATCCTGATATACTTTGCTTGCAAGAGTTTAGAGTGGATGCAAAAACCAATTTTGACCAATATCCTTATCGCCAAGTGATTTTAAAAGGGAAGAAACGCAAGGCAGGCTTGGCTATTTTTTCTAAAAATAAGATAATAGATAAAGGTTCACTTGATTTTAAAGACACTTACAACAATGCGATATGGGCAGATATTTTGTTTGGAAATGATACGATTAGAATTTATAATATTCATTTACAGTCTTATAAAATTGTGCATCCCGAAGATTTGATGTCGGAAAATAAATCGGAGGTAAGTTTGAAATTGAGACGCGTTTTTGACCGTCAACAAACACAAGCAAGATTGGTGTCGAAACATATTGAAAAAACAAGATACAAAACCATTGTAGCGGGCGATTTTAACAACACGGCTTTTTCGGCGCCGTACAGAATATTAAAAGATCAAAAAAACGATGCCTTTGTCGAAGCAGGACAAGGTTTTGGTATTACCTGGAAATATAAGTTTGTACCTTTGAGAATTGATTTTATTTTACCCGACAAGCAAATTGATGTGCTACAATTTGAAACCTTGAACTATGTGAATTTTTCCGATCATTATCCCATAAAAGCTTTATTGCAAGTGCATCCTCAATAGTAAACATTAAGGAAAAACAGTAATTAATTAGATGGATAATAATTGTTTTGAGAAAATATAGGATTTATTAGCAACTGCGTCCCTCATTTTTTATACATTTACACTTGTATTTTTATGCATTAAAACACAAATAAATATGATCCTTTACAGCTCAAAATTTACCAAAGTCAATTATTTGGAATTGCAATATCTTATGCATTTTTATTGGTCGGATTATGCCGGTTTTATGGATGAGGAAGGCGTTTACCACGAATTTGTCAATTTTTTAAACAAGCGTATTTACAAACGAGCCAATCAGATTTTTGTAGATTGGCGCAAGCTGGAAGGATTAATCAGTCAAGATACAGCGGATTGGTTTATAAAATATATTTTACCAAAAATTGCCTCGCATAAAGTTTATCGAATGGCATTTTTGTTAAATGATAAAAGTATTATGCAGCTTCCACCAAATATCAAAGTTAATAACGCACAAGTGCAAGCAAAAATATTTACCGATGCACAAGATTTGATGCAATGGTTAATGGATGGTGCAGAACGCAAGAATCCCGGAGAAGATGATCATGACCACCATCACGACCACGGACACTGTCATGTAGATTAATGAGCTGCTGTGGTTCGCAAGCGTAACTTTAATCAGGTAAATTTATTTCAAATTGACCGATAAATTATAGTTTTTCATCTAGCCATATTTTAGGCACTATTTTTGCTTGTTATTCAGTTCATAAAGCACATAAGTCGTATTGTTTTTTTTCTTATTTTTAGCCTTGTTTAAAGTTAGCATATTATGAATAGAATTTTATGGACGTTTATTTTCTTATCAGTATTTTTAACCTCTTGCGATATTAAAGAGGAGGGGATTGATGCCAATAGCAAGATTTATATTGAAAGTCTGTATGGAAATCAAGTCATCACGGATTACGATATACAATTTATTGCCAAAGATGCTTCGGGTAATGACATTTCGTCCAATGTAACTTTTTATATCGACGGTGCGTCGCAAAGTTCAGATATATTGCGTTTTAGCAATGCCGGCTCCTATCAAATTACAGCGGATATCAATTTGGATGGTACCATCAAAGAAAGTGATCCGTTAACGCTTAATGTAATAGAACCCCGACACAATACAAAAGTATTGGTCGAGGATTTTACCGGCACTTGGTGTGTGAATTGTCCGCGCGTGGCATATCGTTTGGATGAAGCCGTTAGTCAGAATAATCATATCATACCCGTTGGCATACATTTTTCTCATCCGCCACAAGTAACCGATCCATTTGGCTTTGCAAATGTTACCGATTTGACGACACCTTATCATATTTCGGCATTTCCGACACCCTATCTTAACAGGAATTCAGTTTGGGATGAGCAAATGGCTTCGTTACAACAAAAAATGAATAAACATCAAGCACTTGGTTTGGCCATTAATTCTAGTATAAGCGGTAGTAATCTTAGCGTTGATGTGCAAAGTAGGTTTGATATGGATATGGATCATTCGGATTTGTTTTTGGTGGTTTATATTACTGAAAATGATTTGCATGCCGATCAAGCAAACAGCACATCTTATTATGGCGGACAAGATCCCATTCCAAATTTTGAACATAAACATACTTTAAGACTTGCCTTAACCGGTGTTATGGGAACGCAAATTCCTAAAAATGAAACTAAAGCCAATCATACGTTTGTCTATCATTTTTCGGGCGCTATTCCTAGTGAAGTAACCGATATTAATAATTGTGAAATAGTAGCATTTGTCGGTGAAAATGCACCGATAAATAATGTTATCAATGTACAAGAAGCACCGATTGGCATTAATAAGGATTTTGATTGATTTTTTAGAATAGCAAGTCTGTTTAACAAACAAATGAAATAATTATAATAACGTATTATGAAGACAAGAAAGATATTATGGATACTGTTATTGCTTTCCGGTTTTGGAATGCAAGCACAGTATTTTGGAGGTAATAAACCGCGATATGAACAATTTGATTTCAAAGTTTATCAAACACCTCATTTAGAGTTATATACCTATTTAAAGAATGATTCATTAAAGCAGTTTTTCTTAAAAACAGGCGAGGAGTGGTACAAGCGACATACGCGCATGTTTCACGATACGATTGATTATAGAATTCCTGTTATTTTGTATAACAATCACGCTGATTTTCAACAAACCACAGCTATATCAGGAGATATAAGTGTGGGAACAGGTGGGGTTACCGAAGCACTAAAAAACAGAATTACCATGCCGGTGCGTCCTTCTTTTGGACAGACCAAACACGTGTTGGGACACGAAATGGTGCATGCTTTTCAGTATAATATTGTAAAATCTGATGATTCGCTTTCTTTTAACAATTTAGCCAATGTTTCGCTCTGGATGGTTGAGGGTATGGCGGAGTATTTATCCTTGGGTAGGTACGATGGACATACGGCTATGTGGATGCGTGATGCGGTTGTGAACAATGATTTTCCCTTGTTTAAAGATTTGTATAAAAGCAAATATTTTCCATATAGATTCGGGCAAGATTTTTGGGCGTATATAGGTGGTAAATATGGTGACGATAAGGTTGTTCCTTTGTTTTACAGTAGCTTACGATTTGGTTTCAAAACGGCAACAGATACTATTTTGGGTGTCAAAACCGATAGTCTTTCTAAGCAATGGCAACAAGCTAACATCAATTACTACAAGCAGTTTATAAAGGGGAGAGATACTTTGGTCAAAGGTAAAGTGCTGTTTGATGAGCACAATGCCGGTACGATGAATGTTTCTCCGGTCATTAGTCCGGATGGTAAAAAAATGATTTTCTTATCGGAGAAAAATGTTTTGTCTATGGACTTGTATGTAGTGGATTTGGCTACTAAAAAAATGCGTCGAATTGCTTCAAAATCTATGAACAATCACATCGACGCCATCGATGCCTTTGAATCTGCCGGAACTTGGTCGCCCGACAGCAAGAAATTTGCCTTTGTCATCTTTAAAAACGGAAAAAATCAGTTGGCAATTGTCGATGTGTCCAAAAAGAAAATCACCAAAATAATTGATATTGCAGATTTGCAATCTTTCTCATATCCGGCTTGGTCTCCCAATGGAGAAAATATGTTGCTGCTAGGACAAGATGATGGTATTTCCGACCTGTTCTTATATAATTTTAAAACACAAAAAACAACAAGACTAACCCACGATTTATATGCGGAAATGCAACCGAGTTGGTCACATGATGGTAAGAATATTGTTTTTTCAACGGATTATTATTACTTAAAAAGAGAATTGTATCCCATTAAATATCACATTGGCGTATTGGATGTGCAAACGCTGAAAAAGACACACCCTAGTATTTTACCGGGTGCCAATAATATGAATCCGCAATATAATGCCGATGGGTCAATTATCTATTTTTTGTCTGATTTTGATGGATTTAGAGATTTGTACAAATTCGATCTAAAAACACAGCAAACATATAGATTAACGCGTTTTTATACGGGAATTTCAGGTATTACCAAGTTCTCGCCGGCTTTTAGCATTAATCACAAGTCCGATGAAATTGTATACAATTATTTTTACAAACATCAATATCAATTGGTAAAAAGTGGCATTTCAGAATTTTATAATACACCTGTTACACAAACTAAGGTAAATATATTGCCCTCTTTGTTGCCACCAAATGTCGATTTGAACAGTAGTTTGGTAGAGCGATTGCTACGAAATAAGTATAGTGATTTGCAAGTAACGGTGAAACAAAAACCTTATAAACCCAAATTTAAATTGGACTATGTAAGCAATATTGGTTTGGGTATTGGTACTTCTACAATGTATGGTACCGGTATGATGGGTGGTGTCAGTATGATTTTTAGCGATATACTGGGGCAACATCAGTTATATACGGCAGCTTCACTAAATGGAGAAGTCTATGATTTCGCCTTAATGGGTGCTTATATGAATCAAAAACACCGTATTGGCTGGGGTGGTTCGGTATCCCATATTCCTTATACCAATTATTATCAAGGGGTTGTAAGGGATCAGATAAATATTGGTGGTACGGCAACCGATGTCGACAATTATAAAATTTATACCGTTAGAATGTTCGAAGAAAAATTGGGATTGTTTTCCAGCTATCCATTTTCCAAATCTTTACGTGCGGAATTTGGTGGTTCTTTGGCGCATTATTCATACAAAATTACCAGTTTTAATAATTATTTTGATTATTACGATCCTTATACGGGTTACTATAATTATTTTTATGGGACCGAAAAAAGAAATGAACCGGCACCTTCGGGTTTTAATTTTCATGAATTAAACACGGCATTTGTGGGAGACAATACCGTTTTTGGTTTGACAGCGCCTATGAAAGGGCAACGTTTCAGAATTGGAATGCAAAAATACTTTGGTAAAAATGATTTAGCTGCTTTTACGTTTGACTATAGAAAGTATATTTTTGTAAAACCGGTTTCTTTTGCATTTAAGTTGAGCCATTACAATCGTTTTGGTCCCGATTCCGAAAAGACTTATCAAGATGGGGGTATTCTTCCACCGCTTTATTTAGGTTATGATTTTTTTGTGCGCGGCTATTCATTTGACGCTATGTATCAGAGTTCGCTATCCGATTCATCAAGCCTATGGTACACTGATTTGATGGGAAGTAAGATGCTGTTGGGTAATTTTGAATTTAGAATTCCTTTTACAGGTCCTGAAAGGTTGGCTTTGATTAAATCGGGTATGTTTTTTACCGATCTGAATTTTTTCGTAGATGCGGGTTTGATATGGAATTCGAGCAATCAATTATCCTTGCACAAAGATTCAAATGATAGAAATGTGAGATATCCTATTTATAGCACTGGTGTTTCGACTAGAATTAACCTGTTCGGGCAGATTATTATTCAACCCTATTATGCCTTCCCACTTTCTTTGTCAGGTGCTAAGAAAGGCTATTTTGGTGTTAATTTTTATCCGGGATTTTAAGATTTTTTATAAATAGTTTCTGTTTTCTGACAGACACTAAAAAGGAATTGCAAGTTTTGACAAAAAAATATGTTTATAGGTTTTTATTACTGAGCATTTTAACTTTTTTGTTCATGTATTTTTATGCACCCAAATTTGTGGTGGAGATAAAGAATCCTTTCATAGAAACGGCACGGGCGGCATTTTATGAGACTCCCAATAAAAATACCCCAAAAACAAGATCGAATTGTAGTAAAATTCATTTTAAAACAGCAGATAACTTATATTTAACAGCTAATGTATATCGTACTGATAAACTGCCTAAAGCAAATATTATTTTGATACATGGCATTCGTTCGAGCAAGGAAAAATATTTGCCGGTAATTGGTTTGTTGACTCAAAATGGGTATAATGCCATTGCCTTAGATTTAAGGGCACACGGCGAGAGTGAAGGGCAGTATTGTACATTTGGTTATAAAGAAAAAGATGATGTTTCGCGTCTGATTACATATTTGCAAAACAAGCAACATCTCAAGACTAAATTTGGTCTCTGGGCACACTCCTTAGGGGCTGCAATTGGTTTGCAAACGATGGCAAACGATTCTCGGATACAATTTGCTGTTTTGGAAAGTCCTTATGCCAACTACAAACAAATAATGGGCGATTACAGTTCGTATTTTTTGCATTTTGATGCCCCGTTTTTAGATGATTTCCTTTTGACACGTTCGGGTGAAATGGCAGATTTTTCTCCGGATGATATTAATCCTGTCGATGTTGCAAATAAAATAAAACAACCAATACTACTTGTGCATGGCTTGGCTGATAAAAAAATAAATCCAAATAACAGTCGGGCTATTTATGACAAATTGCCATTGGGTCATAAAAAATTATGGCTGATAAAAAATGCCGGTCATAGCGATATTTGGCAAGTGGGTGGTAAGGATTATTTCAAAAAAGTACTTGGTTTTTTTGAGAAACAAACTGGTACGATTGAGGAATAAAATTATTTCTTTTTATCAAAATAACGGTCGTATTTGCTGTAGCAATTCAAGATGGCTTCCAGTATTTGCAAGTCATTGGCTTTGGTGATAAATCTTTCGGAATAATTACACATATCTAAGACTCTGTAAACATCTTTTTTGTCGATATTTAACAAGCGCGAAAGGATTTCTCTATCGAATTTTGAAGCCAATATTTCCCTAACTTTTTCCTCTTTTTGTATCTTTTTAAGGCGACGCATGTCTTTCCCTTTTGTGCTAAAAATATTGTAAATCAAATCAACCGGATTTAAGATTTCCCTTAAAACATCATTTACCCTAGTCAAAGCATTGGGATTGGGATTACCAAAAGAAGCATAGATGGATGGGTTAATATTTATGGGTCTTTGAATCGGGATCAAGTTTACATCAATATGTAGATTGCCGGTCAACTGGTGGTTGTTGATGACCACTTCATCTAAGCTGTAAGGTGCTTCAGACATGTAAATGTTATGGTGTTTTAACAAACTTTCCGGTGTCACTTTTATGTTGACAGGTTTATAACCTAAAAAAGAAATGAAAATAGAATCGTTGACTTTTGCAGGAATGTTAAACATACCGCTGTCGTCAGACGAAGTCCCTTTGTAAGATGATAAATTGATAATATTAGCGCCAACCAAGACTTGCTTGCTCATTTGATTGTACAAAGTGCCTCTGAAGTAAGTTTCTTCTTGATCGTCTTGGCCAAAAGAAAACTGAAGGCAAAAAAGCAATAAAATAAGAAAGCGTATTTTCATAAGGGCTTTTGTGTTTTGCGTAATCGTGTTGCTTAAGTTGTTTTTTTAATTTTATTTTGTAAAAGTATAAAAAACCTTTGAACTGCATTTTATATTAATAAAGTTTTAACTACTTTTTCGATTTTTTTTCTTGCAAAAGTGCGCTTAAATATGCAATTTTTTAGCATCAAAATGCCTGTTAATTCATAGAAAAATTGTATCTTGCCGTCCTAAATTGTTAAATGAATTTTTATGAATAGTGAAGAGAGAATAATTCCTATTAATATTGAGGAAGAAATGAAGTCGTCCTACATTGATTATTCAATGTCAGTCATTGTTTCCAGAGCATTGCCCGATGTGCGTGACGGATTAAAACCCGTGCATAGGAGGGTGCTTTTTGGGATGCATGGTTTGGGATTGGCTTCAAATAAATCCTATAAAAAATCGGCAAGAATTGTAGGGGAAGTATTAGGTAAGTATCATCCCCACGGCGATAGTTCCGTATATGATGCTATGGTGCGTATGGCGCAAGATTGGAGTGTGCGTTATTTAATGGTTGATGGTCAAGGTAACTTTGGCTCGGTCGATGGCGATAGTCCGGCTGCCATGCGTTATACCGAGGTGCGCATGCAAAAACTTTCCGAAGCAATGTTGCAAGATATCGATAAAGAGACCGTAGATTTTGCTAATAATTTTGATGATACTTTGCAAGAACCAACTGTCTTGCCTTCCAGAATTCCAAATTTGTTGGTCAATGGCGCTTCCGGGATTGCTGTTGGGATGGCAACCAATATGCCACCTCACAATTTAACGGAGGTAATCAACGGAACCATTGCATATATTGACAATAAGGATATTGAGATTGAAGCTTTAATGGAGCATATCAAAGCGCCTGATTTTCCTACGGGAGGTATTATTTATGGTTATCAAGGTGTCAAAGATGCTTTTATGACCGGTAGAGGTCGAATCGTTTTACGTGCTAAATCGCATTTTGAAGAAATAAAAGGACGTGAAGCTATTGTTGTAACAGAGATTCCCTATCAAGTCAATAAGGCCGATATGATTAAAAAAACAGCGGACTTGGTCAACGATAAAAAGCTGGGAGGAATTGCGGACATCAAGGACGAATCCGATCGTAAAGGTATGCGTATTGTGTATTATTTAAAACGCGATGCCATTCCGAATGTTGTATTGAATAAATTGTTTAAATATACCGCTCTGCAATCTACCTTTAATGTGAATAATATTGCACTGGTCAACGGACGTCCGGAAATGCTTAATCTTAAGGATTTAATTAGAGAATTTGTCAATCATAGACACGATGTAGTGACGCGCAGAACGCAATACGAATTGCGCAAAGCAGAAGAAAGAGCACATATTTTAGAAGGATTAATCATTGCTTCTGATAATATCGATGAGGTAATTGCTATTATTCGTGGTTCAAAAAACACTGAAGAAGCCAGAGAAAAACTGATTCAACGTTTTACATTAAGCGAAATACAAGCACGTGCCATCGTAGAAATGCGCTTGCGACAATTAACAGGATTGGAGCAAGACAAACTACATGCCGAGTATGAAGAATTGACCAAAACAATTGCCGATCTTAAGGATATTTTGGATAAAGTGGAACGTCGTATGCAAATCATTAAGGATGAGTTGATGGAGATGCAAAATAAGTTTGGCGATGAACGACGTACCGAAATAAATTTTGCAGGCGGCGATGTGAGTATGGAAGATTTAATTCCTAATCACAAAGTGGTTATCACAATTTCGCATGCCGGTTATATCAAGAGAAGTTTGTTGTCTGAATACAAGGCACAAAGACGTGGCGGCACCGGACAAAAAGGCGTTGCTACCCGTTCTGAAGACTTTTTAGAACATATATTTGTGGCAACCAATCACGAGTATTTGTTATTCTTTACACAAAAAGGTAAGGTATTCTGGATGCGTGTATTTGAAATTCCCGAAGGCAGCAAAGTCTCTAAAGGACGGGCTATTCAAAATTTAATTAACATAGAATCCGATGATTCTGTTAAAGCATTCCTTAACACTAAGGATCTTAAAGATAAAGATTATGTAAATGCCAATTACGTGATGATGGTTACCAAAAACGGTGTCGTAAAGAAAACATCATTGGAACAGTATTCTAGACCCAGACAAAACGGCATTGCAGCCATTACCATTAGAGAAGGTGATGAATTATTAGATGCAAAATTAACCAACGGCGATAGCCAAATAATGCTGGCAGCCCGTTCCGGCAAAGCCATTCGCTTTGAGGAAAATAAGATTAGAGCTATGGGAAGAACCGCTTCCGGTGTTCGTGGCATAAAACTTGCAAGTGATACCGATGAAGTGGTTGGCATGATTTCTGTAAGCGATATATCAGACAACATTTTGGTCGTGTCAGAAAAAGGTTATGGCAAGCGCTCGACCCTTGACAGCTACCGAATAACCAATAGAGGCGGAAAAGGTGTTAAAACGATTAATATTACAGATAAAACAGGTGCACTTGTTGCCATAAAATCTGTAACCGATGAAGACGATTTAATGATCATCACCAAAAAAGGTTTAACCATTAGAATGCATGTTGCTGATTTAAGAGTGATGGGAAGAGCAACACAAGGTGTTAAATTGATAAATGTTAAGGATAACGACGCCATTGCTGCTGTTGCCAAAGTGATGTCTGAAGATGAGGTAGAAGATGCCGAAGAAAACACAACAGAATCTACTGATCAACAAATAGATAACAATACAGAAGAAAACAAATAATAAAAAATAAAAAAATATCATGAAAAGAGTACTAATTATTTTAATTACATTTATAGGTATTTCTGCATTTGCACAAAAAGCAGAAGTGAAATCTGCCCAAAAATTGTTTGACAAAGGTAATTTGGAGGAAGCAAAATCAATGGCGGATAAAGCATTTGATTTATATGATCAAGCAGACAAAAAGCTAAAAGCAAGAGTGCTTTTTGTTAAGGGTGAAGTCTATGCCAAATTGGGCGGTAAAGATTTTAGTAATTATGAAACAGCTGTTAAAACTTTGGAAGATCTAAAAGCTTACGAAAAAGAAATAGACAGGGATAAATATACCGATGATGCCAAAAATATTTTAGTAGACGTTGAAAAAGAAGTTGCTAATGCCGGTTTTAAATTATACGAAGGTAAAAAGTATACCGATGCTGCTAAAGCTTTTGAAATGGTTTACAGTCTTAATAAAAATGAATACTATAAATATACTGCAGCTTTTAGTCATCTGTTGGCTGAGGATTATAAAAAAGCAGAAAAATTATTCGATGAATTATATAAAAGCGGATATACAGGTGTAACGGAGTATTATACAGCGCTTAATAAGGCAACAAACAAAAGAGAAAGAGTGGATGAAAAAACCGGTAAATTATTGGTGCAAGCCGGTACTCATGCCGATATGAAAAAAGAAAAATCTGAAAATTTACGACCAAAAATCGTATCAAATCTACTTTATATTTATGGTAAAGAGGGTGATGATACCAAAGCGATGAAGTTTATTGCGGATGCAAAAAAAGAAGATCCTAATAATTTAGATTTATTGATTGGAGAGGCAAATTATTATCTAAAAAAAGACGAAAAACAAAAGTTTATCGAAACGATGAAAAAAGCGGTAGCTATTGAACCCAATAACAAAATATTTAATTTTAATATGGCGGCTACTTTGTTTCAAATGAAAAAGTATGATGATGCTAAAAAATACTATGAAAAAGTAATAAAATTAGACCCTAAATATTTGGATGCATACAAAGGTTTGATCTACATTGATTTGGTACCTGAAAAGAAAATCATGGATGAATTAAATAAAGATGAAGTTTTGAATAATGATAATTTGTATTATAAATATAAAGGGCAATTAAAAGACTTGTATAAAAGTGTGTTGCCTAAATTGGAAGAGGCATCTAAAATTGGTCCAAATGATTTTGATATTTGGCAGATGCTTAAACAAATTTATTATGAATTGGATATGAAGGATAAATTAAAACAAGCCAAAGAAAAAGTAGAAGAGTTGAAGTAATAATATTGCTTATTGAATAAATTACAAGAGCCACCGTTTTGGTGGCTTTTTTGTTGTGAAAACTTTTTAATATTTACTTCTAATTATTTCATCAATAGGAAGCCCTTTTTCGATTGATTAGGTAAATAACCAAAGGGGCGCCAAGCAAGGCCGTGATGGCATTTATAGGTAGAACCAAAACACTGCCGGGGACTTGAGCTATGGTATCGCAGAGCAACATCAAAATACTTCCGATAAGTATGGAAGCCGGTAGTAGTACTTGAAGCATTTGCGACTTAAAAATAAGGCGGGCAATATGCGGTACTGCCAATCCTACAAAAGCGATGGGGCCTACAAAAGCTGTAATACTTCCCACCATAAGTCCCGATAAAATAATGACCCATAAATGTGTTTTCTTGAGGTTGATACCCAAAGATAAGGCATAATGCTCGCCCAACAACAAGGCATTGATAGGTTTTAAGATAAACATGATTACCAAAAGAGAAAAAAACATGACGATGCTTAGGATTAGTATGTTGTGCCAGCTGACATTACCCAAATTTCCCATCGACCAGAAAACATATTTCTGTAAGCGATCTGCTTGCGTAAAATAAGTCAAAATGCTAATGATAGCGCCTGAAGAAATACCAATCATCAAACCGATTATCAGCAAGTTAACAGCATTTTTTGTGCGTGTATAAAAACTGATGATGAGCAACAAGGTGAGAATGCTCCCCAAAGCAGCAGCAATACTAATAGAAACACTTGCAATGTGTTGGAAACCCAAAAATGAACCGCCTAAAATAAGCAAAGCAACCCCAAGTCCGCCACCGGAGCTAATGCCGAGCACATAAGGACCCACTATAGGATTTCTAAAAATGCTTTGCATCAGCAAACCGCTAATAGACAAACCGATTCCCGTAAGAATAGCAACGATGGCTTTTGGAATGCGATAGTCAAACAGAATCTGTGTATAAGCTGATTGTGCTTGCAAACGGTGGAAAAATATATCTAAAAAGAAATCTTTGGGTAAGATAACCGAGCCCAAACTAATATTAAGTATTAAACTTAAAAATAGTAATAAAACGAGCCATAGTATTTTCTTTTTAAAATCCATAAAATTTTAGCTGTAGATAGTTTTACAAAGTTAATACAAATATGAGAAGCTAATAATTATTTTATGGGTGAAAACGTTTTAAGGTTTTATAGTAAAAAAAGAAGCTGCCTTTAAGGCAGCTTCTTAGATATTTGAAATAAATAAAAATTTATTTTTTTACAACTTTAAAGGCTGTTACTTGTCCATTGATTTGTGCTTTTACAAAATAGATACCATTTTGCAATTGGCTCATATCAACTTGTGCTTGCACAGTATTTGGTTGCATATTTATCACCTCTTGACCGGTAACATTATAAATACTAATATTTTCAATTTGGTCTTGAGCAGATAAATTTAAAGTATGATTTACAGGGTTAGGATAAAATTTGAATCCTTCAATTTTATTATCTGCAATAACACTGGCATTAGGGTCAAAGGCGCAGACATTTATTTCTCCTAAATTAGAAGTATCATAACCTAAAACTCTCACGTAAAGAACAGTTCCTGGTGCTTCACCTGTAATTGCAACTTCAGAAAATAGTCCGGTTGAATCATCATTACAATCAAGCTCTGTTAAACCGCTACAAGTACCGGAATATACCGCCATAACAGAATCGCTAAATCCACTTCCCGCAACGGCAGAGGTGCTAACCGTAACGGCACCGGAGGCAGGCACTGATACGCTATACCATAAATCAGCAACATTGTCATTAGAGGCACAAGATGGTGAAGCTTCACCTGAATCTGTAGCAAAAGAGCTATCCCCAACGGTGGGTCTTACACATGCATCAGCATCTACCGGTAAGTTGATAGCACCGGCACAAGTGTCATTAGCAGGAGGTGCAGGGAAAGCTCCGGTTGTAAAACTCCATTCAGTACAACCGCTTGCATCTACATCACCATTTTTAGGTGTTACTCTCCAGTAATATGTAGTGTTCTCACTAACGCCGGTAAATGGGATGCTATTACCTGTAATGGTAACAGGTCCTATGGTGTAGTTGCCGGATACAGTGCCTAATTCAATGGTATAAGCCGTAGGCGTGGGGCCTGTTGAAGGAGCATCCCAAGACAATACAACTTTTCTTCCGCTTTCTATTGCAACAGCAGTAGCTCCATCAGCGGGTGTGGGGTTTTCAGCACAATCGGGTGCTGCGTATGCTTGTGTTGTAAAACTTTGTTCGGTGCAGGTAGCACTGCCAGTAGTGTTAAAAGGCTCTACTTTCCAGTAATAAGTACTACCTACACTTAGGCCTGTGGCAGTGTATTGTGTATCGGTTACATCAACAGTTGTCGTATAAGTGCCTGAAGTAGATCCTAAATATACGTGGTAACCATCTGCAGTTGCAGCTGCGTCCCAAGTCAAAATGCCATCACCGGCGGCCGTAATGCTTAACATACCGCCATCAGCAGGTATTAAATTAGTGGCACATGCAGGTGCAGCAGTCGGGGCTTCTTGAATAGAAATATCATCAATAATAGCTTGGGCTCCGTCTGTACCTACGTATCTAAAAATAAGTTGGAAATTTGACGTGCTTGAGTAAGCGGACAAGTTTAGTTTTACTTCATACCAAGTCCAACTGCTAAATGTGCCAAAATCAGCTTCTGACCATAAGTCGGTAGTGGTAGCGCCACCATCGGTTGTGGCTTGTACTTTTAAGTCATAATTGTTGTTTGGGTCAACTGCCCAATAGTAACTCATATTAAACCAAAAAGCCAATTCGGGAGTGGTTAATGAGGAAAGATCAATAATAGGTGTCATTAATACTTCATCTTGTGCTTGTAGGTTGTCATCATATGCGCAACTGACTGCTTGGCTTCCACTGTGGTAATCATCGGTGTAGGCTATCCAAGTTTGTGAAGCATTTACTTGTACCTGTGTCCATCCGGTAGGTGGAAATGTAGTTCCTTCAAATCCTTCTTCCCAAGGAAATGTGTTAATTTGTGCTTGTCCAAGCCAAGTAAAGGCAAGAAGCACTAAAGTGAATAAGGTAATTCTTTTCATAATAGTTTTGTTTTTGTTAAAAAAAATATTTGATTACACAAATATAGTGATTGTTTTTATAATTAGTGAATAAATGTCAAAAAAAAATGAAATGCAGACAATATAAAATAATGTAATAAACTGTAAATTAGTAACTTTCAATTATAAAACACGCGGTTATTCAAAACGTTTCTCAATATTTTAAAAACATTTGTGTATGTGTTTTTCTAGATTTTGGTTAGCCGTAAAACAAATTCGTGCAAAATGAATAGATTGAATAAAGCTCTGCCAAAGGCGGAGCTTAGGTATATAATGAGTGATAAAACTATTCCTTAACAACTTTAAAGG